>CABUBH010000015.1 GCA_902489775.1 uncultured Collinsella sp.
TGCAGCACAATCGCCGCTGCGATACCCCACGTGCTTGGGGCCGCCCAGGGCACCATGGCGCCGTCCTGCGCGCTCGCACGACGCCGGCGCTTCCAAAGTGGGCGGCACTGCGGATTAAACGCACGCAGCGAAAACTCAAAAATGATACCGCGCACCAGCAGCTCTTCACAAAACGGAGCGCCGAGCACCGTGGTCAGGACGGCCAGATAGCTCGTGTCGCCCATGCCCGTCTCCTCGACAAGTTCGCTATAATCGGCCGCGGCATCAGGCAACAGCGACAGCACAGCGTCGGTCACGTAGCCAACGACCACCTGCAGGGCAAGACCGATCACGATAACGCAGGCGATGCGTTTCCACGCCCCACGCGCTCCCCCGCCAAGCGGGCGCTCGCCCTGCCAGCGCGCCATGAAGGAGCGCGGCCACAGATAACGCCACCAAAGCAGCGCCATCAAAAACGACGCCGTCTGAGCAACAGCCTGGAACCATTGGATATCGAGATTGTCGATCGGATAGCCCGTCAGCACCGATACAGCATCGAGAACTGAAAACAGAACCACGCTCAGGGCTATATCGGCAGCGACAACGCCAAAACAGGCAAGCGCCCAAAACATCGCATTGAGCATGCCAACCTCCTCAAAACCGTTCCCTAGTTCTACCACAACTCGGCAGAGAGCTGATCCCATGGGGACGGAGGAAAACGGATCATTTTGTTGCAAAGGGGCCAAGTTATTTTGCGCCAAATGACAATGCCCCGCCCACGCAATCACGTGGACGGGGCATTAATCAAGTTTTGCGGTCAGCGACTCTTTTGTGCCAGCGACCTTCTGTCTTTAGCTAAGCTCGGGCCAGTAACCCTTGTTGGCCTCGATCATGTCGTCGAGAACCTCCTTGGCAACCTTCATCGACGGCACGGTCTTGTTGAGCGTAAAGGCCTTGAGCGCCTTCTCGTACGAACCCTCGATCGTAGCCTCGACCACGAGCTTCTCGGAGTTCAGCTGCTGCATCATAAGACCTTGCTGGAACAGAGGAATGTTGTCGCGGCTGATGACCTCGGGGCCGTTCTTGCCAATGTAGGCAGGCAGCTCGACCATGGCGTCGTAGGGCATGTTGGGGATAGCGCCCTTGTTCTCGCAAATGACCAGGAAGCGCTGCTTGGTGTCGTTCTTCAGAGCGATAGCCAGGTCGGCAATCCAGTCGCCGTGGCTGCCCGCATAGAACGTGCTCTCGTCGATCTCGCCCGTCTTCTCGTAGTGATCGATACCATCAAAGAGGTTCTTCTCGCGCGTCTCCTCAACCTCGTTAGCACGGGTGCGCTCGGGGTTGGAATGCTCGACGAACTCCTTCTGCTGCAGGTAGTAGTTCAGGTACGTGTTGGGCAGGTACTCCGGGAAGCACTCCATGATCTCGTACTCGCCCTTCCAGACGTAGTACCAGCTGCCCTTGGTGTGGCGATTCTGCTCGGGGTGCTCGTCAGTGGCCTCCTCGGGCTTCTTTGCCATGAGCGAGCCCATGCCCTTGAGGTAAGAATCGGGCAGCAGAATCTCATGCTCCTTGATGTACTCACGCAGCTGCGGGAGCACCTCCTCGCCCTTGTGGCGGATCGAGGTGAACCAACCAAAGTGGTTGAGACCAAAGTAATCGTACTCGACATCCTTCTTGTCGATATCGAGTGCGGCGCAAACCACGTCGATAATCGCGATCGGCATGTCGCAGATGTTGATGATACGAGCGTTGGGGCGCAGCACACGGCAGCCCTCGGAGACGATGGCGGCAGGGTTGGAGTAGTTGAGAATCCAGTAGTCCTTCTTGGCGTACTTCTCAACGTCATCGATCAGCTCGACCATGGGGAAGATGGTGCGCATGCCGTAGGCAAGGCCACCGCAACCGCAAGTCTCCTGACCCACGCAGCCGTGACGCAGCGGAATCTTCTCGTCCTGCTCGCGCATGGCGTAGCCGCCCACGCGCATCTGGGCAAACACGAAGCTCGCGTCGGTAAAAGCCGTCTTTTTGTCGGTGGTCACCGTGAGCTTGATGTCCAGGCCGAGGTCCTCGTGCAAAATCCAGTCCACGAGCACGCCGATCTTGCGCTGGCGCTCCTCGTTGATGTCGTACAGACGAATCTCGTCAACATCGAGCTCGTCCTTGCGCAGGGCGATGGACTTGACGATGCCGGGGGTAAAGGTGGATCCGCCACCACACAGAGTAATGATCATTGTTTACTGCTCCTTCTCAATTGCGTTTTCGACCTTGTCGCGCATCTCGGCGACCTTCATGCCGAAGATGATCTGGATATTGTTGCCGTTGCGGTTGATGCCGCTGTTGGGCACGTGGTTGATGAGGTCCTCATTGATGAGGTCCGGGTTCTTAACGTTCACGCGGAGACGCGTAAAGCAGTTCTCGAGCTCCTCGATGTTGTCCTTGCCGCCAAGACCTGCGACCAGGTCGGCAATGCCTGCATCGACGCCCTCTGCGGGAGCCGCGGCAACAGCGCCCTGCTTCACCGCGACAGACGCGGCGGCCTCGCCTTCGGCAACGGACTCGGCGAGCTCGGACTCCTCCTCGCGACCAGGCGTGTGGAGGTTGAGCTTCTTAATAAGGAAGGTGAAGAGGAAGAAGTACAGAGCGGCGTTGACGACTCCAAGCACCAGCATAACCGGCCAGTTGGTCTTATCGACACCAAGAACCAGGTTGGAAACCACGATGTTGATGATGCCGCCTGCAGTCGAAGCGGGCACGGAGAGGACCTTGAGCAGGACCAGGAAGATGCCGGAAAGAACCGAGTGAACGACAAAGAGCACGGGAGCGGCAAAGACAAAGAGGAAGTCCATGGGCTCGGTCACGCAGGAGAGCACGGCGGTGATGATCAGCGGGATGATAACGGCCTTGGTCTTATCCTTGTTCCCCTTGTAAGCGGTGAAGATAAAGGCGAGACCGATGCCGATGTAGGGCCACAGGTTGTTGAAGGTGTAGCTGTTGAAGTAGGTGCTATCGGAGAAGGGCTGGCCCGTCATTGCCATCTCGGCGACACGGATGGGATAGGCGCCGGCGATAACCTGATCGCCCAGCGTCAGGGTGCCACCCACATCGGAGAACTGGAACGGGGTGTAGATGAGGTGGTGCAGACCGGTGGGAACGAGCAGCTTGTTGAGCATGCCGTAGATAAACAGACCGATGTTGCCCGACTCCTTAATGATGCCGGCAACGGAGGAGATGGCGCCCTGAACCGGAGGCCAAACGATGCAGAAGCCAGCGCCCATGATCCAGGAAATGATAATCATGATCAGGAACGGGAAGCGAACGCCCGAGAACATCGAAAGGGCAATGGGGAACTGCTTGTTCGAGTACTTGTTGAACACGGCACCGGTGATGCAACCAAGAATGATGCCGCCAAACACGCCGGTATCGAGCACCTGGATGCCCATAACGGTGCTCTGGCCGGTTCCGGTAAGACCGAGCATGCCGTTCGCTTCGGCAAGAGAGCCGGTGGCGTTGAGCACGATGTTGTTAGCCTGCAGGAACAGGAAGAGCGACATCAGGGCGATCAGCGAAGCATGGCCCTTGTTCTTCTTTGCCATGGCACCGGCGATGCCCACGCAGAACAGAATCGAGAGGTTGTTGATGATAAACATCAGCGACTGATAGACAACGGCGCCCACGAGCTGGAACGGACCGAAGCCCAGCACAGGGACCATGGCGCAGATGGTCTTGTTGGTCAGAATGATGCCCACGATGAGCAGGATGCCGGCAACCGAGAGATACATCATCGGCTGGACGATCGACTTCGCGAACACCTCCAACGGCGCTTTGAAATTGAACTTCTTTTTTGCGGTCATAGCGGTACTCCCCTTCCTTTTTCCGCAAATTAAGACAGATGTGCCCTGGACAAGACCATGAGCCTTGCCTTATATCAATCGATGTATGGGCACGTTATGCCTAGAGACCAGGTTCTCCAAGCAGGTTAACAATGTGATATGCGAGATAACTCTTCTCGGCATCGGTAACGACAACGTTATAGGTAGACGACAAGTGGGCGGCTATGGCGTCCGCGCACGAGAATGCGCACGGATACGCCGTTTCATCGATTCGGAACAGCGCGTCGCCATTGATTTGCCCGGCCGCAGGATCGAGCGCTCGCTGCGCGAAAAACTGCAGGTGACGAACGAAACGTTCGTAAGGCAGCGAGGTGTTATCGAGGGTCGTAGAATAGCGCTCAGAAACAATCGCAAGCACGTCACGAACAAGCTGGACCGAAACAATCAAACGATCGGAGCGCTGCGGCATGGTGGCGTTGACGATATGCAGCGTAATAAAACCCTGCTCTTCTTCGCTCATCTGGATGCCCATATACTCCTTGATAATCTGCAGCGCACGGCCCGCAAGCGCATACTCCTTGCGATAGAACTGCTGGATCTCGAGCAGCAACGGATTCTCACAGGAGACGCCCTTGCGCTCACGCTCCAAAGCAAGGCTGATATGGTCTGCGAGAGCAATGAGAATCTTGTCGTTGATATCAACATTGAGCTCTCGACGGAGCATCTGAACAATGTCCTCGGCAATCACGAGGTTGACGGTGGGGATGGACTCCAAAAGATGTGCCAAGCGGTCGATCGTACGCGAATCCTGAGAAGTTCCCTCCTGCAACGCGTAGGTCTTTTCGATCGACGCCTCGTCGATGGCATCGCCGGCATGACGGCCAAAGCAGAGGCCTCGACCGATGACGATGAGCTCGGAGCCATCGTCCGAAGTGACCATTGCGACGTTGTTGTTAAAAACTCGCTTGATAACCACGGTACCCACCACAAGAATTTACTCGGAAAGCCAGACGACAGGCTCTTTAACAGCAACAGGGCCGGAAGCATGCTCACGAAGAGTCGAGTTCTCCGAGCGCTCGCACACGATAACGAAGACCGTGGGATCGAAGCCGGCGGCGCGGACCGCGTCGAAATCGACCTCGACGAGGGGCTGGCCCGCGTCGACATGGTCACCCTGGGCAACAAGCGCATGGAAGCCCTTGCCCTCAAGCTTAACAGTGTCGATTCCGATATGCAGCATCACCTGAGCAGAGCTGTCGTCGGACATGATGCCCAGCGCGTGCTCAGTCGGAAACAGCGCCGCGACGGTGCCGGAAACAGGAGCGCACACCGTTCCCTCTTGGGGAACCACGGCAACGCCATCGCCCACGGCACGGCTGCTAAAAGCGGGGTCATTGGTATTTTCTAGATGAACAAGCTCGCCGGAAACGGGAGCGAGGATTTCGAACTCGGAAGCTGCAGTCTTCTGCTCATCCGAACCGCCCATCAGGCGAGAAAAGAAACCCATGGTGGCATGTCCCTTCATAAATATAGCCCAACCAAAATCAAGCGAGTGCATCCATCGAGACACACCCGTTCAAAGACTTTGGTTAGGCCCACGTCCGAGGGACTCGGTAACCTTCCGCATTTCTTTTTACGGGAGCTATTGTAGACAAGCCCAAAGCCGAAACAACCATTATGACCGATGAACGGTATTTTTTCTTCGATAAACGGTATGCGGCACTTAGGGACGTTCCTTTTCTGCCGGCACCCAGGGACACTCCTTGCACCAATCTCGTTTGCGCTAGATAAAGAGTTCGCATTCCTTCCGCACGACGCAGACCTTGCCCAGCATCTGGGAAACAGCGGATAGCTTGTTGGGATCAAGCTTGCGAGCGCCTCGCGGACATACGGCGATGCAGCGCATGCAGGAGATGCACGTCTCGCCAGCTGCTCGCTTGGGGTCGCCCTTGTCGATAGCACAAACGGGGCACGCCGCGGCGCATGCACCGCAGGAGACGCAATCCTCTATTGCCTCGGGTGTCATGCGATGACCTCCAGCTTGTTTATAAGGACGATTGCCGGGAATAGAGGGCTCGGATGCATCCTCAGCCAACAGCTTTTGCTGAATTTGCTGCGCAAACTCTGCGAGCTGCGCCGCATCCTGCGCATCCGGTCGCCCAGCAGCAAACTGACGAGCAACGGAATGCTCTGCAATGGCTGCAACTGCCGCGATCACCCGGAATCCCGCATGCTTCGCAACTTCCTCCAGCTCTACGAGCGTGTCCTCAAACGCGCGGTTTCCGTATACACAAACCAAAACAGTCCGAGCCCCGTTGCCGCGCACCATGCCCAACCGGTCAGCCACCACAGTCGGGATTCTACCGGCATACGCCGGCACAGAGATTACGGCCACGTCGTCCTCAGTCATCGAGACAGCGCTGAAATCTAGCCCGCTATCGGTCAGATCGACGGTAACGGTATTCTTGTCCAGTGCCCCGGCCACAAGGCCAGACACCTTCCGCGTTCCACCCGTCGGACTAAACACAATTTCGAATACGCTCATCAAAGCACCCTCCCCCTACGCCTGACAACGCGTCAAGCCGTTTTCACATTCAGACAGAGTATACGGCGCATGGGGGAGCTCCCCCGTTTTGGTGCGCCAGGCGGCCCGATACACCAACCCATACTGCCCGCCTTTTCGGTTTGCATAATTCCCGGTACAGATTGCATATATTTACTGGATGCCGCCGAGTTCTCCTGAGGTACCCCATCCCAGCACGTGCAAAAAACGGAGTATTCTGCAGCGCTCTCGCGCCAGCAATACCCCGAGCGGGCAAACCTTTAGGGCGCTGCGTCATTTTGGGTTCCGACATAGCGAGAACGACGTACCTTTGCTTCAAAAAACGGCGAAATCTAACTCAAAACACTCATAGGGGGCATCTGAAGGCCGCCGTTGGCAATACCGAATCGTATGCAGCCAGCTAGAGCTGCTGAATACTCCAAAAAATGCACGGCACACCCCATGGGACCCATTGCCGCATGGCAGGAAACAGGCCCACGGCATCTTCTAGATGCATTCCCGAGGAAATCACATTTGAACTAGCGATCGGATACGGCAAACAAAAAGGGCCCCGAGCGTAGTTGCTCGGGGCCCTTGGTTCACCTCGCTCTAGTGGGCGATGCGTATGCTATTTGCGCTTGCCGCCGCCGTCACCGGGGCGACGGGAGCTGCCGCCGCGCTTGCCACCACGGCTGTTGCCATAGCTGCCACGGTTATCGCGACCGCCGGCACGACCGCCGCGGGAGCCGGCCTGGTTGCCGCCACGCCCGCCACGATAGCCGCCACGACGCTCCTCGCGGGTGTCGTCGTAGTTGCGCCAGTCATCGCGACGATCGCGGCTGGCACGCGGATCACGACGATCGCGCGACTCACCAGAGCGGCCAGCGCCGCCGCGGCCGCCATTGCCGCGAGCACCCTCGCGACGCTCGCCGCCACGGACGCCGCGCTCTTCAAAGCGCTTGCCGCCACGGGACTCACCGCCGCGGGCACCTCGCTCACCGCGACCCTCGCCGCCACGGCGCTCATCGCGCCCGCCGCGCTCGCCATCGCGACCGGAGCGACGACGGTCACCCGAGCCGCGCTTGCCGCCGCGCGAACCACGGCCCTCGTCCTCGCGCTCGACACGGCGACGACCGCCGCGGTCCTCGTCCTCGCGGCGACGACGATGTGCCTCGCCCTGGAACTGCTTGGCACGACGCTCGGCACGGTTGCCGCGCGGGCCCTGCTCAACAGCACCGTCGCGCTCCTCGGCAGCCACCTCGCGGGCAACGCTCTCCACGGCCGCGTCCACGCGAGCCTGAACGCCCTCGCGCACGCGGGTCTTGCCGCCGCGCTTGGGACGGCTCGGGCGCTCGCCGTCGCCGCGACGCTCGTCGCGACCGCGGTTGGAACGACCGGCCACATCGCCGTAGTCATCGCCGTTGCGCTTGCCGTCGCGACGTGCCTGCTCAAGCTTCTTCTTGCTCTTGGACTTGCCGCGCTTGGTCTTCTTCTTCACCTTAAAGGCCGCAGGGTCGCGCTCGGGATCAACCGCGGGCGGATTGGGACCCACGTGCAGGTCGCCGGCCTCGTAGATGTCGGCGGTCTTGTCCATGAGCTTCTCGATCTCGTAGAACTCGTCCACGTCCTGTTCGGTCACAAACGTAATGGCCCAGCCCAGCTCGCCGGCGCGACCCGTACGGCCAATACGGTGAATGTAGTCGGTCGGCTCGGCCGGCACGTCAAAGTTCACGACGTAGCGCACGTCACTGATGTCGATGCCGCGGGCGAGCACGTCGGTTGCCACCAACACGTCGACGGTACCGTCGCGGAAGGCCGAAAGGGCACGCTCGCGCTGGGCCTGGCTGCGGTTGCCGTGAATCGCGGCGGCCTTGATGCCCTTGCGCTCCAGACGACGGCAGCAGCTGTCGGCGCGGTGCTTGGTGCGCATGAAGACGATAGTGCGCTCCGGGCCCTCCTTTTTGAGGAACTCGGGCAGCAGGTTGTTCTTGGCCTCGATGGACACCGGGAACACAAACTGGTCGACGGTGTCGGCAGTCGACGTGGCGGGCGCGATCTCCACGCGGGCCGGGTCGCTCACCAGGTCGGTGATCTCGCCCACGGCCTCCTCGTCGAGAGTCGCCGAGAACAGCAGCGTCTGGCGCTCGGCCGGCGTCTCGCGCACAATGCGACGGACGGCGGGCAAAAAGCCCATGTCGAGCATGCGATCGGCCTCGTCGAGCACCAGGACCTTAACCTCGTCCAGGTGGCAGGCACCCTGCTCGATCAGATCGACCAGACGACCCGGCGTTGCGACCAGAATGTCGCAGCCATACTTGAGCGCCGCGGTCTGGGGCTTGTAGCTCACGCCGCCCACGACAGTCACGGCGACATGGCCGGTGACATCGGCGATCTTGCTCGCGACCTCATCGATCTGCTGGGCGAGCTCGCGCGTGGGGGTGATGACGAGCATCACGGGGCCGCGACCGTTGCCCTCGGGCTTCTTGGTGCCGCGACGGCGGTTGCGGCTGCCGCGCTCGCGCACGGGCTTGGGCGGAGCGATGTGCTCCAGGTTGTTCATGGTCGGCAGCAAGAAGGCAGCCGTCTTGCCGGTGCCGGTCTGGGCAGCGGCAAGCAGGTCGCGACCCTCGAGCACCACGGGGATGGAGCCGGCCTGGACAGGCGTCGGCGCCGTGTAGCCCAGGTTCTCGATGGCACGAAGCATCTCGTCCGAAAGTCCCAGCTCGTCAAAGGCGGGCAGGTTCTCGGTCGCGGACTCGACGGTCTCGGCGGCGCTGGCCTCGTCGGCAGCATCGAAGGCAGCCTGGGTCATGGCCTCGCGGGTCTCGTCCAGGATCTCGGCGTCCGTGACGTCGGATACAGAATTACGCATATGTTGTTGTTCCTTATCTGCACGCGTTATGGGCACGGCATGTGGCCGCGCGGGCGTGCTTGGTAGTGCGCTAATACATACAAAAACGGGTGCGCACAGAGAGGACGTTGCTCAGCACGCTGGCGATCGCTTTGGCAGCCCTATCACGCGCCGTCCAGACGCAGCAGCTCTAAGCGATGGAGCAGATTCGCCGCGGGTTAGTATACCCGCGCTTCGCATGCCCCCACGTAAACCACAGATGACGAGGCGGACGAGGTGGGCCTGGCCGATTGTCTCAATCTGTAACAATTACCGAGTAAAATCGGTCCTAATTGTTATAGATCAAGACAGAGGGGGATTTCCGTCCAGTCCAAACCAAATCTCTCGGTCTTCCTGCAATTTCAAACATGTGGCCTATAATGTTGCTTTGGTTACGCTATATATTGCGCAGCCATTTAATACGTCGCCCACCGGGGGCCATTAATTCCTATCGCCATATTGGCTAGGAAGCAATCAAAGGAGGTATCCGTGGCAGCAGAGACGCCTTGCTCGGTCCTCTATAACGATATTCGCTCGTTCGGCGGTCTTAAACATCTCGAGATCGCCCGAATGCTCATCAATGGAAACTCTTATCTCGGCAGCACCCTGCTCGAGAAATGCTCTTCCAACCGCTCGTATCTCACCCGTTACATCGTCCATCGCAAGCCTGACCAGTGCGCGCCCGCCATCTACAGCGACTTTACCGTCACCACGCTCAACCTTTCCGCGGCAATCTGCAGCAAGCTCGGCGGCGGCGAGTCCGCCTATCAGGCAATCGCCGAGCACTATCGCGGTCCGGCCGCCAACGAAATGATGTCGGCTCTCGCCAGCTACAAGCTGGACAGCCGCTTATATGCAAACGCCCTCAATCGCATCGACAACTTTGACGGCAATGCCGTGCGCGAAAAAAGCACGCTCTTCTTGATGCTCTTTGTGGCAACGGGGGCGCTCGCCGACCCCATCCAAGGCGTGGCCACCGTCGAGCGCTTTTGCGACAGCAAGACAGGCGGGCACTTTGGCACCACCGAAACTACCGTAGGACGTGGCTTTATGAGCAGCCTGGGGCAGCCACGCACCGTCGCCCCTAACCTCGGTCTGCTCAGAACCCATGCCGACAACTGCGCCGACATGCAAATCCATCCCCTCACACGCGATCCGCGCGGCACCGTGATTGGTTCTTTGCCCAAAACCTCGCCCAGCATCACCGATGTAGGCGCTGATGCATCGCGCGAGCATCTTCGTATTTGGCTCGAGGGTGAGCACTGGTACGCCCAGGGCCTTGGATCGACCAACGGCACAGTGCTCGAATCGGGCGCGGGTGACGGCGATATTGTGATTGAGCCGCCGCGCGACCAACGCGAGCCCGGCAAAGTCTATCCCCCCGTGGAAATCGCCAACAGCGACAGGCTCCATCTGGGTCTCTACACGACATTCCTTGTCATTGTGGACTAGCACGGACAGCGATCGGAAGACGGTCGCCGTCCGTCTTTCGTCTTCTACCTTCTGCGTCGTAAACGACAATACTCAGCGGTACACGTGAGCAGTGCGGCTATCATGGTACTTTACCGATATCCGCACTGCTCACGTGTACGCGCGGCAACCCATGCCAGACAAAGGAACGCCATGGATACTACCGATAGCGCCTATGGCGACAAACTCATCCGTCTCGACACGTTCGACACCGCCGTGGCGGTCGATCCCAGCGCCGAGGACGATGCTAAGCGCCGGTTTATGACGCTCATTCTTCAAACGGCCCATCGCAGCGACGGCAACATCGGCCACGTGCTGCGCGCGACTAACACCAACGGCGAGATTTTCGCGGTAAAGCTGCTCAAAGACAACGCCATCCTTTCTGGCCAGGCACCCGATCGCTCCGCCGAGCAATCGGCCGCGCACCTGGCCAACACCGCTGCGCTGTTCGAGGAGTACCGTCACCTGTGCACCGTCTCGCACCTGCGAGGATTTCCGCGTGTCTATGGCTACGGCTCTTGCGAGGACGACCCGCTCATCCTCATGGAGTGGGTCGAGGGCACCTCGCTCAAGCAAGCGCTGCCCCTGCTTCCGCACGATACCTCGGGCGGGCTAACCACCCAGATGGTCGCCGCCGTCGGAAACGCCGTGCTTCGCGCGCTCTTGATGACCCAAGGCCTCGTGAATCCGGTCGTCCATCGCGATCTGTCGCCCGCCAATATCATGTTCCGCACCACCAGTCGAACGCTCGAGCAGCAGATTGCCGATTGCTCCTTTGACCCCTGCCTCATCGACATGGGCTCCGCTACCATGGTCCTCAGCAATGACACGATCACCCGACGCGCCGACATCTGGCGCTTTGCCACGCCCGCATACGCCGCGCCCGAAATGCTCACGCAGGATATCGAAGGCATCGCGGCCCTTCGCCGCTCGCCCGCCATCGACGTCTATGCGCTTTCGAGTATTCTGTACCAGCTCTACAGCGGTCGTAAACCGTTCGATGTCGAGTCGACGGGTGCCGCGGCAACCGGCTCGTTCTATCTCATAAAGACCAAGACCAAGCCGGTGCCGCTCGAGCCGCGTTGCGATGACGACGAAGCGCTCATCCAGATCATCATGAAAGGCATCTCGGTCGAGCAGGGCGATCGCCCCACCGAGCAGCAGATGCTCGAGGTGCTCTCGACATACCTCCCCGCTGCAGAATCCGAGGGCCGGGAGGGCGCGGGCAATGACGCCGTGATCGACATCGACTCCGGTACGCACCTTAAGGTCGACGTCGCCGGCGAGCGCGCGCGAGAGATCCTGGAGCAGGCCCGGCATGATGCCATGACCCGCCGCCGCTTTATTATCGGCGGCGTCGTTGCAGCCGTTGCGGGACTCGGCGTCATTGGCGCGGCAACCCATGGCTTTGGCATCCCCGACTACCTGGACGGCATCCGCAGCTCGCTTGACGACTACACCTGGGATCAGCTGCAGGAGATTTCGCTCAAGATCAAGGCTGCCGAGACCCGCAGCGAGGCGCGCGAGATTGCCAAGCGCTATCACCTGCTCGACGCCGATGGACATATCCCCTATCCGTGCACCAAGCGCGTAACGCTCACCAACGGGCTGAAGGTCGGCGCGCAACTTGTGGGCATCCGCCACGACGAGCTTTTGGACGGGACGGGCAGGGCCGGGCTGACGTTTATGTTCGATGCCGGCATTGCCGAGCGCGATGCTGCGGCTGAACCGCCGAGCGCCGGCTGGGCAGATTGCGAGCTGCGGGAATGGCTCAACGGCGACGGCCTTAAGCTGCTGCCCAACGAGTTGCGCGCACTCATCAAATCTGTCAAAAAAATCTCGAACAACGTGGGCGCCGCCAACAGTGCATCGTGTCTGAGCGAGCTGCCCGCGACGCTCTGGCTGCCCGCCATGGTCGAGCTCTGCGGCGTACAGCCGCCCGATTCGTTTGCCGAGGACTATCACTACCTGGCAGACATCTACAACGGCGAAGGCAAGGAGTACCAGCTCTTCCGCGAGCTCAAGGTGAGCCCGTATTCCACGAACGAGACGATGGTGCGCCAGTGGAAAGGCAAGGACACCTGCTGGTGGGAGCGCACGGTGAGCCCCGATACGTCGGAGACCGAAGGCACGCTCTACATAAACCGCGTGGGCCACGACGGAGACGTCTTTATGTACGCCACCCCCGCGGACAATCCCAAAAAGCGAACCTGCGTGGTTCCCGGATTCTGTATTTAGGAGGCGGGCGTCTTGCCGCGGCGGGACCCCTCCCCGGCAATTGTCTCGATCTGTAACACCTAGAATCCAAAAATCGGTCTAGTTGTTACAGATTGAGATCTTGAGTTGTGGCTCGGCGGAATGTCTCGATCTGTAACAGTAACCCGCCAAAAACGGGTCCAGATGTTACAGAACGAGATAAACCCCAACCCCGCGAGACAACATCTCGATCTGTAACAGTTAGGGGTCAAAAACCTCTCTAGATGTTATAGATCAAGACATTTGAGTTGTTGGCTGATGGTTTGTCTCAATCTGTAACGTCTAGAGGCCATATTTCCCGCCAGATGTTACAGATCGAGACGTTAGCTTGCCGAGAACTTCACCTCATAAATGTGACTCAAATGTGTCGATATTTCTTCGCCAATGTTGCGCAACAGGAGCCCTTTCGGCGGTCGTAACGTACGAATTGTCATAGGTACCCCTTCAACGATTGGGAGAAGAAATGGCAAAGTACGCACCCAAACACTTGGAAACCTCGGGCGGCGCCGAGCCCCGTCGCGCATTCGCGGGTCACAAGACCGCGCGACTCGCCGTCACCGCAGCCACCACCATCGCAATGACCGGCTCGTCGTTGCTCGCCCCGTTCTCGGCATTTGCCAACGATGTGAGCGGCACCACGGCGCAGGACGCAATCATGTCCCCGCTCGCCGCCTACGCCGGCGAGGCGGCAGGCTCCGCAGTAAAGACGAACGCCCAGAAGATTGCCGACTTGCAGGCCGCAATCGACGCCGCAAAGGCTGCCGAGGCAGAAGCCAAGTCCGACTACGACACGGCGGTCGCCCCCTATACCAAAAAGCAGACGGCCCGCGACAACGCGCAAGCCGCCTACGACGCTTCCGTCTCCGACAATTCGCAGGCAGAGGCCACCGCGCGTGCCGAATACGCCCGCCAGCTCGATGAAAGCGTCAAGGCGGCCGACAGTACCAGTGCCACGCTGAAGGATGCCCAGAGCAAGCTCGACACGGCCAAGGCCGATGCCGAAAGCAAGACGAAGGCACTCGATTCCGCAAAGCAGGCGGCAGCCGACGCGCAGACCAAGCTTGAGGAAGCCCAGAAGGCAGCCGCCAACGCAACGCCGGAGGAAATCAAGGCCGCTGAGCAGTCTGCCGCAGATGCCCAGAAAGTTCTTGACCAGGCAAAGGCCGCAAAGACCGCTGCCGACTCCGCACTCGCCGACGCCCAACAGGCCCAGAGCGCCGCGCAAAGCGCTTACGACGAGGCGGCAGGCGCGCTGGCTTCTGCCCAGCAGGCAAAGACCGCCGCGGACGGTAAGGCAGCTGACGCGCAGGCAGCGTATGACAGCGCACAGGCAGACCTCGCCGCAGCAAAGGCAGGCGCCGCAGGCCCAGAATACGACGCCGCCCAGGCAAAGGTCGATGCTGCCAAGGCCGATCTTGACGCTGCAAAGAGTGCCCAGGCAGGCGCCGAGAAGGCTCTGGAAAGCGCCCAGCAGGATCAGAGCCAGAAGCAAAACGACCTTGCCGCCGCCCAATCGGAGCTCGATGCTGCAAAACAGAACGCCGAGCAAAAGAAATCCGAACTCGATGCCGCGAATGCCGAGGTAGTTGCTAAGGACAAGGCGCTTGAGGACGCAAAGGCGGCTCATAGCGCAGAGCTCACCAAGCTCGACGAGGCGAATAAGGCTGTGGAGGAGGCAAAGGCAGCAAGGACGACTGCAGACAATGCGGCTGCACAAGCTCAAACCGAGCTGCAGTCAGCCCAAGCCGCGGTTCAGTCTGCTCAAGCAGCCGTCGACGCCGCCCAGCAGGCAGCAGACTCTGCTGAGTCCACGCTCAAGCAGGGTGCTATCGGGTTCTTTAAATCCGTTGGTGCCAATGAGGCAGTCTCGATTATCGAGAACTGCAAGTATAAGGATGCCACCCATGTTGGCGACAGCACCGACGCAACTTCGCTCGACAACATGATCTCGGCTATTACGGTCATGAAGTCAATCAACAGCTACCGCGTTTCCGTTGGTCTAAACCCACTTAAGGTTTCCTATAATCTTGTCGCGGCGGCAATTGCCGATGCGAACTGGTCGAGCTCGAACATTGAACACGCAGAACAGTTTGATGTTGCCGAGAACCTCTCATGGGGGTATAGCGACCCCTGTCAGGGATGGATTACGGAGGAAAAGGCGTACTTCGACGAGGCGGCCGCCAAATTGGGCGGCTACAACCTCACAGGACAAGCTGCCTACAACTTCTACACTGCCCATAAAGCCGACATTATCAGCTATGTCGCCGATAAGTTTGGCGCAATGGTGGGCCATTACACCAACTGCATCGATCCTGACCTTGCAGTCATGGGCACGGGAACAAACACCTCCACCAAAAATAATATCTACGGCACCACCGCCTCGTTTACCGCCCAGACAGCCTCGCCATGGAAACCCGGCCACGATTGGACAAGCGCTGCTATGTCCGTCGACGAGTTCGAGCAGACGCTTAACGACTACGTCAACGGACTCAAAAACGCGGGAAGCAAACTCGAGACTGCCAAGAAGGATCTTGCCGGCAAGCAAGCCGCACTCCAGCAGGCATCCCAAAACAAGCAGAAGGCCGACGAAACTGCAAGCGAAGCCGCATCCGCGGTCGAGCAAAAGCAGCAGGCAGCAAGCAAGCAAAGCGTCAACGTCGCTACCGCCGCGGCAGCCGTAACCACAGCCCAGTCGGAACGCGATGCCGCGCAAAACACTGCGGATGCGGCTAGTGTGCAGGTGGCAACCGCGCAAGCCGCAGTCACCCAAAAGCAGGGTGACGTCAACGCCGCCCAGGCAGCATACGGCCAGGCGCAGCAAACAGTCGCAGTACGGGCAACGGATCTCGAAAACGCAAAGAACGCCGTTGCAGACAAGCAGGCCGCCTACGCCGCCGCCAGCGATGAGCTCGCAAAGTATTCGGCTGACGTTGCTGTGGCTCAGGAAAAGGCTGACAAGGCCCATCAAACGCTCGATGAAGCCACGGCGACCCAGGCGTCTGCCCAGAGCGCTCTTGAAAAAGCGGAGCGCGACGCGGCTGCTAAGAAGCAGACCCTCGATATCGCCAAGGACGGTGTCGAGACCAAGGCGGCGGCCGCGAAGCACGCCGCGAGCGATCTGACCACAGCGGAAAACGACTTTACCTCGAAGAAGGCCCATGCCGACGCCCTGAGCAACGCAGCCGATAATCTTGCCACCGCCGAGGCGGCCAAGAAGGACGCCGACGCAGCGGTAACCGAGGCCGAAGTCGCCCTTGGTGCAGCAAACGACGCCATCGCGAACGCCGAGCAGGCGGTCGAGAATTCTCAGGCCGCATCGGATGCCGCTGCCGCCGCCCTCGGAAAGCTCAAGTCCGTCAACGTCGAAAACGGCATCGCAACCGGCTCCGATGCAAACGCGAACGACACCCTCAACGCCCTCTTTGCCAAGTGCGTCGTCGCCAAGCAGGCTGAACATGATGCGAAGGCCGCACTCGATGCCGCCCAGGCAACTCTTGACGAGGAGACGCCCGCCTATACCGCGGCGCTCAATGCCTACAACGAGGCAAAGGCGAAGCGCGTTGCCGCCGAACAAGCCCTGAAGGACGAGATCGCCCGCCAGGAGCAAGAGGCGGCGAAGGCCGAGCAAGCCAAGATTACGCAGGCTGCCGCTAAGCCGGTTGCTGGAAAGCCGTCTGCCGGCAACGCCAAGACGGCCGCCAACTCGGCGCTTCCCACCACAGGCGACAATGCTGCGCTCGCCGGTGAGACGTTTGTCGTCGGAGGCATCGTGCTTGTAGCCGCCGGCGTCTTCCTGACCGACAAGAAACGTAGTCAGGAGTAAGGATTTCGGGGGCGGCTTCTCCCCCTCTCCCGCTACTCCGTAAACCCCGCCCAACATGCGCCGGGGCGTCCATCACACGGGCGCCCCGGCGTTTTACATTGCAGGGCCCAAGGCACCTGCTCCAGTTTGTCTCGATCTGTAACAGTAAGGGGTCATCTTCGCTGCTAGGTGTTACAGATCAAGACGTTTGAGTTGACCCCGGACGGTTTCTCTCGATCTGTAACAGTAACTCGGCAAAACGGTCCCCAGATGTTACAGAACGAGACAAATCTCAACCCCACGAGACAACATCTCAATCTGTAACAGTAAGGGTCCAAAAACCTCTCTAGATGTTACAGATCGAGACATTCGAGTTGACCCCGGACGGTTTGTCTCGATCCGTAACAGCAACCCGCCAAAAACGGGTCTAGTTGTTACAGATTGAGATGTTCGCCGGACGGTCCGTTGGCCCGGCAGCTGACCCCCTCTGTAACGAAATGTCATACATTTCCATCTCCACTCGACACCCCCAGGGGGTATGGGTGTATAGTATCGGCAGGTTAACATTTCCGACACTACGTCACAGAAAGGAGAAGCCATGGCTCAAGATAAGTTCGACGTGGGCGGCATGACGTGCGCCGCCTGCCAAGCGCACGTTGACCGCGCCGTCAGCAAGCTCGACGGCGTCCAAAACGTCGCGGTCAACCTGCTAGCCGGATCCATGCTGGTCGACTACGACCCCGCGCTGGTCACGCCCGACGACATCTGCACCGCCGTCGACCGCGCGGGTTACTCGGCATCGCCCGTCAGCGCGGGCACCGAAGCCGTCCCAGGCGGCAGCGCGCAAGCCAGGTCCGGCGCCGCCCATATGGAGTCGCCGACCAAAAAGTTGGAGGCCGCCGCCTCTGCCATGCGCACCCGTCTCATCGTCTCAATCGTATTCCTCATCCCGCTGTTCTACATAGGCATGGGGCACATGCTCGGTTGGCCGCTACCCGGCATTTTTACCGACCATACGCACAGCATGACGCTCGCGCTCACCGAGCTCGTCCTGCTCATTCCCATCGTCTACGTCAACGACGCGTACTTTATCAACGGGTTTAAATCACTCGCACACGGCGCGCCTACCATGGACGCCCTTATTGCCGTGGGCGCCACCGCCTCCATCGCCTGGTCGCTCTACGCCATGTTTATCATGGCCGACCAATTAGCCGCGGGTCAGGTCCACGAGGCCATGATGACGGGCATGGACAATCTGTATTTTGAGAGCGCCGGCACGATCCTGTCGCTCGTCACCGTGGGCAAATACCTCGAGACGCGCAGCAAATCCAAAACCGGCGGCGCCATCGAAGCGCTGATCGACCTGGCGCCCAAGACCGCGACCGTCGTGGCCGATGACGGCAGCGAGACCACCGTCGATGTCGATGCCATTCTGCCCGGTCAGGTCCTGCGCGTGCGTCCCGGCGAGTCCATCCCCGTCGACGGCGTGGTGCTCGAGGGCGCCTCGGCCGTGGACGAAAGTGCACTCACTGGCGAGTCCATCCCCGTGGAAAAGACCGCCGGCGACACCGTCAACGCCGCCACGGTCAACCGCACCGGGTCGTTCACCTTCCGCGCCACGCGCGTGGGGGCCGACACGTCGCTCGCCAAGATCATCCAGCTTGTGGAGGACGCCAACGCCACCAAGGCGCCCATCGCCCGCATGGCCGATAAGGTCGCCGGCGTGTTTGTGCCCGTGGTGTTTGCGATCTCGGCCGTGACCTTTGTGTCATGGCTGGCGCTGACCGGCAGCGTGAACGAGGCGCTCACCTCCGCCGTCGCCGTGCTGGTGATCAGCTGCCCGTGCGCGCTGGGCCTGGCCACGCCCGTCGCCATTATGGTCGGCACCGGCAAGGGCGCCGAGATGGGCATTCTGTTTAAGAGTGCCGAGGCGCTGGAGAACCTACGCAACGTGGGCACCGTGGTGCTCGACAAGACGGGCACCGTCACCCGCGGCAAGCCGGCCGTAACCGACATTGTAGTGGCCACGCGTGCCGATGGCACGCCCGCCATGAGCGAGAAGGCGCTGCTCAAGCTGGCCGCCGCACTGGAGCGCCAGAGCGAGCATCCGCTGGCAGAGGCGATTATGGCCGAGTGCGAGACACGCGGAATCGTCGCGCGCATGGTCGAGGACTTTGCCGCCGTGCCCGGCCGTGGCGTCACGGCGCGCGAAGGTCAAAACGCCATTGCCGCCGGCAACGTGCAGCTGATGAACGAGCTGGAGGTCACCGTGCCCGAGGGGCTCGCCGAGCAATTTGCCGCCGAGGGCAAGACGCCGCTGTTCTTTGCCAAGAACGGTGAGCTTGCCGGTACCATTGCCGTGGCCGATGAGGTTAAGGAGACGAGCGCCGCCGCCATCGCCGCGCTCCGCAAGCTCGGCGTCGACGTGCGTATGCTCACCGGCGACAACCGCGTAACGGCCGAGGCCATCGCCCGCCGCGTGGGGCTGAGCAGCGAACAGGTCATCGCCGACGTCCTCCCCGCCGACAAGGAGCGCCACGTGCGCGAACTGCAGGATGCGGGCGGCAAGGTCGCCATGGTGGGCGACGGCATCAACGACTCCCCCGCCCTGGCGCGCGCCGACGTGGGCCTTGCTATCGGCACCGGCGCCGACATCGCCAAGGAGGGCGCCGACGTGGTACTCATGCGCAGCGACCTCATGGACGTCGCCCGCGCCATCGAGCTATCGCGCGCCACGATTCGCAACATTAAGCAGGATCTGTTCTGGGCGCTGTTCTACAACGGCATCGGCATCCCGCTGGCCGCGGGCGTGTTCTTCCCCCTCACCGGCTGGCAGCTCTCGCCCATGTTCGGCGCCGCGGCAATGAGCCTGTCGAGCGTGTGCGTCGTAAGCAATGCCTTGCGTCTGAAATCCTTTAAACCAAAGACGGCACGCTGATGCACCCGACCTTGCCCCTCAAACCGTCGCTCGCGTGCCCAAGTACACTTCGCTCCTCTTTCGGGGCAATCTCGGGCACCTCAACGTACCTTTAAGATGGCTCTGTTCACGACTAAACTGTCAGATAATCTCAATCGATAAGGAGACAACCATGAATTACACGATCAAGACTTCGGGCCTCATGTGCGGCCATTGCGACGCTACTGTCGAGACCGCGCTGCTCAACGTGGCCGGCGTGACCGATGCCGATGCCGATCACGAGACCCAGACCGTCCAGGTTGAGTGCGCCGACACCATAACCGCCGAGCAGCTCGCCGCCGCCGTCGAAGGCGCCGGCGAGAAGTTCCACGCGCTGTCCGTGACCGCTGCGTAGCGACCTGCGCATACCCACCCCCGACCAGAAACGAGGACCCGCCATGATGGCAGACCATAAATCGGTGACCCGCATGCTCAAGACGGCGCGCGGCCAGATCGACGGCATCTTGAGGATGGTCGAGGAGGATCGCTACTGCGTCGACATTTCCACACAGCTTATGGCCACGCAGGCGCTCATCGCGCGCATCAACGCCGATGTGCTTAAGGCCCATATCGAGGGCTGCGTCGCCTCTGCCATCGAATCGGGCGACGAGGAGCTCAAAGCCACCAAGCTCGCCGAAATCGAACGCGTCGTCGACAAGCTCGCCAAGTAATTGGTGCAAGGGGGGGGTCAGGTTTCTTTGCACCATCTTGGTGCATTGGGGACAGACTTGCGCCGCCACTGGTGCATCGGGGACAGGTACGTTTGCACCACATTGGTGCAGATTAACCTGTCCCCATTGCACCAAATCGGGTATAAAGGCGTGCAGAAGATCGAACGGAAGGCAATTCGCATGAATGACTTTATGAAAGGTCGCAACGGCGCCGACGAACTTACCATCGTGCTGGGCTTTGCCGGCGTCATCATCGCAATGATCGGCTCGATGGCTCGCATCCAGTGGCTCAGCTGGATCGCCATCGCCGTCATCGCCATCGGCGTGCTGCGCGGCCTGTCTAAAAACGTCAACGCGCGCCGTAAGGAGAACGAGGCTTTTGTCGCCGCGACCGCAAATGTCCCCGGCCTGGGTAAGTTCGTCGCCAGCTTGGGCGGCGGCGCCGCGGCGGCCAACGCCTCGCGCGCAGCCGGCACGAGCAAGGAGGACCTGGAGCGTGCCAAGCGCACGGCCAAGAAGATGTGGAAGGGCCGCAAGACCACGGCCTACCTCAAGTGCCCCAACTGCGGCCAGATGCTCTCCGTCCCCAAGGGCAAGGGCAAGATCCGCGTCACCTGCCCCAAGTGCCACGCCAAGATGGAAACCCGCTCCTAGCGCCCGCACGCGGGACAAATTAATCAGGTTTGTTTGTCCCAAATCTTAAGTATTTGTTCGATAAAAAAGCCGAGGCCTCGTGTTGAGACCCCGGCTTTTTGCATGCGGCAACAGAATGTGACAAAGGGACAGTCCCTTTGTCACATCACTGCGTCGCACGCCTACGCCACGCCGTCGCGGGCAAGCTCCTCGGCCAGCGCCTCTGCCGGCATGGCCATAATCGCGTCGAGCTCGGCGTCTACCTCGGCAATGCGCTTGACCTTCAGCTTGCGCACCAGGTCACCGCGGCACATCACGTGCATCGGCTCGCGCAGGGTCGCCAGGTCGTCCAGAGGATTCTCGCGCGTCACCAGGATATCAGACGCCTTACCGCACTCGATCGTGCCGGTCTCGCCGCCCAGGCCTAGCAGCTCGGCATTGACCTGTGTGGCCGTGTGCAGCGCAAAGGCATTGCTCACGCCAACGTACTTGGCAAAGTACGCCACCTCGCGCCACATGTCGTACTGTGTCACGAACGGGCAGCTCGAGTCCGTGCCCAGGCCCACCTTGACGCCGGCATCCAAGGCAGCGCGAGCGCTCTCGATAATGCCCGAGCACACGATGTCGCCGTTCTTCTTTTGTGTGTCGGTCGAATGGGTCTTCTCCGGATCGAGCAGCACGAACGGCAGCGCCGGACTGATCGTGCAGGTCACGCTCGGCGCGCGCCCCTCGAGCTGCGTACCCGCGGCACCGCGATACAGCTCCAGGATCTCGGGCGTCATCGGAGCACCGTGCTCAATCGTATCGACGCCCGCCTGAAGCGCTGCCTTCACACCTTCGGTGCTCTCGACATGAGCCATGACCGGCAGGCCCGCGTCGTGCGCCGCCTTGCACGCCGCCGCGGCGACATCGACCGGCATGCGCAGCACGCCAGGCTCCCCCACCTCGGTCGCATCGAACACGCCGCCCGTCACGAACAGCTTGATGACGTCGGCCCCGCGCGCATAGAGGTCACGTACCTGCTCGGCTGCCTCGGCGGGGGTATTGGCAACTTGCGCGAACAGGCCTGCGCCATGGCCGCCCGGCACCGTGACGCCCGTGCCCGGCGCGACAAGACGCGGACCCTGATACTTGCCGGCGTCGATGGCGTTGCGCACGGCGATGTCGGCAAACAGCGGGTCACCTGCGCCGCGTACCGTAGTCACGCCGCTCGCCAGCTGCTGCTGGGCGCTGCCTTTGAGGATATGGCGGACGATGGCACGACCCACGGGGTTGTCGAGCTTCTTCATCAGCGCTCCTGCATCGCCTGCCGAGACCGGCTTGCCCGAGCCACACAGATGCACGTGCATATTGATAAGACCCGGCATGAGATACGCACCGGCCAAGTCGATGACCTCGGCACCCGCAGGCGCCTGCGCCACGGCACTCGGGCCGATCCAGGTGATGGCGCCGCGTTCAACGACCACAGCCATATCGGGCTGCGGCTCCATATGCTCCGAGCCATCCAGAACGGTCGCATTGATAAACAACGTGGGACGATCGGCAGACGCCATATCGGGCTCCTCCCCCTCAATTAACATGAACATTTGTTCATTATCGCCTAGTCCAGCAGGGTTGCTGCAGACATATCGGCTAACGGAGAAAGGAGGGGAATATGAGGGAGGACGGGAGTCGATGCAGCCCTTCCCCAGCGGTGAATACAAAACATCTCAATCTGTAACAGGAGAACCGTCTTTGAGCCTCCAGATGTTACAGAACAAGATCTTTCGGTCGCATACCCACCCTTTATCTCAATCTGTAACAGATAGACCGCATTTTGACAGCCATATGTTACAGATTGAGACATTCGGTCGAGGCTGCACTTTTTCATCTCAATCTGTAATAATTACGGGCCCAAACAGCCCCAAGATGTTACAGACCGAGACAAACCCTCTCAGCGCCCGTACCACTGACGTCTCCATTCCACAGCCAGATCAGCCCGCTGCGGAATACCCGCCAGCCTCATCTTCTCGACCAGCTTCCCCGGATTCTTGAGCTCGTTAAACGTAAACCGAAGCACCTTATGCCCGAGCATTGTCAGATGAGATTCCCGCTGACGCTCTGCCACGAATGGGTCAACCGACTCCCGACCCTCGCCGTTCTGCAAGGTGTACTTCCCCTTTCCGTCGAGCTCGCCGATGACGCACGTCCCATCCTCGAGCCGCCAAAAATAATCGACGCGAAACACCTGGCCCGGATCGAGCGGGTCGCGAAACTCCACCTGCAACTCCGGAACCGGAAAGCCATATGCAATAAAGAACGCTCGGAACCGAGACTCGCCGCCGTTTTCGGACAGCCCGTCCGCATACGACGCGATCACCCGCGCCCTGCGATACCCTCGCCTGCCTTCGCAATCGGCACGGAGGCACTCGCAAAGGTCCTCGCGCGATACGCCCTTCGCCCGAAGCGCCGAATCGGCAATCGCCAACCCATACGAAAACGGCGCGCGCAGCAGACAGTCCTCCACCGTGCGCCAAAACGGCGTCACCCACACGCCATCAACACGCCCGAGCGCACCCGCGACCTGCGGACGCAGCAACCTGCACCCGCCGCTCAACGCCGCAGAGCAGCCCGTCTTAACAAGAAAACGCGGCCCGAGCAAATCGTTCGGCACCTCCAAGCCCCACAAAAGCGCCGCGTCATAACCCCAAAACGCCCAATCGGGATGAAACTCCGCAAGCCCCTTAATAGTCCGCAGCGCTCGATCCACCGGCGTCAATGCATCCCAATCATGCTGAAAACAGAACAGATACGACTCGGGCTCCGCGATATCATCGGTCCCCACATGGCGCCGCAGCCACATGAGCTCGGCATTGTCGTGGGTTACAAGCAGCGTCCCCTGCTCGCCCGCCCCCGCGAGCCGAGCGAGCATCCTGTTTCGCGCCAATGTGTTACGAGTCGCATGTTTATGCTTGCAGACGGCACTGGACACCTTAATCACCATCACATCAGTCAAACGAGCCATTGTCTCTGTTGCCCGCCGCGTCCGTTCATCTCAATCTGTAACAGGAAGACGGCATTTGAGCCTCCAGATATTACAGATCGAGATCTTTCGGCAGAGCCCAACCCTTTGTCTCAATCTGTAACAGGTAGACCGGCCTTCAGCCTCCAGGTGTTACAGATCGAGATCTTTCATCAGCAGCCAATCTTCCGTCTCGATCTGTAACAGTTACGTGGCAAAACGGCCTCCAGATGTTACAGAACGAGACATTCGGAACCACGCGCCCGTCAATCTCGATCTGCAACAGATAGACCGTGTTTTGACAGCCAGATGTTACAGATTGAGACAAACCGGCACCGGCCCCGCCCCCTACTCCCATTCCTGTTCGTAGATGTTGAGTGACTTCACGTACCGCCCTTGGGCACCCATGATGTCGCGAACGAGCCGCAAGAAAAAGCAGATGCGCGAGGTGTCAAAACCGTCCTGCAGGTCCTCGGGATGCACCGCGCCCGGCCCATCGACCGCCGTGTCGCTCAGGCGCGCAATGTCGTAGAGGTAGAGCTGTCCCGCTGTCAGCCAAACATCGTCGACACACGCGAGGCGCACCGCAATCGCGCCGTCGCTCCAATGCTCCTTTTGCACGATATGCGGGTCGTAGACATCAAAACGGCGGTCGGCGCGCGTATCCTTCAGCGCAACCATACCAGTCGCAGGATCCTTGCCCAAAATGCCAAAGCGCGAAAAGTACTGCGTATCGCGCACCTGCTTAAGTCGCTCGAGCGAAGCGGGCGAAATTGACGCTGGTGGCTCGTCAACATACAGTTCGAGCAGCGTCGCGCCATGGCGATAAGGGCGCTCAAACAATAGCCAATCGGTAAACGCCATGTTATAGGCCATGATTTCTTTTTGCGAGGGCTCGGCGTAATAGCTGAGCCACGGGTCGACAATGATCTCGAACTGCTCGCGCGCCGGCTCTAGGAATTGAAACTTCCGCAGCATCCAAAAATGGGCCATATCGGCAATATCGTTGCCGACAGCTTCGACCAGCTGCGCTCGGTCAAAAACATGATCAGTCATGGCATCCTCCTCAAACTGATGGACCTCAATTTGAGCTTACGAGGAGGGCGGACGACCGTGGCCAGCACGGGCAAAATGGGCCTCCGGCTGCAAACCAGATGCTGACCAAACACTTGGCGGAACACTTGACCGAATATGTGCACCGCAAAGAAACCGCAGGTAGATATAGACAGCTAGCCCGCCATTTTGAGCCAAGCGCCCGCTGGCACCACAGAAACAGCAGAACGCCACAACCGCAAACGCCGACGAATGAGCACCCACACGTCGACAAATGAACAGACACCCCGCAAAGAGTGTCCCCGACGACTAGGCAAAAAAGAACGTCCCCAATGACCAATGACTAGTCGTTGGGGACGTTCTTAAATGACTACCTTACAGCGCCAGCGCCTTGGCGACTTCGGCTGCGCAGGCCAGAGCATCAGCCATGGCGTTCACCACGAGCGAGCTGCCGTTGCGGGCGTCGCCGGCCACATATACCGGCGTGGCATCGGCGGCGACACCGTCCGTGCGAGCCGCGAGGTGCGAACCCTCGACAGCCATCACGGGCAGCGGACGGCCAGCGGTGGCGACAGGCACGCGAACAGCGTCGAACACGCCATGCTCGGGACCGGTAAAGCCGCAGGCGATGAGCACCAGCTGCGCCGGCACCTCGTGCTCGGAGCCCGCGATGCGCTCCGGCTTTCCCGCCGACCAGTCCAGGTCGACCACGCGCAAACCCGCAGCCGCGCCCTTCTTGTCCAGCAGCACCTCGAGCGTATCCACGCCCCAGGCACGCATCTCGCCACCCATGGCAGCGATGGCCTCCTGCTGGCCATAGTCGGTCTTCTTCACGTTGGGCCACTGCGGCCAAGGGTTGCTCGCCGTGCGCTTATCGGGCGCCGCCGGCAAGAACTCAAACTGGCGCACGCTGCGCGCACCCTGGCGCACCGCGGTACCCACGCAGTCGTTGCCGGTATCGCCGCCGCCAATGACCACGACATCCAGACCGCGCGCGTCAATGGCGGGCACGCCGCCGTCGAGCACCGAGACGGTCGAAGCCGTCAGGTAGTCCACGGCGTATACCACACCCGGGGCGTCGATGTTCGCAGCCGAAAGGCCACGCGGGGCACGGGCTCCGGCAGCCACCACGACGGCGTCAAAGTCGTCAAGCTTAGCGGCAACCTTGGGATCGCTTACGTCGGCGTTCAGCTCAAACACAATGCCCAGCTCACGCATGAGCGCCACGCGACGCTCGACCATGGACTTCTCGAGCTTCATGTTGGGGATGCCGTACATAAGCAGGCCGCCCGGGCGGTCATCGCGCTCAAACACCGTCACGCGAGCGCCGCGACGGGCGAGCTCCCACGCAGCCACCAGACCGGCAGGGCCGGAGCCCACCACGGCAACCGTGGGCGCGCCCTCCCCCGCCGGCTCAAAGCGGCGCGGACCGCCGTTGGCCCACTCGTGGTCGCTGATCGCGCGCTCGTTGTCGTGAATCGTCGTGGGTTGGCCGTCGACCGAGCCCAGGTTGCACGCGGCCTCGCACAGCGCCGGGCACACGCGGCTCGTGAACTCGGGCATGGGCGAGGTAAGCGACAGGCGCTCGGCCGCCTCGTCCCAGCGGCCGCGATACACCAGCTCGTTCCACTCGGGAATCAGGTTGTGCAGCGGGCAGCCGCTCGGGCGCGCCTTGCCAAAGCTCGCGCCCATCTGGCAAAACGCCACACCGCACATCATGCAGCGGCTCGCCTGGGCGCGGCGCGCGTCATCGTCAAGCTCCACGTACAGCGGATCGAAATCGCGGCTGCGCTCCTCCACGGGGCGAAGCTCGTGGGTCACGCGATCGATATCAAGAAAAGCACCGGGTTTACCCATGGCACTTACGCCTCCTTCTTGGTCGAAGCAACAGAGCTGGCAGCGGCGGTCGCAGCACCAGCCACAGCGCCACCCGCAACATCAAAGCGATCAACATCAGCAGCGTCGGCGCGACCGGTCACGATGTCAAACGCCAGCTCCTCGGCCTGCGCACGCGTCTTGCCCGCGCCCTCGGCGGCGGCGACAATCGCCAGCACGCGCTCGTACTCGGTCGGGATGACCTTCACAAAATGCTTGCTCATCGAGTCAAAGCTGTAGAGCAGCTTAATGCCGCGCGGGCTCTGCGTCGCGTCCACGTGCTCCTGGATAAGCTTGCGGATCTGCGCCAGCTCGTCGGCCGTCGGAGCCTTGAGCTCAACGCTCTCGTGGTTCACACGGGCATCGAGCGTGCCGTACTGGTCATAGACATAGGCCACACCGCCTGTCATGCCGGCGGCGAAGTTCTGCCCGACCTCGCCCAGGATGAGCGCCAGGCCGCCCGTCATGTACTCGCAGCCATGGTTGCCGCAGCCCTCGACCACCACCGTGGCACCGGAGTTGCGTACGCCAAAGCGCTGGCCGGCCAGGCCGTTAATGAAGCCGCGGCCACTCGTAGCGCCAAAGAACGCAACGTTGCCCACGATGATGTTCTCGTCGAACTTGTAGGTCGCATGCGGGTTGGGGCGCACCGACACCTCGCCGCCCGAAAGGCCCTTGCCAAAGTAGTCGTTGGCGTCGCCGCACACGTTGAACGTCACGCCGCGCGGCAGGAAGGCGCCAAAGCTCTGACCGGCCGAACCATCGCAATCGATGGTGATGGAGCCGGCGGGCAGGCCCTCGGGATGCGCCTTGGTCACCGCGTTGCCCAAGATGGTGCCCACGCAGCGGTTGACGTTGGCGATATCGGCGCGGAAGCGAATCGGGCGCAGGTGCGCACGGGCATCGGCCGTATAGGGTACAAACAGCGTGGAGTCGAGCGTCTTGTCGAGCTCGCTGTCCGCAGCCATCTGGGGCAGGAAGTGACGGCCGTCGGCGCCCGGGATGTGGGCACCAAACTCACAGGTCGCGCTTGCCAGCACGGGCGACAGATCGAGCAGGTTGGCCTTGCGGTTGCCCGGGACCTCGATCTGGCGCAGGCACTCGGGATGGCCGACCATCTCGTCGACGGTGCGGCAGCCCAGGCTCGCCATGACCTCGCGCAGCTGCTCGGCAACAAAGAGCATAAAGTGCTCGACGTGCTCCGGCTTGCCGCGGAAGCCGCGACGCAGGCGACAGTTTTGCGTGGCGATGCCGGCCGGGCAGGTATCCTGCTGGCAGTCGCGCTGCATGAGGCAGCCCATGGAGATGAGCGGCATGGTCGCAAAGCCAAACTCCTCGGCGCCCAACAGGCAGGCGACAGCAACATCGGTGCCGTCCATGAGCTTGCCGTCGGCCTCGAGCACCACGCGCGAGCGCAGGCCGTTTTGCAGCAGCGTCTGCTGGGCCTCGGCAAGGCCAAGCTCCAGCGGCAGACCGGCGTGCCAAATGGAATCGCGAGCAGCGGCACCGGAGCCGCCGTTGTGGCCGCTGATCAAGATCTTGTCGGCGGCACCCTTGGCAACACCGGTGGCGATGGTGCCGACGCCGGCCTCGCTGACCAGCTTGACCGACACACGCGCGCCGGGGTTGGCGTTCTTAAGGTCAAAGATCAGCTCTGCCAGGTCCTCGATGGAGTAGATGTCGTGGTGCGGCGGAGGCGAGATCAGGCCGATGCCGGGCGTGGACTGACGGACCTCGGCAATCCAGGGGTAGACCTTCTTGCCGGGCAGGTGACCACCCTCGCCGGGCTTGGCGCCCTGGGCCATCTTGATCTGGATCTCGAAGGCGCTGCACAGGTAGCGGCTCGTCACGCCAAAGCGCGCGCTTGCCACCTGCTTGATCGCGGAGTTCTTGGAGTCGCCGTTGGCCAGCGGGGTCTCGCGACGCGGATCCTCGCCGCCCTCGCCGGAGTTGGAGCGGCCGTGCAGGCGGTTCATGGCGATGGCCATGCACTCGTGCGCCTCTTTGCTGATGGAGCCGTACGACATGGCGCCGGTGTTAAAGCGGCGGACGATGTTGAGCGCAGGCTCCACCTCGTCGAGCGAAACCGGCGTGCGGCCGCTGGCATCAAAGTCGAGCAAGTCGCGCAGGCGCACGGCACGGCCGGTGCGGTGCAGGCGGGCGCTGTACTCCTTAAAGGTGTCGTAGCTGTCCTCACGGCAGGCGGTCTGCAGCAAGTAGACAGTCTGCGGATCGATAAGGTGATCCTCGCCGCCGAGCGGGCGCCACTTGGTCAGACCCAGCGTGGGCAGCTGATCGGGAGCCGGGCTCTTAAGGATGGCGAGCGCGGCGTCGTAGCGCTCGTTCTGCTCGCGCTCGACGTCCTCGACACCCATGCCGCCCACGCGGCTCACCGTGCCGGCAAAGTACTCGTTGACGAACTCGGTGGTAAAGCCCACGGCCTCGAAGATCTGCGCGGAGTGGTAGCTCTGCACCGTAGAGATGCCCATCTTGGACATGATGGAGACGATGCCTGCGGTCGCTGCCTTGTTGTAGTTGTCGATGCCCTGCTCGGCCGTCACGTCCAGGTCGCCGTGTGCCGCCAGATCGCGGATGCACGCATGCGCGTTGTACGGATAGATGCCGCTCGCGGAGTAGCCCACCAGCGCCGCGAAGTCGTGCGGGGACACGGCGTCGCCGCACTCCACCACGATGTCGGCAAAGGTGCGCACGCCGGCGCGGATCAGGTGGTTATGGACGCAGCCCACGGCGAGCAGCGACGGCACGGGCACCTCGCCCGCGGCAGCGCGGTCGCTCAGTACCACGATGTTCACGCCATCGCGGACCGCGGCCTCAACATCCTCGGCAAGTTGCTTGAGCGCCACCTGCAGCGCGCCCTCACCGGCATCACGGCGATACACGGCACGGAAGCGGCGGGTTTTAAAGCCCACGCGGTCGATGGCGCAGATGCGGTCGAACTCCTCCTCGTTGAGCAACGGGCGCTCCAGGCGCACCAGCTGGCAAGCGGCGCGGGAGTCCTCGAGCAGGTTGCCGTGATTGCCCAGGTAGAGCGTGGTCGAGGTGACCATATGCTCGCGCAGGGCGTCGATCGGCGGGTTCGTGACCTGGGCGAACAGCTGATAGAAATAGTCGTAGAACGAGCGCGTCTTCTTGGACAGGCAGGCCAGCGGCGCATCGATACCCATCGAGGCGAGAGGGGCCTTGCCCTGCTGGGCCATGGGGCGCACGACCTCGTCGACGTCGTCCCAGTGATAGCCGAGCTTGGCCATGCGCACGGTAGCGGGCACCTCGGCGTCCTCGGCCGGCGTTGCCGCAGCGGGCTTGTCGAGCGCGTCGACGGTCAGCGTCTCCTCGGCGATCCAGTCGCGGTAGGGCTTTTCCTTGGCGTAGCGGGCGCGCAGCTCGTCGTTGTAGATTACGCGGCCACGGGCAAAGTCGACCTCGAGCATCTGGCCCGGTCCCAGGCAGCCGCTCGTCAGGATGTTCTCGGGGCGCACCTCGATGGTGCCCACTTCGCTCGCCAGCATAAAGCGGCCGTCGCGCGTCACGTAGTAGCGGGCCGGGCGCAGGCCATTGCGGTCGAGGGCGGCACCCAGGGTGCGGCCGTCGGTAAAGGCGATGGCGGCAGGACCGTCCCACGGCTCCATGAGCATGGACTGATAGGCGTCGTAGGCGCGGCGCTCCTCGCTCAGGCTGTCGTTATGGTCCCACGGCTCGGGCAGCAGCATGGATGCGGCGCGCGTGAGCGGACGACCGTTCATGACCAAAAACTCGAGTACATTGTCCAAAATCGCGGAGTCGGAACCCTCGCGGTTGATGATGGGCATCACGCGCTCAAGATCGTGCTGCAGCACGGGGCTGTACAGGTTGGGTTCGCGGGCACGGATCCAGTTGACGTTGCCCTTGAGGGTGTTGATCTCGCCGTTGTGGATGATAAAGCGGTTGGGGTGTGCGCGCTCCCAGCTGGGCGTGGTGTTGGTGGAGTAGCGCGAGTGAACGAGCGCCACGGCCGTCTTGACGGCGGCGTCGTTGAGGTCGATGAAGAAGCGGCGCATCTGCGTGGCCACGAGCATGCCTTTGTACACGATGGTGCGCGAGCTCATGGAGCACACGTAGAAGATCTTGTCGCGCAGGGCAAACTCGGCATCGGCCTTTTTCTCTATAGTGCGGCGGCACACATACAGGCGGCGCTCGAAGGCATCACCGGCGGGCGTGTCGTCGGGGCGACCCAGGAAGGCCTGCAGGATGGTGGGCATACAGGCGCGGGCCGTCTCGCCCAGGTCGTGCGGGTCGACGGGCACCTCGCGCCAAAAGAGCAGCGGCACGCCGGCCTCGGCGCAGCCCTCCTCAAACACACGGCGGGCGTCCTCTACGCCCTTGTCATCCTGCGGAAAGAACAGCATGGCCACGCCATAGTCGCCCTCTGCCGGCAGAATCTGGCCGCACTTTTGAGCCTCTTTGCGGAAAAAGTGATGCGGAACCTGGAACAGGATGCCGGCGCCGTCGCCGGTGTTCTTCTCGAGCCCGGTGCCGCCGCGGTGCTCCAAGTTGACCAGAATGGACAGCGCGTCGTCCAGAATCTGGTGATGGCGCTCGCCGTTGATATCGGCAAGCGCGCCGATGCCACATGCATCGTGGTCGAATTCGGGGCGATAAAGGCCCTGCTGCTGAGCGGAATCTGCCTGCATCGCGATCCTCCCCTAGATATTAGACAGTCAGTTGAATAGGCATACTAGGAGCATCGCCGGCCCGTTGTGTTTCCCACCCGTTTCGAAACAATCGCGTAACGCACGCCGGCCATCAACGTCTTGCTATCAAACGTGTACGTCAGCCTCCAAACATGTCGAAATTTGACATCTTTGGAGGCTGACGTACACGTTTTAGTGCAGGGACAGCCGGCACATATGCATCCAACCCCTTTGAATTATTCTGGAAACGAGGGCCACGCAGACTTTTGCATGATGCGACTCGACACCGCAGATCTCAAGGGCGGCAACAAGGCGCCCAAGTTCGGCTTGTAAGCTCACCGCTTCAAACATCTCAATCTGTAACAGGAGGAACCGATTTTGGCGCCTAGATGTTACAGATTGAGATTTTCTGCGGGACGGTTTTGGTTTGTCTCGATCTGTAACACCTAGGCCCAATTTCCATCCCTAGTTGTTACAGATCGAAACATTTCGGCAGCCCCCTTTCACCATCCCATTCAAATACCACAATTTTGTTAGTCTTGGTTAACTTTTTGGCCTAAAACGGGTATCCTTTGCGGCGTCAAGCAAACGGCACGCAGGAGCTCACCATGCTCAACCATCTCAAACAACACTTTGGCTCCCGACGCACCGGTGGTCACGGAGGCCTAGACATTGCGCGGCATATCGGCCCCGGGCTGCTCGTGACCGTCGGCTTTATCGACCCGGGCAACTGGGCCTCCAATATGGCCGCGGGCTCGCAGTTTGGCTACGCGCTGCTGTGGATCGTCACGCTGTCCACGATTATGCTCATCGTGCTGCAGCACAACGCGGCGCACCTGGGTATCGCCACGGGCGCCTGCCTTGCCGAGGCCACGACACGTTACCTCCCCCGCTTCGTCGGGCGTACGGTGCTCGCCAGCGCCTATCTCGCGACCATCGCCACCGCCATGGCCGAAGTCCTGGGCGGCGCGATTGCCCTTCAAATGCTCTTTGGGCTGCCCGTGCGCGCGGGCTGCGTCATCGTGGCGGCAGTATCGATGGCGATGCTCATGACGAACTCCTACAAGCATGCCGAACGCTGGATCATCGCCTTCGTAGGCGTGGTAGGACTCTCGTTTTTGGCCGAGCTTGCACTAGTCAAGGTCGACTGGCCGCAAGCCGCCGCAAGCTGGATCACGCCTAGTATGCCCACTGGCTCTGCCGCGATTATCGTGAGTGTCCTGGGTGCGGTCGTTATGCCACACAACCTTTTTCTGCACTCCGAGGTCATCCAATCCATGCACTTCGAAGGCCAAGGCGAGCAGGTTATCGAAGAACGTCTGCGCTACGAGCTCTTTGACACGCTCTTTTCGATGGGCGTGGGCTGGGCAATCAACTCGGCAATGGTCATCCTGGCCGCAACGACCTTCTTTGCGCACGGCATGGTCGTAGACGACCTCGCCGTCGCAGCGGCCACGCTCTCCCCCATTCTGGGCCCGGCGAGCTCGACCATCTTTGCGGTAGCGCTGCTGTTCGCGGGACTATCGAGTAGTGTGACGGCGGGTATGGCGGCGGGCACCATCACCGCGGGCATGTTCGACGAGGAATACGACATACACGACCGACATTCCTCGATCGGGGTGGCGGCCTGTTTCGTCGGCGCAGTGACGGCGTGCCTGGTCGTCCCAAATCCTTTTGAAGGTCTCATCTGGAGTCAGGCACTGTTGTCGCTTCAGCTGCCGATTACGGTCTTTGTGCTCATACGGCTCACCAGTTCACCCCGCGTCATGGGCAAATACGCCAACTCGCGCCCACTCAACGCGCTGCTTGTAGGGATCGGTGCCATCGTGACGATTCTAGATGTCGTGTTGTTGACAGGGATGTAATGGGGCGGGGCACCTACCCAGGCAAACGTCTCGATCTGTAACATCTAGACCCGCTTTTGATGTCTAGATGTTACAGATCGAGATCATTCCGAGGGACAGCTCCGTTTGTCTCAATCTGTAACAAGTGGACCCAATTTCCACCGTTAGACGTTACAGATTAAGACAAAAGGTCGGCCGGACTCACAACAGACAGGATCGGCCAACAGCAACCGTGATCCCTTGGGGACGGAGGAAAAGGGTCCCGGCCGGGATATCCGACCGGGACCCTTGGACAGAGCTATGTGTTGCCGTGAGCCGCGTGCCGACGAGCTACTCCTCGACGAGCTCAAACTGATCGGGACCGACGCCGCACACCGGGCACACGTAATCCTCGGGCAGCTCGGGCGTGTCGACCTCAACCTCGTAACCACAAACGATGCACACGAACTTATACGTCTTCTTCTCCTCAGTCATGATGTTCTCCTCTCGAACGCGACTGGTGATGTACTTCATCTATTAGTATAGATTCTCAATAATATAATGCAAGTTTTTTTAAAACATTTCTAGCCTTGATACGAGGACGCCTTCGGAGGCGTCTTGCCCTTCAGGACCTTATGGTAGTAATCGTAGGTGAGCGGCGTCTCGTCGCTCAGGCGCTCGGCATCCTCGACCTCGCCGATAAACAGTAGATGCGTGCCCACATCCACAGTGTCGATCAAACGGCAGCTAAACAGGGCCGCCGCGTGCTCGGGCACATAGGGCATGCCCAGAGCCGTCTCGCGGGTCTCGTATTTGGCAAACTTGTCATAATCGCTGCTGGTGCGGAACCCAAAGTTACCGATGTAGAGCATGTCGGCGGTCTGATCGATCACGGTCAGCGCGAACGCTTTGGCCGAAGCGATGACGCCCGAGGTGACGTTGTTCTTGTTCACGGCAATCGAGATGCGCGGCGGGGCGGATGTCACCTGCACCGCCGTGTTGATGACGCAGCCGGCGCGCAGCCCGTCTGCCGCAGCGCTCACCACGTACAGACCGCTCGGCATGGTAAAGAACGCAGTTTTGTCCATAACGATCACTCCCCTAGCTCGGGTTGGAACCTTATGAATGTATGTACCCACAAAAAAGGCGGCACCCATAACGGACGCCGCCTTTGAGACATATGTGTCAGAACAGTAAGAAAGATGAGACGCCCGCAGTTGCGGTGAAATAGGGGCTGAATAGCCCCTCAAACAGGCAAAACAGTCCTTATTCCACCGCAACTTATACAGAGTGCCTAGCGGTTGCGTTCCTTAAGGGCGCGGTCGATCTCGCGTTGGACATCACGCTTGGCCATGTCCTCGCGCTTGTCGTAGAGCTTCTTGCCGCGACCCAGACCCAGCAGCAGCTTTACGCGGCCGTCGGTATTAAAGTAGAGCTCCAACGGAACCAGCGCATAACCACGGTTGCGAAGTTTGCCGTCAAGAAAGTCAATCTCCTTGCGGTGCAGCAGCAGACGACGCCGACGGTCGGGATCGCGATTCCACACGCCACCATGGCTATAAGGGTGGATATGCAGTCCGACGAGCCAGCACTCGCCGCCACGAATCAGCGCAAAAGTGTCAGTGATCTGACAGGCGCGCTCGCGAATCGACTTGACCTCGGTGCCGCTCAGCTCAATACCGCATTCAAACGTCTCATCGATAAAGTACTCGTGATGCGCCGAGCGATTCTTAGAAATGAGCTTGCGTTCACGCTTACTGGGCATCGCCGGCCTCCTTGGCTCCATCGGCGTTTGAGCCCGCAGTCTCGCGCTTTGCCTTGCGCTCGGCATTGAGCTCGGCGTCGCTCTCGCGCACCAGTTTGATAATCGCCGCGCAGGCTTCCTCGCCCACCAAGTCGCGAGCACGCACCGTCAGGCGCGTCGCCTCCTGCTTGTCGCCGTCGCTTGCAGCATCGGTCGCGCACATAATCAGGCAGATGGCAATCTCGGCCGAAGGTGAGGTCGGCACGCCCTGCAACGCCAGCTCGCCCATCACGTGCTCGTCGCTCTCCTCGGCGGCATCCGGATAGGTGGTATGGATCTTGTTGAGCAGGCGCGTCGTATGCGCATCGTTGGGCGCCAGGCGCAGCGCCAGACGCGCGCAGCCCACGGCAGCCGAAACGTTCTCGGTCTCGGGCTCCAAGAAGTACTGACCTAGATTGGCGTAAGCGCGGGCGGCGCACTTGCCATCGCTTGCACGCTCCAGCACCGAGAACGAGAGCGATGCCCATTCCTGCTTGTCCTCGAGTGCGCGGAACAGCTCGGCCAAATCCAAGCGATAGTTGCAGTTCATGGGGTCCCAACGCACAGCCTGCATCAGGGCATTACGAGCGCTCACATAATCCTGCTGGCGAATGTAGGCAAACGCCATATCAGAGTACAGGCGGTCAAACGGCACCTCGACCTGCACGAGCTCGCGCGGATCCTTCTCCACGCGGCGATAGGCCAAGCGCTCAAACTTGCTATCGAAGCTAAAGTATTGGCGCTTCTCCTCCGTCTTGCACTCAGCGTCGATATACTCCTCGGCGAGCTCCACCAGACGCTCCAGCAGCGGCGTCGCCGTAGCCAGGTCGCCCTGCGCCAGATAGTTCTCGGCATACGTGATGTCTTGCAAGCTGATGGGCAGATCCATGGCTACTCCTCGATCTGAGCGAAACACGGCAGGCGCCGTATATACGGTCAATACACAAAACCCGGGTCTCTTACGAGGCCCGGGCGTTCAATTTTGGTAGCCCGTACCAGATTCGAACTGGTGATCTCCGCCTTGAGAGGGCGGCGTCCTAAACCGCTAGACGAACGGGCCATATGTAGCAAATGCAATGGCTGGGATGGAGGGAGTCGAACCCCCATTGACGGAACCAGAATCCGCTGTCCTGCCATTAGACGACATCCCAATGACTGCATCGCTGCGCTCGGCTGTGCCTTTGCGCAAGAAAGAAATATACGGGAAGTCCCGCCGTGACGCAAGCCCTAATTTTGACTTTTTTGAAATTCAGTCAAATACGGCCAACACGTGAAGGACCTGTGAAGCACCAGCGACACGTACGGCGCCAAAGCCCGTAAAACATCCCACATCTACCGCTGGTAGATTACAACAATGCAGCACTCACGGCTGATGGCACAATCGAACCGTCATCATTGCACGGATATCGAGGCACCATGGACGAAGAGCTTGATTACCTATGGGAGACCCTGGGCCTCGAGATCACTGCTGACCTTTGGCCCGAACGGGACAAAATCCATCCCACACTGCGCCCCGCCATCACGGTGATGCAGGCAAAATACCGCCGTGCATCCTTTTTGATCATGCGGGTGTCATGGCACGCGGGACTCCCCGACCTTAAGCGAATCCAGGCAAGCCTCGTCGAGCTGTCCGGTATGCCGACCGTCATATCCGAGGCGCACCTGGAGCAGCGCCAGCGCGAGCGACTGCAACAGCAGCGGATTCCCTTTATCTGCCCCGGCGTTCAGGCATATCTGCCCTTTATGGACGAGGAGTACTGGAGCGGCAAGCCCAACAAGCACGTAAAGGTCTACGATCCGCACGAATGGGCACAGCTTGAGGATTAGCGCATATGCCCGCCAGCCGGGATAGTGCGCATGCCCGCCAACCGGAAAGCTCATCCCGGAATTTACGTCCAGAACGGGACGCGCTTTCCCCTAGAGGCCCCAAACGGAAACCGTATCCCAGATTTCGCGCTCAAACTGGGATACGGTTTCCGCTAGCCCCTTCAACCGGAAACTGCGTCCCGGAATCCGAGCTCAAAACGGGTCGCACTTTCCGCAGCCGCTACAGCAACGCCTCGGCCCAAGCCGCTTCCCTAAAGCCAGGAATCGCAAAGTCGTCGCCCACCAGCAGCGGACACTTGACCAGCATGCCGTCGGTCGCCAGCAGCTCGTAGCACTCCCGATCCGTCATGCCCGCATCCAGACGCGCCTTCAGGCCCAGCTCTCGATATTTCATGCCCGACGAATTAAAGAAGCGCCGCGCCGGCAGCCCCGAACGAGCAATCCAGGTCGCAAGCTCATCAGCCGTGGGATTGTCCAAAACGATATCGCGGTCGATATACTCTACCCCATGTTCGTCCAGCCATGCCTTGGCCTTCTTACAGGTCGAGCACTTGGGATATTCAACAAACAATACCGCCATGGGATTTCCTTTCTTAGAGAAAACAGGTGTCTGGAAAACTGCACATCGACGACCACTCGCGATTGCAGCCGTTATTGTAGTCAATGTCGAAGCATAGGCAGTCGCGATGTCTCGTCTTAAGGCTAGCGCCTCGCATGGGCGCCGATCGGCCGAGTCGCATGGCGCACCAACGCCGCCGTCAGCAATACCAACAGCATGGCGATGACATAGCCCGCAGCATCGAATCCTAAATCGATAACGTCGAAATGCCTGCCGGGAACAAAGATCTTATGTACCTGATCGCCAACGGAGCAGGCGGCGCAAAAGAGCAATACGGGCACGCAACGGGAGCATACGCTCCACGGACGCCTGGAAAAGCAGACCACGACCACCGAGGCGAACAATCCGACGAAGAAAAACTCTACGGTATGGGCAACGCGACGGACGTTCGTGCCCACCCACATGCGAATGGAAGCAAGTCGGCCAGACCGGACATTCGAGGCAGCCGAATCGGTGCCCCCGGTCATTCCGTTCTCCGCCTGAGCTTCACCCGTGGCATCGACAGCCTGAACGCCCGTAGCCTGACCCTCCACCACACGCGCGGTGGACTCGCTCAGCAACGACGTCTCCACCGCATTTTGCTCCGTCAGCACCCAGATGCCCGCCAGCGTTACAGCGAACAGAACGATCGCGGTCCATCCGATTATTTGTTTTACGCGCGTCAAGGGCCAACCTCCTTTTTTTGAATATCAGCGAGTGTAGCCCCAAATGGCATCGTCACCGTATCAAAATTTGAATCGCAACAGGAAGCGACAAAGCGACGCAAACCCCTACCCCGCCTCGCGCATCCAGCGATCGAACGTCCCCACGCACACGCCCAGGCGCTTTGCTGCTTGGCTGCGGGTAATATCGCCTGCCTCATAGCTATCGCGCACCAGCTCAAACTGAGGAGGGCACGGCTTGCGAGGTCGACCGAAACGAACCCCTCGCGCCCGCGCCGCTGCAATTCCCTCCGCCTGGCGCCGATGGATATTCTCGCGCTCCACCTGCGCCACGTAGCTCAGCAGTTGCAGCACAATATCGGCAATCAGAGCGTTGGTCACATCCGGCGCGCCGCTGGCCCTAGCGCGCGTGTCAAGCAATGGCATGTCCAACACCACAATGGCAACCCCGAGCTCCTTGGTAATGCGTCGCCATTCCTCAAGAATCTCGGAGTAATTACGACCAAGTCGGTCGATAGAAAGCACCACCAGCACGTCCCCGTCTCCCAGGACGTGCAGCAGCTCGCGATAATGCGGCCGATCGAAGTCCTTGCCGCTCGCATGGTCGGCATAAATATTCGCTGAGCCCACGCCATAGGCGCCCAGCGCATCCAGCTGCCGATTCAGGTTCTGATCACGCGAGCTCACGCGCGCATAGCCGTACACAGTCGCCATCTCATCCCCGCTTTCTTGTAAACCTGCCAAAAAGGGACAGGTTTATTTTGGTAGGTTTTACCTCCCAAATAGCAGGTGGATAGGTGGCCAAGCAGGCTGCGACGCGGCCATCATTCAAATGCGAGGGCGGCCCCGAAAGACCGCCTCCACTCCCCGCACGATCGGGATTCGGCTAATGGATAAGCTTAAAGTCCAAGTGTCCGCGCGTGGTATTGACGCGCGAGACCTCGATAATCACGCGCTGGCCCAGCTCATAACGAGTCCCCGTGTCGGCGCCCGTCAGTGTAAGCGCGTCCTCGTCGAACTCAAACCACTCGTTGCCCAGGCTTTTAATCGAGGCCAGGCCCTCGACCTGCGTCAGATCCAAGCGAACAAAAAGACCCATGCTGCTGACCCACGAGATGGTTCCGGTATAGCGCTCGCCCAGACGATCCTCGTAGTACTGGGCGATCTTGATCTTTTGCGTCGCATGGCTGGCAGCGTCGGCCGCGCGCTCGGCATCGCTGCAGGCACGACAAATCTGGGGCAGAATGCGCGGCAGCGACTCGCGCCCCTTACCGATCAGGCGAGGCGTGCGGACCAGAGCGTCCTTGCCGCCCAGCCGCTCGTAAGCCAACTGTAGCTTGAGCACGCGGTGCACCACCAGGTCGGGGTAGCGACGGATGGGGCTCGTAAAGTGGCAGTAGCACGGCGCGGCGAGCGCAAAGTGGCCCTCGTTGCGCGGCTTGTACAGCGCGCGCTGCATGCTGCGCAGAAGCAGCGTGTTGACGAGCGGCGCGCTGGCCGTACCGGCGGCAGCATCAACTGCGGCCTGCAGCTCATCGGGGCTTCCCAGGGCAATGCCGGCTGCGCGACGATCGTCGATAATACCCAGCTGAGCCAGTGCCACGGCGGCGCCGTGAAGGCTGTCGGGACTGGGGTCTTCATGCACGCGGTAGCAGGCCTCGATATCGCGGTCGGCCAGCCACTCGGCCACGCACTCGTTGGCGAGCAGCATGGCTTCCTCGATCAGCGACGTGGCACACGAGCGCTCGCGCGCCACAATCTGCACGGGCACGCCGTCCTCGTCCAACATAGCGCGAATCTCGGCCGTGTCAAAATCGACTGAGCCGCGGGCGCGACGAATACGACGGCGAAGTTCGGCGAGTTCGTTGGCGGCGACAAGGAAATCGCCGAGGTCGACGTTGTAGCCGCGGGCGGCCTCCTCGCACGCAAGACCGCGCTCAAGCGCTTCCTCGCGCAAGGCCTCGGCAGCCGCAACATCCTCAGCGGCGCCTTCCAACACCGAATACTCAACCGCGCCGGCACGCACCAGCAGCGCCTCGGCGCCGTCATAGTCCATACGCACACGCGAGCGAATCACGCTGGGGTACGGATCGAAATGCCGCACGCGACCCTGCGCATCGAGCTCGATATCGACGGTAAACGCAAGACGATCCTCGTCAGGGCGAAGCGAGCACAGGTCACAGGACAGGCGTTCGGGCAGCATGGGAAGCACGCGATCGGCCAGATACACCGATGTCGTGCGATGGCGAGCCTCAAGATCGATATGCCCGTCCCAAGCCACATAGTGTGAAACGTCGGCGATATGCACGCCCAGCTTGTAGCCACCCTCGGGCGTTCGCTCCAGCGAAATGGCGTCGTCAAAGTCGCGCGCGTCGGCTGGGTCGATCGTGATGACAAAGCGGTCGCGCAGATCGCGGCGGAGCGGGTCCTTAAGCGCCGCGGACACATCGAGCGAAAGCCCCTCGGCCTCGTCTAGCGCGGCCTCGGGATAGCTATCGGTATAGCCGTAACGCGCCATCACATATTGAACGCCCAAATCGGGCGCGTCATCTCCGCCAATGCGGCGTTCGATCGTCACAGTGCCCGATTCCAGGCGCGTCGGGTAGGTCAAAATGCGCGCGACAACAGCATCACCCGGGTGGACGCCCAGACGATCCGCCGAGGTATCCTCGGGCAGAATGAAGAAGTCGGCCTTCAGGCGCGAATCGAGCGGCTCAATCACACCGAGCGGACCGGCGGTCTGGTACGTGCCCACCACGCTTATAGCTGCGCGCTCAACCACGCCCTCGATCACGGCGCGACGCTCGCCATGCGGGCTGTTCTTAATGCTCACGGCAACGGTATCGCCGTCCATGATCTCACGCTTGCCGCGACCCATGACCTTGTAGTCGCCATTCTCGGTTATGACATAGGCACTGTGCTCATGGAGCTGCACGCGCCCGGTCAGGCTCGGACGGCGTTCGCTGCGCACCGGCCCGCGCTTATTGCGAGCTCCACGCTTATGCTTGTTATTGCGCCCCATGGCGCCTCCTAACTATCGATTGCGAACTCCAAAGAGTCTACCCAAATGATTCGCTTTCCTGCCGTCCCCTAGGGATCAAAAAACGGGCCGCCCCATAAGAGACGACCCGTTGGAAGGGATGAATTCCAGGCATGCCTACACGCGCAGGTAGCGACGCATGGCGATGGCAGAACCAAAGAGGCCGATAATCACGCCGACCAGAATCAGCGCAGCATAGGTCACCAGGTAGTACTGCATCGGCAGGGCAAACGACATCCAGCCGATGCTCTCCTGCAGACGCGGAATCATCAGATTGCGCAGCAGCTCCAGAACGCCGATGGAAAGCAGCGAGCCCAAAATGGCCTGCAGTACGCCCTCGGTGATAAACGGGCCGCGAATGAAGCCGTTGCTGGCGCCGACCAGACGCATAATCGCAATCTCACGACGACGCGCCGTGATGGACAGGCGAATCGTGTTGTTGATGAAGATGAACGCGATAAAGGTCAGAAGGCCAACGAGCACCACGGCGGCGATGCGAATGTAGTTGGTCACCTGGAACAGGCGGCTCACTTCCTCCTGGCCGTACAGCACGCTCGCGTTGACGTCGCCGTCATCCGCGATCTTCTGGAAATCGGCGTCCTTCTTGAGCTTCTCTGCCGTGCTCTCGACCTTGGACGGATCGTCCATCTCAATTGCAAACGAAGCCGGCAGCGGGTTCTGGCCATCGAGCGCGCTCATGGTGGCGTCGGCGTTGCCCGACATCTTGCTCGTATATTCGGCCAGCGCGTCGTCCTTGTCCTTGTAGGTCACGGACTTGACGTTGCTCCACGTCTTGAGCTCGGCCTCAAAAGCCTGAACATCGGCCTGATCGGCGTCATCGCTGATGAACGCGTTGATGACAACCTGATCCTCGACGGTGCCGATCACGGAGTTCAGCATCGCGGAGCCCATGATGAAGAGGCCGATGATAAACAGCGAAAGGAAAATCGTGATGACGGCGCCGAGCGAGGTGGTCCAGTTACGGAAGAAGTGGCTGATTGCCTCTTTGAAGGAGTAGCCCACGTTAGTTGGTGCCATAGTTGCCGTAACCTCCCCTCTCCTGGTCGCGGATAACGTGGCCGCCCTCAAGGGCGATCACGCGACGGTGCATGCTATCGACCATCTCGCGGTCGTGCGTGGCGACGATCACGGTGGTACCGGTGCGGTTAATGCGCTCGAGCAGCTTCATGATGCCCAGCGAGATCGCCGGGTCGAGATTGCCCGTCGGCTCGTCGCAGATCAACAGCGGCGGGCGGTTGACCATAGCGCGGGCGACGGCAACGCGCTGCTGCTCGCCACCGGAAAGCTGGTCGGGCAGGGAGTCCATCTGATCGGCCAGACCGACCAGACGCAGGACCTCGGGCACCTGGCTGCGAATGACGCCCTTGGGCTTGCCGATGCACTGCAGGGCAAACGCCACGTTTTCGTAGGCGGTCTTTTGCGGCAGAAGCTTAAAGTCCTGGAACACGGCACCAATCTGACGGCGCAGGAACGGAACCTTGCGGTTCTTGATCTTCATGAGGTCCTGACCGGCAACCAGGATGCGGCCGCTCGTCGGCTTGACGTCGCGGTTGAGCGTCGACAGCAGCGTGGTCTTACCCGAGCCGGAATGACCGACCAGGAAGACGAACTCGCCCGGATAGATCTCGATGTTGATGTCGTCGAGTGCAGGCTTGTTGGGCTGTGCCGGATAGATCTTGGTGACATGCTCCATAAGGATGACGGGCTCGACACCGGCCTGCTTGGCCATCTTCTTGCGGCTGGCCTGCGGGTCGATGGGCGCGAACACCGACGTAAAATCGGGGTTGTTGAGCGCGTTGTCGAGACTTGCGACCTCGGCGGCCTGATCGCGCTCGACCACCGGCGCAGCGGGCTGCGTGGGGTCGGGAATAGCGGCAAAAAGACCAGACTGCGCAGGCTGAGGAGCCGGTGTCGCAGGAGTCATGGGGTCGGGGATGCCGGCCATGGTAGGCTGCGGCGCGGCGGCACCAGCCTGAGGCTGCTCCACGCGAGCGGTCACGGCCTGAACGGGCTCAAAACCCGCCGTGTCGGAAAGCGCGACATCGCTGGTGGGATTGTAGGCAAAGGGATCGGATGCCGGCTGTGCCTGATCTGCCGGCTGAACGGGGGCCTGAGCAACAGGCTGGCCCTCTGAATCCGGAGTGGCGAAACGACTGCCCTGGACGCCTGGCTGCGTCTTGGGGGCATCATCGCCCGCACCGGAGGTACGGAAGTGGTTACCCACTGGTGCTCCTTATCGTCGTGCGTTTAAACTACATGAGCGCTTTGTATTTTAGCAGCATTAGCTTTGCTGCACATAAGAAGCATGGCGCACCTTGGATTCCCGTCGGCCCCCTTGATTATCGACTTCATCCGAACACCTCCCATATTCATCCGTACATGTACGGATGAATATGGGAACCCGATACCCTGAGGGCCGGACCGGCCGGCCCCGGAAGATCGGAGGACGGCATGTCCGGAAAGAGGAAGAAGGGTTCCGCGAAAGCGGCCCCGAGGGCCTACGGAAGGCTCACGAGGCACGAGCGGGACACGGTCCAGAGGATGCTGGAGCGCGGGGCCT
>CABUBH010000016.1 GCA_902489775.1 uncultured Collinsella sp.
TGTGCAATCGCAAGAAGATGACGGGGCGGAATGTCAATCCTGGTCTAACAGAGCCTTATTGATTCCATATTTGCTAGGGGAGGGCAAATGCCATCGACTGAAGGGTTGACCGACGGAAAAGCGGCAATCCCGCTATATCAACAGGTTATCGATATCATCAAAAATGACATCAATTCTGGTACCTATAAGGCGGGCGCTCGGATACCGAATGAATTCGAATTGGCCGAAAGCTACAAAGTTGGTCGCGTTACCGTTCGGCGGGCCATTGAGGAGCTCGTGCAGCAGGGCTACCTAACCAAGCAGCAGGGGAGGGGCACGTTTGTAAACGCCCCCAAGCTCAAGCGTAAAATCCGCCAGAAGGACGACGTTCAGAGTTTTTCGGACGCCTGCCGCGTCAACGAGATGGAGCCCGGGGCGCGTATTGTCTCAAGAAAAGTGTTGCCGGCCGATGCTACCGAAGCGCAGTTTTTTGGCGTTCCCGCTGGGTCGGAGCTGATCTGCATCGAACGCGTGCGCACCGCCGATGGCATCCCCGTGATGCTCGAGAACAACACGTACGTTTATGAAGACAACGCCTTTTTGGCGAAGGCGGACCTTACCGATCAATCAATTTTCGAGGTCGTGCGCGAACAGACGGGTCGCGGGCCTGCTCGCACCGAGCCGTGCACGCTTGAGATCGCGTGTGCGTCACCCGAAGTCGCCCGGCTGCTGTCCGTTCCCACGGGAGAGCCTCTGTTTTATATGGAGGCATATTTCTATGACGAGCAGCAGCGGCCGTTTATCATCGGCCGACAGCGGATTGTAGGATCGCGCTACGTTTTTGATATTTAGGACGTTGATCAAGAGAACGCCCGGCAGGCTAAATTGCCTGCCGGGCGTTTTTGCCGTTCGCCGCCGTTGAACGACCGTTCACCCGAGTCCTCGTAATCTGTCCGAAATATCCTTGAAGTGCTAAAAACACGCTGATAATCTATAGAACGTCATAGGACGTTTGCATTGCGCGAACGTTAAAGCGAGACACGATAAGGTCTCGGGTTCTTTGGAGGTATCTATGTCAGATACGAAGGCGAAGAAGACAAACAGACGTTTCAAATTCAAATTACCGCACGTCTATACGATCATGTTCTTGCTGATCGTGGTTTTGCAGTTTTAACCTGGGTCGTTCCTTCTGGCCAATACCAGCGCAAGACGATCTCGACTGCGGCAGGCGAGCGCGAAGTCGCCGTTGCCGGAACCTATGAACAGGTCGATAAGAACTATACCGATTCCGAGACCGGCGAGACCGTTAACCTGGGCCAAGATATCTTTGCGGTCCTGCAGGCGCCTACTAAGGGTATTCAAGAGGCCGCCGACGTCGTTGCGTTCGTCTTGCTGATCGGCGGCTCGTTCGCGATCATCACCAAGACCAACGCGCTTAACGCCGGTATGAGCCGCGTGATTAAAAAGCTCAAAAACAAAGACATCCTCATCATTCCTATTACCATGACGCTGTTGTCCATTTGCGGCACCACGTTTGGCATGTCTGAGGAAGCCCTGCCGTTCTATGCCATCTTCATCCCCATCATGATGGGCATCGGATATGACTCCATGACGGCATTTATCATCTGCTTCCTCGGTCCCAACTTGGGCTACTGCGCCTCGACGATTGACCCGTTCAACGTTTTGATCGCGCAGGGCATCATTGGCATCGAGGGCAACCCGCAGCTGTGGTTGCGTGCCGTTGCATGGGTTATTTTCACCGCCGCCGGCATCGCATGGGCCATGCGTTATGCCATGCGCGTCAAGAAGAACCCCAAGTCGTCCGTTACGTTCGAGGACGACAAACTCAAGCGCATTGAGTTCTCCGTGACCGATGCTTCCATCGAGGAAGAGTTCACCACTCGCCAGAAGCTCGTGCTGATTGATTTTGCCGGTGGTATGGCGCTTATCGTGTGGGGTCTTGTTACGCAGGGCTGGTATATGAACGAGATCTCTGCCGTGTTCCTTGGCATGGGGCTGCTCGCCGGTATCCTGGGCGGTCTTGACCAGCAGACCATCGCCGATGAGTTCGTTAAGGGCCTTGCCGACTTTGCCTACGCAGCCGTCGTTATCGGTATCGCTCGCGGCATTCTGGTCATCGCCGAGGGCGGCATGATTATCGACACCATCCTTCAGGCACTTGCCACTCTGCTTGCTGGAGCCCCTGCCGCCGTGTACACCACGTTCATGTACGTTGTCCTTGGCCTCCTGTCCTTCCTGGTTCCTTCGAGCTCCGGCCTGGCCGCGCTTACCATGCCTGTCATGGGTCCTTTGACCGAGCTTATGGGCCTCAACCCCGAAGCCGCCGTAACGGCGCTGCAGTTTGCCAACCAGACCATTAACACCATTAGCCCCGTGGCAGGTATGACGGTGGCGGGCCTTGCCGTGGCAAAGATCTCGTTTGGCCAATGGTGGAAGACCATCTGGAAGTTCTTCATCTTCATGGTCGTGTTTGGCTTGGTCATTACCGCCATCTCCGGCATGCTTCCGGCGTAAGGAGGTCGCGATGTCCGATCGTTTGACGGTGCTGACGTCCAAGAGCGTCTTCACCGGTACGGAAGACCAGCCGTTTGAAGGTTTTGTCGCGGTACGCGGCAATCGGATTGAAGCCGTCGGTAGCGCTGGCGAGGCAGACTCGTTTCTCGCCCAGGCAGATGAGGTGATCGATTGTGGCGACAGAACGGTCATGCCTGGCTTGGTCGATGTGCATACGTTCTATACGGGCTGGGCGTTGCGGAGCTTGGGAGCCGACTTATCCGAAGCTTCTGACGTCGACGAAGTGGTAGCGCTTCTGCGTTTGTGGAAGGATGCCCATCTCGATTGTGCCGTCGCCTTTGGGCACGACCTTCCCGCATCGCTCGCCGAAGGCGCCGAGAATGAAAAAACGGCGGCAGCGCTCGACGACGCCTTCGGAGACGTTCCTGTTGTTTGCTTTACTCCGGGTGCCGAGACGTGCGTTCTCAACGCCGCCGCCAGCGAGCGCTATGGTTTTACGCCCGAGGCCTGCTACGCCGAGAAGACCTGGCGTATGATGCGGGACTTCCTGGCGCTTCCCGAGGTACGCGCCGGGTATTCTGATTACATGGCGATGCTGAACGCTCGCGGTGTCACGGCTATCAAAGAGATGGCCTTCGACGACTATTACGGATTTGCCGACGAGATGGCGCGTCGTGAGGAATCTGGCGAGCTGACGGTTCGCGTCTCCATGATGTCGCAGCCGGTGGGCGCCGGGGCGAATCTGTCCTATGCTCGTGCGGCGCGCGATCGCTTCCAGGGACCGTTTGTTCGTTTCTCGGGCTTCAACCGTATGACCGATCGTGGCGTGTGGGCAGGACTTGCCGAGATGATCGATCCTTATGAGGAGACGGCCGATGCAGGGGCTGCCGGCAAGACGGTTGTCGAGGAGCCCGAGTGGGGTTTGATTGAGGACGAGCTGCGCGCGATTGATGCCGAGGGCTTCCGTTACTCGCTTCATTGTCAGGGTGACGGCGCCGTTCGCCACACCGTTGCGCTGTATGCTTCGCTGCCGCGAGATGAACACGGAGTCATGCTTCGACGCCATGCGATTACCGACCTCGAGAACTCTGATCCGGAAGACCTTGCCCTGTTTGGCAAGCTGGGCGGAATCTGCGAGGTCTACCCCCAGATCCTCACGCTCGATAAACGCGAGGACTGCCTGTCGATGATGCGTCGGCAGATCGGCGAGGTCCGACTGCTGCACAGCTGGAACCGTCGCGGTATGGAAGACGCGGGGTGCACGGTGTGCTGTGGCACCGACCTCCCGCTCTTGATTCCGAGCTTGGGCGAATCAGTATTTAGCGCATGCGGCGGTTTCTTTGCCGACGGTTTGTCCGTGAATGAGGGCAATACGCTGACGATTGCCGAGCTCCTTCGTGCGTGGACGGCAGGGGGCGCATATGACCTCATGCGCGAGGATGAGCTGGGGACGCTCGAGGCCGGTAAGCTTGCCGACATCTGTGTGCTCGATCGCGATGTGTTTGGCCTTGACTACCATGATGCTTGTGACCTTGCTGTTGATATGACCATGTCGGACGGACGTATCGTGTTCGACCGAAATAAGGAGGTTTAGCATGTCTGAAACCAAACCGACGCTGCGTCGCGAGCAGATCGCGGGCATGAACATCCACTACATCATGTGGTCGCTCGACTATTTTTTGGATACGCAACAGCGCCTGGGCTTTGAGTCCATCGAGCTGTGGTGCGCCGAGCCCCATGTGACGCTCGATCACACTGGGTATTTTGAGGCCGAGGTTCTGGCGAAAAAGGCCGCCGACCGTGGTCTGCGCTATCGGACGCTCTGTCCCGAGAACGTGGTCTACCCATGGCAGTATTGCGCTCGTAAGCCGCTCCATGAGCAGCGGAGCCTGGCGTACTTCAAGCATGGCATCGAGCTTGCCGAGGTGCTGGGATGCGACCGCATGTCCGTAAACTCGGGTTGGGGTGACTGGGACGAGGATCGCGAAGAGGCGTGGAAGCGCAGTCGCGAGCACCTATCCATCTTGGCGGAGTATGCCGGCGAGCACGGTCTGGTGCTAACGATGGAGAGCCTGCGTCCCGAGGAGAGCAACCTTGTGACGACCGTCGCCGATGCTAAGCGCATGATTGATGAGGTCGCGAGTCCGTACCTGCAGCCTATGGTCGATACGACCGCAATGGGCGTTGCGGGTGAGTCGCTCGAGGACTGGTTTGCCGCATTTGGCGACGGTGCGATCCACGAGATGCACTTTATCGACGGCGATCCCTATGGCCATCTGGTCTGGGGTGACGGCAAGCACGATATGGATGCCTTCGTCGCCACGCTCAACGCCCATGGTTTCGATGGCATGTTGGGCCAGGAAATCACGGACGGTCGCTACTTCGATGATCCGGCGGCGGCAGATGCCAAGAACATGGCCGCCTTCGAGAAGTATCTGATTGACTAGATAAGATTTTGCTCGGCCATGCAAGACACGTCCTGCATGGCCGGCCAAGCTGGAAAGGAACTAAACATGAACGCACATGATCTGATTAAGGAAGCAATTGCCGAGAAGGGCAAGTTCGACAGCGTCTACTGGATCGCCTGCGGTGGCTCCATGATCGATCTGATTCCGGCCCATGAGCTCTTGCAGCGCGAGGCGACGACGTTCACGTCGTATATCTATACGGCCCGTGAGTTCGACATCATGCGTCCCCGTCGCCTGGGCGAGAAGTCTCTGGTCATTGCCTGCAGTCACAGCGGCAATACCCCCGAGGTCGTCGAGGGCTGCGAGATTGCCCTTGCCGCGGGCGCGACGGTGATCGCGCAGACCGATAACGCCGGTTCCAAGATCGATAATGGCAAGTGGGTCACCTGGGTGTACCCGTGGGGCGAGGGCGTTCCGCAGGCCGAAGTTCCTGCCGGTATCTCGCTGTCGCTCGCGGCCGAGCTGCTCGACCAGCAGGAGGGCTACGCCGATCTCGCCGACATGTATGCCGGTATTGCCGAAATGGATAAGATTCTGCCTCCCGCACGCGAAAAGGTAAATGCCGAGCTGGGCGATCGCTTCGCCAAGCTTTGCCAGGAGCATGAGTTCTTCTATATCCTGGGCAGCGGTCCCAACTTTAGCCAGACGTACGGCTTCGCTATCTGCTCGCTGATGGAGATGCAGTGGCAGCACTGCAGCTATATCCACTCCGCCGAGTACTTCCATGGCCCCTTTGAGGCTACCCAGGATGGCGTCTTCTACTTCTTGCAGATGGGCTCGAGCGAGTGCCGTCCTATGGACGAGCGCGCCCTGGCGTTCCTCGAGACCCATACCGACACGCTGATGGTGCTTGATGCCAAGGAGTACGGTATGGAGGCCGTGCCGGCGAGCGTTCGTGCCTATCTGGATCCGGTGCTGTTCTACGCTATGAACTGCGAGCTGCGTGCAGCGCGCGGCAAGGTGTTCGATCACGACCCCGACTTCCGCCGCTACATGGGCGTTGTTGAGTACTAGGAAGGATAGATACCATGTCTTTTAACGTTAACGCGCTCGGGTTCGGTGACAACGTCGTCGATCGCTATGAGCATATCCATACCATGTATCCCGGCGGCAATGCGGTGAATTTTGCCGTTTACGCCAAGAAGTGCGGTGCCGCGCGCTCCGCGTACATGGGCATCTTTGGTAACGACGCCGCTGCCGAGCATGTGATTGCAAGTCTCGAGGACGAGGGTATCGAGCTCGCTAAGTGCGAGCAGCTCATTGGCGAGAACGGCGCGGCGCGTGTGACGGTTATCGAGGGCGACCGTGTTTTCCTCGGCTCCAACGAGGGCGGTATCCGTGGCGATGCGCGCTATGTGCTCGATCGCTTTGACCTGGCATACATGAAGCAGTTCGACGTAGTCCACTCGGGCAACTACTGCTTTACCGAGCGCGAGCTTCCCAAGCTGAAGGCTGCGGGCATCACCGTATCGTTTGACTTCTCGGACGATTCCACCGATGAATACTATGAGCAGATTGCCCCGTTTGTCGACTTCGCCTTCTTTAGCGCTGCCGACGCTGCAAGTGAGGATGAGATTCGTGAGCGCCTCGCTTGGGTTAAGAATTTGGGCCCGCGCTTTGTGTCCGCAACGGCGGGCGCCGAGGGCTGCATCGCCTATGACGGCGAGCGCTACTATCGCCAGCTGGCAAAGCCTGTAACGGACATGAAGGACACCATGGGAGCCGGTGACTCGTTCCTGACTTCATTCATGATGTGCTATCTCGATTCCGCCAAGCGCGGCGAGGACGGACCTGAGGCCATTGAGCGTGCGCTCGATTTTGCGGCAGGTTTTGCCTCGACCGTGTGCGGCATGGAGGGCTCTTGGGGCCACGGAGCTCCGATCGCCGAGTAGCCTGAGAAAGCGCCGGGAGGCTTGGGGCTGAAGCCTTGGCTGACTGACGCTAGATTACATCGGAATTCGGATAGGGGCTCGCCTTGGGTGGGCCCCTTTTTGATTGCTGGAGAAGACTATGGATATCAAAGCATGTGCAGCTGGCTTTTGCTGTGCGGACGTGTACCAAAACATCGGCGTGTTCTATCCGACTGGCAATGGCATCGACTGGGGTATCCACCTGGCGCGAATGGGCATATCGGTATCTGCGGTGTCGGTCGTCGGAAAGGACGAGTACGGAGACAAAATGCGCGAGGCGCTGGCTGCCGAGGGGTTCGACATCTCGCATCTTCGCGTGGAGGACGGCGATACCTCGGTGATGCTCATGGCGTTGAAGGACGGCGTCGACCGCGTGCATCTCGAAGCGATTGACGGTGTCATGGAAACGTACCGACCAAACGATGATGACCGGGCATTTATCCTGGAGCACGATGTCATCCATACCGACCTGTTTGGAAACTGCTTAGACCTGCTGCCCGAATGGCACGAGGCAGGCAAGACCGTCGTCATGGACTTTTCGGTGTTCAGTCAAGATCCCGAATACGCCTGTGAGAACCATTTTCCTTACGTTGACTATGCCTTTATGTCGTTTGAGGAGGATAGCGCGGAGCTGCGCGACTGGGTGCGCCATGTGCAGGAGCTGGGCTCGCGCGTGGCAGTCGCCACACTTGGCGAGAAGGGAAGCATCGCCTATGACGGTGAGCGCTTCTATGAATGTGGGATCGTGCCGGCCGAGAAGGTTGTCAATACCGTGGGCGCCGGCGACTCGTATATCGCCGGATTCACCAAGGGTGTACTGGATGGGCTTGACGTGCCGGCGTGCATGCATGCCGGTGCCGAGCTTTCGTCCCGAGTCATTGGGTCGTTCGAACCGTACTAGGAATAAAAGCCTGGAAAGGAGTGCAAGATGGTAATCGATATGCTGGTCCAGCCCATGCTCTACGGCGAGATCTATACGCCAGGCGACGAGCCAGACGGCTTTGGTTTTTGGGAGCGTGAGTTTGGCATGGGGCACATGGGCCCCATGGACTGGGATGAGCTCGTGGCCGAAATGGATGTCTGCGATGTGCGGAAAAGCGTGCTCATGCCGCTCGATGTGACCACGGCGTGCGGCGGGCACTTTGGCACCAACGACCAGGTTGCCGCGCTTGTTGCCGCGCACCCCGATCGCCTATGGGGATTCGCGAGCGTGGACCCGCAAGTGAGTGGCGCCGCCGATGAGCTGGAGCGTGCCTTTACCGAGCTGGGGGCCAAGGGGCTCTGCCTGCATCCGGCAAAGCAAGGTTTTGCGCCCGATGATGCCGTGGCCGAGCCGCTCTACAAGCTCTGTGAGCGCTACAACAAGCCGGTGGTTTTCCATGCCGGTATGTCCTGGGAGCCGGGTGCGGAGCTTTCGCGAAGCCACCCGCTTGCGTTTGAGCACACCATCGCAACGCATCCGGATGTGCGCTTTAACCTGACGCACTTTGGCTGGCCCTGGGTGCGCGAGACCGTGGCGATGCTGCTCAAGTATCCCAATTGCTATACGGATGCCTCTATTACCTATATCGATTCGCCCGAAGAAATGATGCAGCGGCTCTTCACCGTCGATATGGGACCGCTGTGGTATGAGCGTGCCCTGTCTCATCAGGTGATGTTTGCCAGCAATACGCCACGCTTCCGCGCCTTCAAGCTCAAGCGGGCGCTTGATACTGTGCCCATGCGCGATGAGGCGCGGGAGAATCTGTATTCCGGTACGGCGCTGCGTTTTCTGAAAGGTGATGAGTGACATGGTGACACTCGAGACATTGAGCTATCTATCGACGGCGCCCGACCAGTTCATCGATATCACAGAAGATGTGCATGCCGCCATCGAGCGTAGTGCGGTGACCGATGGACTGGCAGCGATTATTTTGTCGCATACGACTTGCGGCATCGTGGTGAACGAGGGGCTTCCGTGCGTGGAGACCGATCTCATGGAGACGCTCGATCGCATTGCCCCGCCCGATGCCCCCTATGCGCATGCTCATTTCTTGCCGAGCTATGGTGCCACGGGCAATAACTCCTGTGGTCATATCAAGAGCATGATTTGCGGCAATAGCTGCTTCTTCCCCGTTCAAGACGGCCACATTGTATGTGGCGGGGCCCAGAACATCTACCTTGCGGAGTTCGATGGACCTCAGAAGCGAAAAGTGTTCGTTGAGGTGCTGGGCGAGTAGCAGTTGATGTCTGTGAGTCGGCGAGCTAAAGGAGATTGACCATGTCGTTTATGGCTTCGATGTTTGGGACCGAGAAACCGGTAATTGGCATGCTGCATCTGCAGCCGCTGCCTGGCGATCCTCTGTATTATCCGGGCGGCAGCGTTTCGCGCGTGATCGATGCCGCCAAGCGCGATCTCGAAGCGCTGCAGTCGGGTGGCGTGGACGGCATTCTGATCACCAATGAGCTATCGATGCCCTACGAGCAGCATGTGTCGGCAGTGACCCTTGCCGCTATGGGGCATGTCATCGGAGCTCTTGCCGCAGATTTCTCGACCCCTTGGGGTGCAGAGGCTATTTATGACGGCGATGCCACGATCGAGCTGTGCGCCGCCGTTGAGGCGCAGTTTACACGCTGCAATTTCTGCGGTGCCTGGGCTGGCGATCTTGGCCTGATCAATCGTGACTTTGCGCACACCATGCGCCGCCGTGCCGCCCTGCGTCTGGATGACCTAAAGATGTTCCATTTCATCACAAGCGAGGGCGAGGTGTACCTTAACGACCGATCGACTCCCGATATTGCCGATTCGCTGGTATTCAACTGCCTACCCGACGCCCTTGTTATTGGCGGGTCTGCTGCCGGGCGCGGCGCTTCGGGCGAGCTTGCCGACGAGGTGCGCGTCCGTGTTGGCGATGTGCCGGTGGTATGTGGAACGGGATGTCGCGAGAATACCGTTGCAGACGTGTTTTCGCATTATGATGGCGCGTTTGTCGGTACCTGCCTCAAGCGAGACGGCAAGCTCGACGCCCCTGTCGAAGCCGAACGGGTCGCGCGGTTCATGGCTGCCGCCCGTGCCGCGAGAGGGGAGTGAGCGGCATGCCGTACTATCTTGGCATCGACATTGGAACGAGTGCGTCCAAGGGCGTGTTAATTGATGCGGAGTGTCGAATTGTGGCGCAGGCATCTTGCCAACATGAAACCGAGAACCCTCAGGATGGTTGGTATCAGCACGATACAGAAGCGATTTGGTGGGGTGATTTTTGCCGGCTGTCTCGCGAGCTTATCGAGTGCGCGGGCATCGAGGCGAGCCAGATCCGCTGCGTAGGGTTGTCGGCTTTGGGCTGTGATTGCGTGCCAGTCGATGAAGATTGCCACGCCTTGGCTCCGGCAATTCTCTACGGGGTCGATGCTCGCTCGAAGCCGCAGATTGACGAGCTTCTTTCCGAATATGGTCCCGATCGCGCTCGCCAGCTCTTTGGACACGATCCGTGTTCGTCGGATATCGCCCCTAAGGTCCTTTGGTTTAAGGAGAATATGCCCGAGGTCCATGAGCGGGCGGCGAAGTTTCTTACGGCTTCGTCCTATCTATGCGCCAAGCTTACCGGCAGGTTTACGATCGACCGTTACCTTGCCGAGGATTTCCTTCCCTTATACGATCGTGAGACGTGGCAGGTTAATGAGCGCGGGTGCGCGCGGTTCTGCCGTCCCGACCAGATGGCCGAAGTCATGGCGGCGACCGATATCGCCGGCGTAATCACGGATCGGGCGGCGGTTGAAACCGGTCTTGCGAGGGATACGCCGGTGCTTGTCGGAACAGGCGATTCGGGCGCCGAGGCGATTTCTACTGGAGTGTTCTGCCCCGGGGACATGATGGTGCAACTCGGGAGCACGGCCTACTTTATCTATTTGGCGGACCATATGGTCGATGACGCTCGTCTATGGCCAGGGACATTCATCATCCCCGGAACCTACGGCATCTGCGCCGGGACCAATACAGCAGGTGCGTTGACGGCGTGGTTGCGACGCGAGTTGTACCGCGATGTCATGGATGCCGAACACTCCGGCGGCCCCGATGCCTATGAGGTCATGGCGCACGATGCCGGGCAGGTAGGTCCTGGAGCAGATGGCCTGCTGTGTCTTCCATACTTTGCGGGCGAGCGCACCCCGCTCAACGATCCCGAGGCGCGTGGCGTGTTCTTCGGTCTGACCGAAAGGCATACCCGGGGCCATATGGTCCGCGCGGCTTTGGAAGGGATCGCCTACACTGTTGCGGCTCATGTCGACATCATCGAGCGCGAGCACGGGCTTCCCATCGAGCGCATCATGCTCGTGGGCGGCGGAACTAAGAATCCGGTATGGATGCAGGCGATTGCCGATGTCTGCGGTCGTGAGGTCTCGGTTGCGAAGGTTACGGTGGGCGCATGTTTTGGCGATGCTCTTATGGCGGCACTTGCTGGCGGCGCCTATTCATCATGGGGTGAGCTTGCCCGGGTTCTTGGGGTCGCGCAAACGATCGAGCCTGATATGGACGCTCATGAGCTGTACGCATCGCGCCGCCGTATCTTTGATGAGCTATATGCGCGAAATTGCGACCTTATGCACGAGCTAGGGTAGCGCCGCCGAATTGCCCCACGCTCTTATGGGGGCTGCGTTGTGCGATTCGCATGTCCCTTGAGGGTCGTGGGCAAAAAATGCCAAATATGAGTACTGTCACAAATTTAGTAGCAGCAAAATTTGGCTCTTGAGGTCCAAGTTGAGTGTCTGCGGACAACTTAAAGCCGTCTAATATGTCCCTGGGTATGCTAAAACGACCTGATAATGAACAGTTGTACATTATCGGGTCGTTGTTTTGGCGCAAAATAATGTGACCAGTTTTACAACAGTACTCATATTTGGCATTTTTTGCCCACCGAGGTCAGCGGAAGTCGAAAATGGAGTGGGAATTTTCCAGGACGACCGACTTGATGCTCTCCTCGGGGCAGTTTTTAAGCGCAGCAATGACCTCGGATACTCTTATGAGTGAATCGACGAGCTGTCGCGCGGATGTTTCCGCGTCTGGTTCGGCCGGCGCGTCGGTTTCGAGTAGCAAGCGATCAAGTGGAATCTGTCGCGCGTATTCGCGCCCACGTTTGGTCGCAAGCATGCGTTCATTCACGGAAAAGTAGCAGCCCGCAATGCGTGCGCGGACAAACTCATCTGAGGTGCCGCTAAACCAGTGGAAGATAATGGTGGGGGAGTTGGGGACGTCCTTTAGAAGGTCGTTCGACTCCAAAGTGTCCAAAGTTGCTCCCGCCGCGCGAACGGCGTGAATGGATAGAACGCGTCCAGGTAGCGGGGACTGCGATAACGTTCGGCATAGCCGTTCAAATGCCTGCGTCTGGTTTCCCTCGGTGCCTGCAAAGCGTGGCGAGAAATCGAGCCCGACCTCGCCGATAAACCGTTCCCGGATGGCGAGTTCACAAAGCAGGCCGACCTCGGCGGTTCCGCATCGGCCGTCGGCAATCCACCAGGGGTGGAGGCCCACCCCTGCAATAACGTTGGGACTACTGCTGGCGCGTTCGGATGCTGACGCGAAATCGCGTGGATCGACGCCGCAATCAAAGAGCTCCAGTCCCATCGCTGCGGCTTCGTGGGCAACGGTGTTCGGGCTGGCCATCAGGTCGAGGTGACAGTGAGCATCAAAGGACTGCAGCTTCATCGCGGTGTGCCTTGCTAGTCCAGGCGCTGGCCGTCGGCGCGAACGCGCTCGGTACCGCGTCCACTGATCTTGCGAATAACCTCGCCGGCAATCATCTGGCCCATGATGGGCGGCATAAAGCTGGCGGTTCCGAGCTCGGTGCGCTCGTGGATGTTGGAGGGGTCACGGCGCTGAGTCTTGACCGACTCCTCGCAGCTAAATAGAACGTGCAGGCTCTTGATGCCACGTTTTTTGCACTCTTTGCGCATGATACGGCTCATGGGGTCGCGCACCGTGTCAAAGATATCGGCGAAGCGCAGGCATTCGGGATGCAGCTTGTTGCCGCCGCCCATGGAGCTCACCAGGCGAATGTCGTGGTCCTGAGCATACTTGGCGACGGTGAGCTTGGCCGAGATGGTATCGATGGCGTCGATAACGTAGTCGAGCGTGCCACCTGTCTGCTCCAGAACGCTCGCGAAGAATTCGTCGATGTTGTCGCTCAGCAGGTATTCGGTGCGCTTGATGACGGTGGCGGCAGGGTTGATGTCATGGATCATGGCCTCCATGACGTCGACTTTACGCTTGCCGATGGTGCTGTGAAACGCGATGGCCTGACGGTTGATATTGCTGGGCGCAATGATGTCTTTATCCAGAATTACGAAATGGCCGATGCCGCCGCGGGCGAGCGCTTCACAGCAGTTAGAGCCCACGCCGCCGCAGCCGAGCACCAACACCGTGGCGTCGGCGAGCTTGTCGAGCGCCTCGCGCCCCATGATGATCTCGAGCTTGGTGTCGCGCGTCTCGACGGGAGCGGCGGCTGCGGTTTCGGTCATAGATATCCTCCGATGGGGAAGTAATTAACGTAATTGGCTATCGCCATTATAGGTATTATTCTGCCTCCATTTGAGGCCTTGGGGCATGTTGAAATGAAGCGGGGATTCGCATAAGATTGAAGCAGATGGCACCCGTGGCCGCGGGTTGGCCAACTCCGAAACACGTTTATGGCGTGAGAAGTGGCCGTCTTCGCATTACGCGGGGGCGGCTATTTCATTCGACCTCCAATGTGGATGCCGAGCTCCACAGCCGCGATTACAAGCAATAACAACGTCAGGACATCGTCAATACTCATAGTCCATCTCCTTCTCTGGTAGAGGGGAGCTGGCCCATCTGCTTCTAACGGTATTGTAACTAAAAGCGAACGAGTGTTCTATGGCTATTGCTGAATTAGATAGTTAGACAAATATCTAAATATCGAGTATAGTGTGCGCGTCATGAGGGGTGCTGAGAGGAGGTCTTATGCCGGGAGAGGGTTTTAAGGCACTGGCCGATCCGACGCGGCGGCGTATTTTGGAGCTGCTGCGCGAGGGCAATTGCACGGCGGGGGAGCTTGCCGAGCATTTTGACATCAGCAAGCCTTCGCTGAGCCACCATTTGGCGACGCTTAAAAATGCCGGGCTGGTGACCGACGAACGTCATGGCCAAAACATCGTATACAGCTTAAACACCACCGTCATGCAGGATTTGATTGGCTGGTTTATGGGTTTTACAAACACGGAAGGTGATAAGGATGAATAACGAAAACAAGGGCATTCACCCCACGGGGGTATCGTCGCGCGTGTGGATTGCGCTGGTCGCTCTGTGCGTCGCCAATGTCGTAGCGCACCTCATGGTGATGCCGAGCTTGCCTGCGCAGATTCCCACGCACTGGGGCGCGAACGGCGCCGTCGACGGTTGGGGTCCTAGCTGGATGGCCTCCGCGCTCGGCGTGCTGCCTCTGGCGCTTCTCGCAATGTTCTGCGTGGTGCCGCGCATCGACCCCAAAGGTGAGGCATATCGAACCTCGGGCAAGTTCTACCAGGGCTTCGTAATCGCCTTCACCTTGTTCATGTGCGCCATAAGCTGGCTGGGAGAGCTTACGGTCTGGGGCGTGGTGCCGGCGGTCGGTTCGGTTAACGTGCTGATTTCCGGTGTTGTCGGTTTGCTGTTCATCGGCGTAGGCAACTACTTGCCGCGTGTGAAGCAGAACTATACGCTCGGTATCAAGACACCCTGGGCGCTTGCCGATCCCGAGAACTGGCGCCGTACGCAGCGTTTTGGCGGCGCCTGCTTTATGGTGCTGGGTATTGGCCTGATTGTGATGGGCGTGGCAGGCAGCGTGCTTTCGAGTGAAGTCGTCGCCGCGGTGATTGCGGCTCTGGCGTTTGGTTCGGTTGGAGCCGTCTACGTCTACTCGTATCTGTTGTGGCGCAAATCGCAGCGAGCCGCTCGTTAAGGTTGCGGAAAACTAGCGTACGCAGTTCATAGTATGTTCCGGGGGACTTTTCCCAGGTAGTATTAGGGGGTGTGGGCAACCATGCCCCTTTTTCGTTACGTTTCAGAGCTGGTTCCCTCATTTCGTTTCCACTAAGGCGAATCAAGAATAGGGAAACAGCAGGTAGAAAGGATAGAACAGGCAAATGGCAGAGTTTATCTACCAGATGTATCAGGCTCGCAAGGCCCATGGCGACAAGGTGATCCTTGACGACGTGACCCTGAGCTTCTACCCCGGTGCCAAGATCGGCGTCGTGGGCCCCAACGGTATGGGCAAGTCGACCCTGCTCAAGATCATGGCCGGTATCGAGGAGGTCTCCAACGGCGATGCCAGGCTCACCCCCGGCTACACCGTGGGCATCCTGCAGCAGGAGCCGACGCTCGACGACGACAAGACCGTCATCGAGAACGTGCGCATGGCGTTTGGCGATATGATCGCCAAGGTCGATCGCTTCAATAAGATCGGCGAGGAGATGTGCGACCCGGATTGCGACATGGACGCCCTCATGGCCGAGATGGGCAAGCTCCAGGACGAGATCGACGCTGCTGACGGCTGGGATATCGATTCCAAGCTCGGCCAGGCCATGGACGCCCTGCAGCTGCCCGATTCCGACATGCCGGTCAACGTGCTTTCCGGCGGCGAGCGCCGCCGCGTGGCCCTGTGCAAGCTGCTGCTCGAGGCTCCCGACCTGCTGCTGCTCGACGAGCCCACCAACCACCTGGACGCCGAGTCCATCCTGTGGCAGGGCGCGGTGCTTGCCGTCACACACGATCGCTACTTCCTGGATAACGTTGCCGAGTGGATCTGCGAGGTCGACCGCGGTCACCTTTATCCCTACAAGGGCAACTACTCCACGTATCTGGAGACCAAGGCCGCCCGTATCGAGGCGCAGGGCAACCGCGACGCCAAGCTCGCCAAGCGCATGGAGGCCGAGCTCGAGTGGGTGCGCAGCTCGCCCAAGGCCCGTCAGGCCAAGAACAAGGCCCGTCTGGCTCGCTATGAGGAGATGGAGGCCGAGGCCCGCGCAAGCCAGAAGCTCGACTGGACCGACATCCGCATTCCCGTTGGACCGCGTCTGGGTAACAAGGTGCTCGAGGCCCATCACCTGCACAAGGAGTTCGACGGTCGCGTGCTCATCGACGACCTATCGTTCACCCTGCCGCGCAACGGCATTGTGGGCGTCATCGGCCCCAACGGTGTGGGCAAGACCACGCTGTTCAAGACCATCGTGGGCCTGGAGCCGCTGACTTCGGGCGGGCTCGAGGTGGGCGAGACCGTCAAGATCTCCTATGTCGATCAGAACCGTTCTGGCATCGACCCCGATAAGAACCTGTGGGAGGTCGTCTCGGACGGCCTGGACCACATGATGGTCGGCGAGACCGAGGTTCCGAGCCGCGCGTACGTGGCGAGCTTTGGCTTTAAGGGCCAGGACCAGCAGAAGCGTGCTGGCGTACTCTCCGGTGGTGAGCGCAATCGTCTGAACCTGGCGCTCACGCTCAAGCAGGGCGGCAACCTGCTGCTCCTCGACGAGCCCACGAACGATCTCGACGTCGAGACGCTGTCCTCGCTCGAAGCGGCGCTGCTCGAGTTTCCGGGCTGCTCGGTGGTCATTAGCCACGACCGCATGTTCCTGGACCGCGTCGCCACGCACATTCTGGCGTGGGAGGGCACCGACGAGAATCCGGGCAACTGGTATTGGTTCGAGGGCAACTTCGAGGCCTATCAGGCCAACCGCATCGAGCGCCTGGGCGAGGACGCAGCCCAGCCGCATCGCATTCACCGCAAGCTGACGCGAGATTAGTCGAGTTCAGGTGACCTAACGAAAAAGGGACGATAACCTTGAGGGTTATCGTCCCTTTTACTATTCGGCGGATTCTTCGACCTTGTCGATGGTCCAGGTGGCGCCGAGACCGCCGGTGGTGTTGCGGCGGATGCGCACGGTAACCTCGCGGCGCTCGCCGGCCTGCGTGTAGCGCAGGGGGAAGCTTGCGCGGTTTCGCGCGGCCTCGATGGTACCGCGCTCGCGGGCGATCCAGTAGTACTCGCCGACAATACCGAGGGTATCGGCGCCGTAGGGGAGATAGGTCGACAGCTGGTGTAGCAATGGGCCGGGGCAGAAGACCTCGGTTGCGAAATCGACGGGGAAGTCGTCGGGGATGGTTGGTGCTGCGGGCTTGGGGGCTGGGGTCGCAGCGGGGACCGGAGTCGGTGCAGGTGCGGGAGCCTGGTCACAGGCAGGGGCGGGCACGGGCTCGGTGGTGGGTGCGGGCTCAGTCGTTGCTTCCGGCTTGACTACGGAATCTACGGGTTCCACGGTAGCGGGCGTGTCTGCAACTGCGGTTTCAACCTCAGATTGCGTTGTGCTCTCGCTCTCGACGCTCGGCTTTGCCTCGACGGGCGTGGATGCCATGGTGGTGATGCCGGCGTTGGCGTTTTCGGGGTCGTAGACCACCGTAAGCGAGATGGCAGGCTGCAGCGTCTCGGGCTTCGGCGTCGACTCGGTAGCGTCTTGATCGGCGGACTGGTCGGGCTGATCGTCCTCGGCCTCGTCGCCAAAGACATCGCTGTTTTGGAACGCAGGCGTCTCGGATTGGCTAGCGGCTTCTTCGGTTGTCGACTTGGGAGCCTCGTTGGGCTCCGCAGCCGCTTCCTGCTCGGATATGACTTCGGGATCGGTCGTGGCGGCGGCTTCGGCTTCGGCTTCTGCTGTTACCTCAATAGCGACTTCGATCTCTGCCTCGGGCTCGGGCTCCGGCACGGCTTCAACCATGGTTTCTGGCTTGGGACGTTTAACGTGCTTGGGACGCACGGCCTTGAGGTCCTTCTCGCCGCGCTTTTTCTTTTTGTAGGACTGCTTGGCTCCCTTGGCTGCCTTGGGCTTGTCCTCGCCCTTGGCAAGGGCAGCATCCCAAGCCTCGTTGGCGATGACGGTGGCATACAGGCGACCGCCCTTAAAGACGGTCAGCTTAATGCAGTCGTCGAGCTCCTCGAGCAGCTCACGCGTGGACTCAAAGCCCAGGTCATAAGCGGTCATGTCGCCGGCGGCGAGCGCCTCCTCGACCTGTGTCATAAACGTTTGCTTGCCGCACCCAATCGCGTCGCGCAGCAGGCGATACAGATAGATGTGGTTGCCCAGCGAAAGCGTGGGCCTAACTATTGTCTTGCTCATGGCAAATCTCCTCTTTACACATGTAAAGCATCTTACCATCGCATAGCGTTCGCCATGGCGGCGCCCAAGGCAAACGGGCGCGAACCGCTTTCGATTCGCGCCCGTTGTACAGGTCGGTTATCTATGAGAGGCAAATGTACTTAGTTGCCCGATGCCGTGCCTTGGCTCGAGTTGTCAGATGCCGTGCCGGACGCGGTTCCACTCGAGCTGTTCGAGCTGTTGGTGTTGTTGCTGTCTGCTGTGCCCGTTCCCGAAGTGGTGTCGCTCGTCTGGCCGCCCGTGCTCGGCTGCGAACCGCCAGTCGTTTGGCTTGAGTCGGTCGTGCCGGACGGCGTGCTGCTGTTGGCCGTAGAGGAATCGGTGCCCTGCGATTGGTTTTGGGTGTTCGAGGACGAATTGGCAGAGGTAGAACTGTCTTGCGTATCGTCCGTCTGCGCCTGCTGATCCTGCGACTGGGTGTTGCCATTTGCATCGCTCTCGGTCGTGCGCGACGAAAGGATTGGCTCGGGACGCTCGCCCAGACCCTCACCGGCAGTGGTGATAAGGATGGCGCCGGCGCAGGCGATGACCGCGACGATGGCAATGGCGATCGAGAAGACGATGACCTTCTTTTGCGTCTGGCTGCGCTCAGCCGCCGCCTTGGCGCGCAGACTGTTGGGGGCGACGCGCGCCGTGGTCGCGCGTCCCGCAACCTGACGCATCTCCTGCGTGGTCGCGGCGCCACCTAGGTGCTCCTCGACATTGGGCTCAACGGGCTCGTAGGCGCCGGCAGGGTAGTCGACGGCGGCATGCGTGCCCTTGATTGCTTCGGCGCTGGCGGAGATAAAGTGGCGATAGACCTGCGAGGACACAACAGTGATGACTGAGCTCACAGCGGCACCAATCACCGAGCCGGCAATGCCGATCTTTGAAGCAAGCGCCACGCTCGTGGCGGCAGCTGCGGCGCCGGCGATGATCTGGGGAATGGAAATGTCGTCGAACAGGCCCTTTTTGGGCGCGATGGCCATGGTCTGGCCGATGGAATGGTTTTCGTGAACGCCGTTGTTCAGTGCGGCGGGAGTCATGACGCGTGTACGCGGCGCGTCGGTGTACTTGGTTGTCATACGGGGTCCTCCCGGTGTAAATCTGCTTCGTTTCGTGTAGCCATCAGGGTACCCACCAGATGTGAATCGTACGTGACATTTAACAGATACCATCAACTCATCAATAGCTCACCAAGTTGGTGGGATGCGGTTGTACCCGGCGGTTGAACTACAATAGAGCTTGCTAATTGTTGTGAATGGCGTCTACGCACGGGAGCATTCTTATGAATCTTCACCTTTCTCAGTCTGACGGCTTTTTACGTGTGGCGGCGGCGTCGCCGCGGATTCGCGTTGCTGATGTCGAGGGCAATGCCGAGGTTGCGCTGGCGGCTGTTCGCGAGGCTACCGAGCGCGGCGTTCGTGCTCTGGTTTTGCCCGAGCTTAATCTGACTGGCTATACCGCGGCTGATCTGTTCCATAATCGCACGCTGCTGCATGCCTGCGAGGCTGCTCTGGTGCATATCCTCGACGAGACTCGCGAGCTGCCGATTGTCTTTACCATTGGTCTTCCCGTTGCAGTTGCCGAGAATATCTACAACTGCGCCGCCGTGTGCTGCGCGGGCGAGCTTTTGGGCCTCACGGCCAAGAAGTATCTGCCCAACTATGGCGAGTTCTACGAGCGCCGCTGGTTTGCTCCGGCGCCCGCAGATCCTGTGTGGGTCGAGTTTGCCGGTCGGGGTCCGGTTCCGCTGGGTTCGGGGCTTGTCTACCGCTGCTGTGATGAAGGTGCCGAGGATATGGTGCTGGGCGTTGAGGTCTGCGAGGACCTGTGGGTGCCGGCGCCCCCTTCGACCGAGATGGCGCTTGCCGGTGCGACGGTGATCCTCAATCCGTCGGCTTCGGACGAGATTATCGGTAAGGCGGATTACCGCCGCAGCCTCATTTCCAACCAGAGCGCGCGCCTGTACTGCGCCTATGCCTATGCGGACGCGAGCGAGGGCGAGTCCACGACCGACATGGTCTTTGCGGGCGAGAACCTCGTCTACGAAAACGGCTCCAAGCTCGTCGCGACCAAACTGCTTACCTGCGATATGGCCATCGCCGACGTTGACCTTGACCGCCTGGTTGCTGAACGCCGTCGCTCGACGACGTGGACGCGTGCCGACGATGCTCCGGAGGCCACGACCGTTGAGTTTTCGTTTGAGGGCGTGCTGGCCGAAGAACCTGTCTTGCGCGATGCCTGCGATATCGACCGCGTTTTCCCGCGCGCGCCCTTTGTGCCGGCCGACCACGGCGATCTGGCCGAGCGCTGCGAGACCATCCTCGACCTGCAGACTGCGGGCCTCAAGACCCGCCTCGCCCACACAGGTACCAAGGCTGCGGTCATCGGCCTTTCGGGCGGCTTGGACTCCACGCTAGCGCTGCTTGTGACCGTGCGTGCCTTCGATGCACTGGGCCTGCCGCGCACCGGCATCACAGCGGTTTCCATGCCCGGCTTTGGCACGACGCACCGCACTAAGTCCAATGCCGAGTCGCTCGCTCGTGACTTGGGTGTGAGCTTCCGCGAGGTCTCGATCCATGCTGCCGTGGAGCAGCACTTTAAGGATATCGAGCATGATCCGGCCGTGCAGGACGTGACCTACGAGAACAGCCAGGCGCGCGAGCGCACGCAGATTCTGATGGATCTGGCCAACCAGGCTGGCGGTTTTGTCATTGGCACGGGCGACCTGTCGGAGCTGGCGCTCGGCTGGGCAACCTACAACGGCGACCATATGAGCATGTATGCCGTCAACGCGAGCGTGCCCAAGACGCTTGTGCGCCATCTGGTGCGCTATGCCGCCGATGTCTTTGGCGGGCGCATTGCCGAGGTCTTGCTCGATATCCTCGATACGCCGGTGTCCCCCGAGCTTCTGCCGCCCACGGGCGACGGCGAGATTGCGCAGAAGACCGAGGATTTGGTGGGCCCGTATGAGCTGCACGACTACTTCCTCTACTACCTGCTGCGTTTTGGCTTTGAGCCGGGCAAGATCTACCGCATGGCGCTCAAGAGCTTCGAGGGCGTCTACGACGCCAAGACCGTCCACACGTGGCTACGTACGTTCTACCGTCGCTTCTTTGCCCAGCAGTTTAAGCGCAGCTGCCTGCCCGATGGTCCCAAGGTGGGTTCGGTGACGCTCAGCCCGCGCGGCGATTGGCGTATGCCGAGTGACGCTAGCTCGCGTCTGTGGCTTGCGCAGATCGACGCGCTCAATCCAGTTGACTAAGGTTGGCTAAATTGAACCAATACGGGGGTTGCAAGCGTTACACTTTTGCAATCTGATGGCCCGTATCGCGCGGCGCTCTTGTCGGAGCGCCGCGTTTTTATATCGAAAGGTGGCACCATGCAGGCATCGCAGCGTCTCGACCGCTTTGGCGCGGAGGTCTTTGCCTCGCTCAACAACAAGCTTCTCGCGCTGAAGGCTCAGGGCAAGACCATTTACAACATGAGCGTGGGCACGCCCGACTTTAAGCCGTACGACCACGTGGTCGAGGCGCTCACGCAGGCAGCCCAAGATCCCGAGATGTGGAAGTATGCCCTGCGCGACCTGCCCGAACTCAAGCAGGCCGTGTGCGATTACTACGAGCGCCGCTTTGGCGTTTCGGGCATCACGCCGTCCATGGTGCAGTCGTGCAACGGCACGCAGGAGGGCGTGGGCCATTTGGGCCTGGCCCTGCTCGATCCGGGTGACACCATTCTGGTTCCCGATCCGTGCTACCCGGTCTTTGAGGCGGGCGCCAAGATCGCCGATGCCAAGCTCGAATACTATCCGCTGGTTGCCGAGCATAATTACCTGCCCTATGTGGCGGGTATCGATCCCGAGGTGGCCGACCGTGCCAAGTATATGATCGTGTCGCTGCCCGCGAACCCGGTCGGCTCGGTGGGCACGCCCGAGGTCTACGAGGAGATCATCGCTTTTGCCCGCGAGCACGACCTGCTCATCGTCCATGACAACGCGTACTCCGACATCGTGTTCGACGGCGAGCCGGGCGGAAGCTTTTTGCAGTACCCTGGCGCGCTCGAGGTGGGCGTGGAATTCTTCTCGCTCTCCAAGTCGTTTAACGTCACCGGTGCGCGTATCGGCTTTTTGGTCGGCCGCGAGGACGTGGTCTCCGCCTTTGCCAAGCTGCGCAGCCAGATCGACTTTGGTATGTTCTTCCCGATTCAGAAGGCCGCCATCGCCTGCCTGAACGGTCCGCGCGATGAGGTCGAGGCGCAGCGTCTGAAGTACCAGGAGCGCCGCGATACCCTGTGCGACGGTCTTGAGGGCCTGGGCTGGGAGCGTCCCAACGCGCATGGCTCTATGTTTGTGTGGGCCAAGCTTCCCGGTGGTCGCACCGATTCCATGGCGTTTTGCGAGGAGCTCATGGAGAAGGCCGGCGTTGTGGTGACGCCGGGCGCGAGCTTTGGCCCTTCGGGGGAGGGGCACGTGCGTATGGCACTGGTCCTGCCGCCCGATCAGATCGCTTTGGCTGTCGAGGCCATTCGCGAGGCGGGCCTGTATTAGAAAGGTATTTCGGCTCGTCAATAGCGCGAAACCGATTTCGTGCAGTTATTATACGAATCCTGCAAACAATTTCGGTAAACGGTCGATTTTTGGCTGCGAATAGGAGCATAATCAAAGTCCCGATTGGATGTATTGGGATTACGGCAAGCCGCTCGGGTCGTTCCCGGCGGCTTGCTTGTGGAGAGAGATGGGAGAAAGTAATGGTTAACGAGAAGAAGGTCGCTATTGTCGGCTGCGGTTTCGTCGGTTCGTCTTCGGCGTTCGCGCTGATGCAGAGTGGTCTGTTCTCCGAGATGGTTCTCATCGACGTGGACAAGAACCGCGCCGAGGGTGAGGCTCTGGATATCGCGCACGGCATGACGTTTGCCGAGCCGATGAAGATCTACGCCGGCGATTATTCCGATGTCGCCGACGCCGCCATGATCGTCGTCACCGCTGGCGCTGCCCAGAAGCCCGGTGAGACCCGCCTGGACCTGGTCAACAAGAACGTAAACATCTTTAAGTCCATTATCCCCGAGATTAAGAAGTCCGGCTTCGACGGCATTCTGCTAATCGTCTCCAACCCGGTTGATGTTCTGACCTATGCTGCCATTAAGATGTCCGGCCTGCCCGAGGGCCATGTCATCGGCTCCGGCACCGTGCTCGACACTGGCCGTCTGCAGCAGATGCTTGGTGCCCACGTTGAGGTTGACCCGCGCGATGTCCAGGCCTATGTCATGGGCGAGCACGGCGACTCCGAGTTTGTCGCTTGGTCCAGCGCTCAGGTTGCTGGCGTTCCGCTGAACACCTTCTGCGAGCTTCACGGTCATCTGGAGCACGAGGCTGCCGAGAAGCGTATCGCCGAGGACGTCAAGAACTCCGCCTACACCATCATCGAGAAGAAGCACGCTACCTACTATGGCGTTGCCATGGCCGTCAAGCGCATCTGCACCGCTGTCATGCGTGACGAGCAGACCGTGCTGCCCGTTTCCTCGCTCATGGTGGGCGAGTATGGCCTGTCCGATCTGGCCATCTCCATGCCGACCGTCGTCGGCCGCGATGGCGTTGTCTGCCGCGTCCCCGTGCCGCTGAACGATGACGAGCAGCATGAGCTCACCGCCTCCGCAAAGGCCCTCAAGGACATCATCGACAGCGTCGACTTCTCCTGCTAAATTCGGCTCGTTTAAGCAACAGGCTACAATGAAAGGCGTCCGGGCCACACGGTCCGGGCGCCTTTTTGGTGCGAGGGGGTCAGGTTACTTTGCACCACCCCAATGCACCATAGTTGATGGGAGGGCCATGTCGGATTCGCCTAATTTTTTGACCTATGCCCAGACGGCGTTTGATCCGTTTGAGGAACGGCCGTTCTGCGCGGTGGATAGCCTGGTCTTTGCGTGGTTGTCCTATTTGCGTTTGCCGGGTGATATGGCGGAGCTGACGAACTGGCAGGGCCTAGACGTACGCGAGCTGCTGCGCGCCGAGTGCTACCAAGACATGATTGGCGACCTGTGGGATCCGGAGGGGAGCCGTGCCCTGTTGGAGGCTGTTGCGGCAAGTCCGCGCTACCGCGGCGTGCGCGTGTGCGGATACCGTGCCGTGAGCGACGTGGCAACGACGGAGCAGTTTGCGGCCATGACGTTCCGATTCCCGGCAGGATTTTCCTATCTTGCCTTCCGGGGGACCGACAGCACGATCGTGGGCTGGAAAGAGGACTTTAACATGGCTTTCCGGTGTCCTGTGCCGGCCCAGGAATCTGCGGCGCGCTATGTGGACGAGGCGGTGGCCGCGATTGATGGTCCGCTCTTGTGCGGAGGCCATTCCAAGGGCGGAAACTTGGCGGTGTATGGCGCGGCGATGTGCTCTGACGCTGCTGGCGACCGGATCGAACGGGCCTTCTCCCACGATGGCCCCGGCTTTGTCGAGGAGTTCCTGAGCGGTGACGCCTTCGCAGGTCTTTCCGGCCGCATCGACAAGACCCTGCCCCAGTCTTCGATTTTCGGCATGATGTTCGAGACGCAGGAAGATTACGCCATTGTCGAGAGCACCGAATTCAGTCTGCTGCAGCACAATCCCTTTAGCTGGGTCGTTGACGGCTACGACTTTGTGTATTGCGAGCGTCTGTCTGCCGGCGCTCGATACGTCGATAGCTCTATTCGCGAGATGCTGCTTGCAGTGGGGCCTGCCGAGCGCGAGCGCTTTGTAGATGCGTTGTTCTCCGTGTTTGAAGCCACAGGGGCCGAACGGTTCGCAGATATCGCAGGGAATTTGCGCGAGAGCCTGCCGGTGATGCTCCAGGCTGCTCAGAGCTTCGACAAAGATACGCGCAGTTTCATCTCGCAGACCGTCGTCGCAATTCTTAAATGCGCCCTGCTGCCCAAGCGTTCCGAGCTCAACGTTCCTGCTGCCGGCAAGAGCCTGGCAGAGCAGCTCGAGGCGTGGCAGTCCGAGCTCCTGCGTTAACGCTGGTGCAAAGGGGCATGTTGGTGCATTGGGGCGGGCACGACCGCTATACTGATTCGTGCTGAAATCGATCTAGAACGGAATGCCGTATATGAAAATCTATCACGCAATCCTGCATATCCTGGACTTTGACTCGGCCGTCAACGTCATGAGCCAGCGCGAGCTCGATATCGAGAGCCGCACCGTGCGCAACTTCGTGACCACGCATCTGCGTCGCGCCCGCACGTCTGCCGATAACAAGCGCGCCACGTTTGCCGAGAACTCCGCATTCGGCGGTGAGCTCAAGGGCTATTTCTTTGGCGAGCGCGAATTCGTGGACCTGTCGCAGCAGATTGCGGAGTTCATCTCCTCGGAGCTTGCCAAGGCCGAAAAGGCCGAGTCTACCGACGTGCTTGTGGCGGACTTTGACGACGATGAGGACGCCCGCTGGTTTGCTGTCATGTTACTTGGGTCCAAGCAGGCCTTTATGCACGAGGTGGGCCGCGAGGAGGGCGAGGTGCGCAACGACATCGCGCGCCACTATGCTATTCTGCCGAATCCTTCCCAAAAGGTGCCGAGCTACGCCATCGTGCGCGCGAGCACCATGGAGATCGGCTACGTGGACAAAAAGCGCAAGATCGCCGGCGAGGACCGCATGCTTATTCCCGACGGCCTGCTGCAGTGCGATACGGGCGTGTCGGGCAAGGAGATTATCGACACCGTGACGCGCGTGGTCGAGGAGGTTGCCGAGGAGCACGGCGCCAATACGGCCGTGGCGCTCGCCAAGGTCAAAGCCGCTGTTGCCGAGAAGGTCGAAGACGACGAGGAACTGCCGCCTTGGGATATCGTCGACGAGGTCTTTGAGGACGAGCCGGTCATCAAAGAGAGCGTTCGTGCGGCATTGACCGAGGAAAAGGTGCCCGAGCGCGTGCCCGTGGAGCGTAAACAGGTCGAGCGTGCGGCCGTGCGCAATCATAAGATTCGAACCGATACGGGTATCGAGATCAGCTTCCCGGCCGAGATGGGTTCGAACTCCGAATACATCGAGTTTGTCAACGAGCCCAACGGCCTCATCTCCATCGAGCTCAAGAACATCGGAAGCATCGAGAACCGATAGCGCAATAGTTTCTTCCAAAGAGAAATCTGGATTATATTTTGAAGTATACTTTGAAATATAATCCAGATTATTTTTTTGGAGGTACAAATGTCCCCACTTGTTCTGGAAAAGCCGGTGTTTACAAAAGATCAGGTGGTTTCTGCCACCGAAGCGAGCAAGTCCTTATCTGCCGTTCGCAAGCGCGCTAAGCGCGCGCCGCAGTTTATCGCCGATCATAACGATATCGATACCGTGATTATCGACTACGCCGCCTATGAGGAAATGTACGGCGCCCTACAGTACCTTCGCGAACTTGAGCTTGATCGTATTGCGGCAGATCGAATCAAAAACGGACCGCATGAGTTTATTCCGTTTGAAGATACCCTGACTCCTGAGGAGCTCGCGGAGTTCGAATCGATGGACTCCGACGCGATTTCGGATGAGGATCTTTTCGAATGAGCGGGCACTTTGTCGTCGGCTTTTTGAATCGAGACGTCGAAAAGGAATATCAAAAACTAGATGGTTCTCAGCGAAGGCTCGTCCGCATTGCAGTGGCGAAATTAAAGACGCGCGCCGATGAAATCGGAACGCCGCTTCACGGTGAGCTTGCCGGCTGCAAAAAGATTAAATGGCGAAAGGCGGGACTCCGAATGGTATTTCGAATCCGAGAGGACGGAACGGTTGAGATTGCCGAGATCGTTGCAATAGGTCGGCGCGACCGTTCCGAAGTCTATAAGACGGCTGCCGATCGTTTGTCGAAGCATCCAGCCATGGTCGAATACGACGGAACCTTGAGATAAAGAAGGCCGAAGCCCTGGTTGGGGCTTCGGCCTTCTTGCTTGGGATTGAATTGCATTACAGGTTGAGCATAAGTCAGCGAAAACGCCCCTAGGCGAGCAAGGTGACGTGAAAGAGGAGGGAAGCGTACTTTGGTACGCGACCGACGATTGAACGTCAGATTGCCGCCTAGGGGCGTTTGCAGCGTCGAGTCGTTACGGCGTTTGGTAAAACGCCGTAACTGTTAAAGCTGGCGCAGGCCTTCCTCGAGGCCGGTCTTGCTGTCGGTTTTCTCGTCGCGCATCTTGATGACGCGGGCGGGAATGCCGGCCACGACGGCGCCGGCGGGGACGTCCTCGACGCACACGGCACCGGCAGCCACGACGGCGCCCTTGCCCACGCGCACGCCCTCCAAGACCACGGCGTTGGCGCCGATCATGACATCGTCTTCGATGATGACGGGCGTGGCGCTGGCGGGCTCCACAACGCCTGCCAGCACGGTGCCGGCGCCGATATGGCAGTTCTTGCCCACGGTGGCGCGGCCGCCCAGCACGGCGCCCATATCGATCATGGAACCCTCGCCGATAACGGAGCCGATGTTGATGATGGCGCCCATCATGATGACGGCACGGTCGCCAATCTCGACGCGGTCGCGGATGATCGCGCCCGGCTCGATGCGGGCGTTGATGCCCTTAAGGTCGAGCATGGGCACGGCGGAGTTGCGACAGTCGTTCTCCACATCGTAGTAATCGATGGAATCGGCGTTGGCGTCCAAGATGGCTTTAAGCTCATCCCAGTCGCCAAAGACGGTCTTGCCACGACGACCGCCGTAGACGTGCGCATTGCCCCACTGGACCTTCATGCCCGGCTTCTCGCGCACGTACAGCTTGACGGGCGTCTTTTTTGGCGCGGTGGCGATGTAGTTGATAATCTCCTGTGCATCCATCTCGGCTGCGTTGCTCATTTGCTGTCTCTCCTTTGGGTGGATCCGGTTGATACCTGGTTAGGCAAACATGATCTGGTCGAACGTATAGAAGCCGGGTTCGCGGGTGACGAGCTTCTGCGCGGCTGCTAAGGCGCCGTTGACAAAGATCTGACGGCTTGCGGCGCGGTGGGTGAGCGTGACCTCCTCGTCCTGGCCAAAGAAACTCACCTCGTGCACGCCGGCTACGGTGCCGCCGCGCAGCGAGTGCATGCCGATCTCCTTGGGGTCGCGCGCTCCGCACATGCCCTCGCGTCCGTAAACGGGGTGGTAGCCTGCCTCGGGCTCGGCCTCGACTACGGCGTCGAGCAGCAGCTTTGCGGTGCCGCTGGGGGCGTCGACCTTTTGGTTGTGGTGAGTTTCGACAATCTCGCAGTCAAAGCCGGGCAGCTCACGCGTGGCCTGGGCCACTAGATGACGCAGGGCTGCGATGCCGATGGAGTAATTGCCGGAGTGCATGACGCGGGCGTTCTGACCCAGCTCGCGCAGGCAGTCCATCTGCTCGGGTGTGTAGCCCGTGGTGCCGGAAACGAGTGCGGCGCCCGTGCGCTCGACATAGGCGACGACGGCATCGAAGGTCACGACGTTCGAGAAGTCGATAATCACATCGGCAACCGGTGCGTTCTCGAGCTCGCTCAAATCGAAGCCAATCTGGGCCACGATATCAAAAACGGGCTGCCCGGCGGCATCGACAATGCTTTCGGCGGTGGTGCGGATGAGCGAGCCCATGCGGCCCGTTCCCATAATGACGGTCTTAATCAAGCAGACCAGCTCCCTTCAGAGCATCGGTAAGTGCGGATCGTGTGTCGTCTGCCATGGGGCACAGCGGCATACGGTAGTTTGCCTCGATCATGCCCATCTGGGCGAGCGCTTCCTTAACGGGGATGGGGTTGACCTCGCTAAAGAGGGCGTTGATGAGCGGCTGGCCGGCAATCTGGATATCGCGGGCGCGCGCTACGTCGCCGTCCAGATAAGCGCGGCACATGTCGTGTACGAGCTGCGGCTGCACGTCTGCCCACACGCTGATGGTGCCCGAGGCGCCCAGGCTCATGAGCGGCACGGTAAGCGCGTCCTCGCCCGAGTACATGCGGAAGTCGTCTGACAGCAGGTGGGCGATCTTGGCCGCGTAGGCGACGTTGCCCGAGGCCTCCTTGATACCCATGATGTTGGGGTGCGCGGCCAGGCGCTCTACGTTGCGCTCGCTGATACCGCAGCCGCAGCGGCCGGGGATGTTGTACAGGATGCAGGGGATGTCCACGGCATCGGCGACGGTTTTAAAGTGCTGATAGATACCCTCTTCGTTGGACTTGTTGTAGTAGGGGGTGATGAGCAGCAGACCGTCGGCGCCCAGGCCCTGATAGGTGAGCGACTTGGTGAGCATGGTCTGCGTGGAGTTGGAGCCCGAGCCGGCGATGACGGGGACGCGTCCTGCAACATGCTTGACCACGGCGGCGACGACGGAGTTGTCCTCGTCATCGGTCATCGTGGCACTCTCGCCGGTGGTGCCCAGGGTGAGGATGGCGTCGGTGCCGTTTTGCAGGTGGAAATCGATAAGGTGCTCGAGCGCGTCAAAGTCGACACTGCCGTCCTTTTTAAACGGCGTAACCAGGGCGACGATTGAGCCCTCGAGATTGCGGATGTCCATGTTCTTCTCCTTCGCCTCCGCGATCTGGATGCGTTTGTTCCATTGAGCTGCGACTGCTAGGCGCTCGTCTTGGGCGCGACGGCGGGCACTTTCGGCGCGCGACTTGGCCAGCAGCTCTCGGCCGCACGGCAGCACGTCGAGCGTGGCAAAGTAATCGCCCGGGCGCTCGGCGCGGCGGATAAGGTCGGCCGAGCCGTCGGGGCGCAGCAGCACCTCGGCGGAGCGCAGACGGCCGTTGTAGTTGTAGCCCATGGAGTAGCCATGCGCACCGGTATCATGGATTACAAGCAGGTCACCCATGTCGATATGCGGCAGCTCGCGATCGATAGCGAACTTGTCGTTGTTCTCGCACAGATTGCCCGTGATGTCATAGGTGTTCGTGACGGGCGCTGTGGCCTTGTCGGCGCCGCCCGGCTGACCCATCACCGTGATGTGGTGGTAAGCGCCATACATGGCGGGACGAATGAGGTCGACGGCACTGGCGTCCACACCGATATAGTCCTTGTAGATCTGCTTCTCGTGGATAGCCTTGGTGACCAGGCAGCCGTAGGGGCCCATCATAAAGCGGCCCATCTCAGTGCAGATGGCCACATCGCCCATGCCGGCGGGAACCAGGATCTCGTCGTATGCCGCGTGTACTCCCTCGCCGATGGCGCGAATGTCGTTGGCCTGCTGCTCGGGCAGGTAGGGGATGCCGACGCCGCCGGACAGATTGATGAAGGCGACGTGTGCGCCGGTCTCGCGCTCCAGGCGTACGGCAAGCTCAAAGAGGATGCGCGCGAGCTTGGGGTAGTAGTCGTTGGTGACGGTGTTGCTGGCAAGGAATGCGTGGATGCCAAAGTCCTCGGCGCCCTTGTCCTTGAGCATGCGGAAGGCCTCGAAGAGTTGCTCGGTGGTCATGCCATATTTGGAGTCGCCCGGGTTGTCCATGATGCCGTTGGAGAGCTGGAACAGGCCGCCTGGATTAAAGCGGCAGCTGACCGTCTTGGGGATGGGCCCCGCAACGCGCTCAAAGAACCCGATGTGGCTGATGTCGTCAAAGTTGACGATGGCACCCAGCTTGTCGGCGAGCTCAAAGTCGGCAGCCGGTGTGTCGTTGGATGAGAACATGATGTCGTGTCCCGTGATACCCAGTGAGCGGGCGATCATGAGCTCGGTATAGCTCGAGCAATCGCAGCCGCAGCCGTATTCGTTGAGAATGGAGATGAGCGCCGGGTTGGGGTTGGCCTTGACGGCAAAGTATTCCTTAAAGCCCGGGTTCCATGCAAAGGCGTCGCGCACTTCTTGCATGTTGCGGCGGATGCCCGCCTCGTCGTATAGATGAAACGGCGTGGGGAACTGCTCGACGATATGCTCGAGTGTCTCCTTGTCCACAAACGGCTGCTTGGCCGCATATGCCTCGTTGGGGGTCAATGCCATGTCCCGTAAACCTCGCTATCCAGACGGCGCCATCGGCGCATCGAATCCGCATAGCGTGGACCCAATGTCCGGATAGCGCTCCCGCATTGCTGCAGACAGTCCTGCGGGTGTTTCCCGCAGGCCCACCAGGCTGTTCGTGCCCGAAAAACCCAGTTCGGCGGGTTTCGCCTCCCCGCGGGGTCAAAGTCTGCCGACTCGCCCGCGGATCTTCGTGCCCGCGCCTCTATCAAGTGGTAAAGACCCTACCACGTTGCACTTTACCAAACAAGAGTATTCGTATATAACGTTTAAAAAATGCAGCATGATGCTAGAAACAAGGGCGCCACAATCCTGCGTCACAATAGGGGACAACTAGTTGTCCCATGAAAGGAATCCCCATGACCGAGCTCCAAGAACTCCGTCGTTATCGTCGCGACCTGCATCGCATTCCGGAGCTCGATTTCGATCTTCCGCAGACTATCGCCTATATCGAGGGCGCGCTCGCTCCGCTTGCCTGCGAGGTGACCCATCCGTGTCCGAGCTGCGTCTGCGCCTTCTTCGATGCCGGTGTGGGCGCTACGCACGCCACGGCGATTCGCGCCGATATGGACGCCCTGCCCATCGTGGAAGCAACGGGCGTGGCCTTCTCCTCGACGCAGCCCGGCAAGATGCATGCGTGCGGTCACGACGGCCACATGGCCATGGCGCTCGCGGCGGCGACTTTTGTCGACCGTTCGATTCGTGAGCAGCCGGGCGCCATCAAGCGTAACGTGCTCTTTGTGTTCCAGCCGGCCGAGGAGACGACCGGTGGCGCTAAGACGGTATGCGAGAGCGGCGTGTTTGAGCGTTCCGGGGCCGATCGCATCTTCGGCTTCCATGTGTGGCCCGATCTGCCCGCCGGCACGTTGGCGAGCTGTTCCGGTCCGCTGCTGGCGCGCTCGAGCGAGACGCACATTCATATCCATGGCGCGAGTATCCATATCGCCAAGACCTATGGCGTTCCGGTCGAGGAATCCCACGATGCCGCACTGGCGGCGGCCAAGTTCTTGGTTGCCGAGCGCGAGCTGATGGACGAGCTGGGTGCCGACGAGCCCTGCATCGGCAAGTTTGGTCTGCTGCAGGCAGGCACCGTCTGCAACGCGGTGGCGGGGGAGGCCCATGTCGCCGGTAGCCTGCGCGTGTTTGCGGACGATATGTTCGACCGCGCGCGCGAGGGCGTGCGCCGTGTGCTTGACGAGGCATGCACCGCAACGGGCTGCACGTACGATCTCGACTTTGCCGAGGGTTATCCGCCGGTCGATAACGACCCCGAGCTGTTCGCCCACATTGCTCCGGCCTTGCCCGAGCTGCAGCTTGTGGACGAGCCACTGTTGATTGCCGAGGACTTCGCCTTCTACCAGCGCCATCTGCCGGGCGTTTTCTTCTTGCTGGGTACGGGCGTGCCCGCCGGCCAAGGCAATCCGAACGATTCGGACGGCTGCCCCGCCTATGCCACGAGCGCCCTGCATACCGATACCATGCTCTTTGACGAGCAAATCCTGCTCAAAGGCCTCGATGTCTACAAACGATTGCTTGTGATGGAGTGACGATGAAGCGCCGACAATCTGCCGTTTATAGTCCGGGTGGATGCGGGTGCGGCTTGCTCTTACTTCCGGTTATTGCTGTGAGCATTGGCGTTATGTTTGCGCTTGCTGGACTGGCGGCAGCGGCACTTGTGCTGTTGATTGTGGCCATCGGCGTGACGATTTGGCTGTGCCGTTCTCGCGAGCAACGTCGTGCCGACGGTAAGACCAATGTAGGATGGATTGCCTTTTTGGTCATCGCCTACCTGCTGAGCATCAGCTACCTGGCGTTCTTTGTCCTGTTGATGATCAGTGCTTTTACCGGGGAATCCGTCGCGGTGGTTTGATGCGCTGCCAGCAGACGGTCGCGCAAAGTGCGTTTGCTCGGCGTTTGGATAACTGCATTGGCCGTTTACCGCAACCTTAGCTCTCAGCTAATGAATTCAAGTTTAATCCTTCCTACGATGTGCTGTGTGCCGGCACGGTAGCCGGATCGTAGAAAGGATGCATAATGAAAAAGCTCGAAAACGAAGTGCTGCTGAGCCGTCGCACTGCACTTGGCGCATTCGCCACCGTCGCCTTGGGGACTGCCGGTCTTCTTGCCGGTTGTGATAGCGATAAGGCGACCGTCACCGAGGACGCTGGCGATGACGACAAGAAGGAAGAGGCGAAGAAGGAAGAGCAGTCTACGACTGACCTGGCGGTTGGTGCGACGGTGACCACGGCTTCCGGTCTTTCCGTCGTTGTCGATTCCGTCCAGCCCGGCCTCACAAATTATGACGGTTCGACCATGACGGGCATTCACGTCACGTACGTCAACAATGGCGATGAGGGCGCAGATTACAACATCTACGACTGGAAGGGCGAGGACGCCAACGACGCTCAGCAGAATCAGGGTTACTACAGCGAGGGCTCCGATGAGCTGCAGTCTGGTACCCTTTCCGCCGGTGGCTCCGTGGCGGGCAATATCTACTTTGATGGCGATATCAAGAAGGCACTGTATTTTGCCAACATGTTTGATAAGTCTGCCACTGCAAGCTGGGTGCTGGCCTAGCATGTCGCTACCGTTGCGCCGTATGGGAGGTGAAGTCGTATGCCCGATAAAAAGCTGACTGACGAGTTACTCAATGAGCTTCTCGACGCGCCAAACATCGATGGCTATATCAAAGAACACGACTTTGCCGCCCCGTCGCTTTCGGACTACCTGAAGCGGCTGCTGCAGGAAAAGGGCTTGGAGCGCTCGCGCGTGGTTCGTATGGCCGATCTCAATGAGACCTTTGGCTATCAGATTTTTACCGGTGCGCGGCATCCGAGCCGCAATAAGGTGCTGCAGATTGCCTTTGCGATGGCGCTGACGCTCAAAGAGACTAACCGTGCGCTGACGGCTGCCGGGGTAAGCGTCCTTAACTGCAAGGACCGCCGCGATGCGATTATCATCTTTTGCATCGATCGCGGGTGCAGCCTCCAAAAGGTCAACGAGGAGCTGTATCGCTTTGGCGAGGAGACGGTGAGTTAGCGGCTGATATCTGAGCCGGCGGAGCTGCCGAACAACGATGCAAACGAACGGGGCGCGGATGCCATGGGGTGTCTGCGCCCTGCGCTATGATGGAGGCTATGGATACTCAGACCCCAACATATTCCGATGACGAGCTGACCGCAGCGCTTGCCGAGCACCTGGCGTCGCTCGATTGCGACGACAGCTATCGCGTGGAGCGTGTACTTAAGCGCTCGACCGTTGAAACAACCGAGCTCGTGTACTTTGAAGGAACCGGCGGTGGCTCGCTCGGCCCCTTTGTCCGTAAACGCATCGATGCTTCGGCTCAAATCGGCGGGGCATACGAGCGTCTGTTTGCCGTTCAGCGGGCAGGCAGGCGTTTTGAGCACCTGCCCAGAATCGTCGATTGTCGTCGTGTGGGCGACGAGCTCAACGTGGTTATGGAATACATCGAAGGGGAGACGCTCGGGGCGCTGGTGGACCGTCTGGGAGCCACCCCCGATTATGCGCGTGAATTGTATCCTGTCCTTTGCGACGCCGTGGGCGAGCTCCATGCCGGTTTTGCAATGGCGGGGGAGACGTCGGCGCCGGTGATCCATCGTGACCTCAAGCCGTCGAATATCATCGTGACAGGTGCCAACTATACGCCTGATGACGGCCTGACGTTTTCATCGCTGGTGATTATCGACCTGGGGATCGCGCGCGTATGGCACGATGGCGCCGATGCCGACACCGTCAAGTTTGGCACGCGACCCTATGCGCCGCCCGAGCAGTATGGGTTTGGGCAGACGAGCGTGCGAAGCGACGTCTACGCACTTGGCGCCCTGTTGTTCTTCTGCTTGACGGGAGTCGACCCTAAGCCAGGGCTCGACATGCGCGAGCAATGCGAGGCGCGCGGCATTCCCACTCCACTTGCCGATGCCGTCTGCATGTCGATGGCGCTCGACCCGGCCAAGCGTTTTGCGAGTGCGGAAGCGTTGGGACGGGCGACGCGCGCGGCATACGATCTGAGTCGCCCCGTGCGGCCTCCTGCGCCGCCTGTCCGAACTCCGGCCTCGGAGACGGTGTTGACGCCCCAAGGGCTCCAGAACCCCGCAGGGCCTCCTGGCCCTGCCGCCTCCGCTGCATGCGGCCTGCTCTCTCGCGTTCCGGAGTCTCTGGGCCGCATTTGGAATACGCTCGTCTGCTTCTCGCTGCTTGTGTTCTTTGCCGGAAGTCACTTTGCCGTCTTTCACCCCACCGGAGCAAACCAAAGCTACCCGACGTGGCTTCTCATAATCGAGTATTTTTTCTTTGTCGATGGCCTTATGGTGCTTATGCATTTCGCACTGCTCGATAAGCGCCGTCTTCGTCGGCGATTCGCACTGCTCGACAGCTATCGCGGCAAGAAACTTGCGAAACTCTGGCTCAAGGCATTGGGTGTGCTGCTCCTATGCATGATTGTCATAGTCGCGGTTGCCAATGCGACCGGCGTCGTCGATACCTCCGCTACCTAAAAGAAAAGGACCCCATTGGGGCCCTTTGCAGTTGCACTTAGATGCGGTTCATCTGAGCGGCGACTTTGTTGTACCAGTCCTGCCACGTGGGCGGGCAGTACTTTTTGGCCGCTGCCGGGGTAAGGGTGGAGCCGTAGTTGGCGCCCAGATAGGCAACGTGAGCGGAGATGCCCTCGCTCCAGCTGCCAAAGCTGCGCCAACCGCCGCCACGTGCACTCCAGCCCCAGGCGTTGTAAGAATTGGCGCAATAAGCACCCTTGGTGCTCTCGATGCAGGCGATGGCGGGGGACCAACGGGGGTCGACACCGGTATTCCAAGCGGCGACGGCAAAGTTATAGCCCTGGCCTGCCATGGGGGAGCCGGCGAGATAATTGTCGATGCGGCCTGTCCACTCATTAATGAACGAATCGTAATCGGAGCTACCAGTATTGGAGCTGTTCACCGTGGTGTCGATGGTGGTGTTGGTGTTGGTGGCCTGGCTGCTGGAATTGCTGCCGCTTACGCCCTCGCCCGAGAGCTTCTCGGCGGCAGCGGCCTTATCGGCCTCAAGCTTGGCAAGCTCGGCGGCATTTTCCTGCTCGGCTTTTGCCTGTGCCTCGCTGCGGAGCTGCTGGGCCTGTGCCAGCGCATCCTCGGCGTTTTTCTGCTCTGCCTCAAGCTGAGACTTGGCCTGCTGGAGCTCAGCCTTGTTCTGCTCGAGTTCGGTTTGCATGTTATTGAGCTGTTCGATCTCGTCGACGCTCGAGCTCGTGATCTGGTTGGTGTATTTGCAGGTCGTGATGAACTCACCCAGGCTCTGTGCGTTGACCAGGAAGCTCACGATGGGATTGGTGCCCTTCTGATACTTGTACAGATCGCGCATGGCGGAGCTTGCCTTGGCCTGCTGCTCGGGAAGCTTGGCCTCGATTTCCTCGATGCTTGCCTCATTGGAGTCAATCTGCTTTTGCAGGTCATCGAGTTTGGTGCGGGCGTCGTTGTAGGCGCTCGTGGCGGCTTCGATCTTCTGCTGGGCTGCGGAAAGCTGGTCCTGCGTTGCCTGCGAGGCGGCATACGCCGCAACGGGGGAGAGCATCGGCGTGGCCGTCAGCGCAACGGCGAGCACGGCGCTCGTGATGATACGAGCCGGCTTCGACGCAATGAACGCTGCGGTGCGATGATTCGAATGCTGCATCCAGTCCCTCTGCAATCAATCGTAGGTTATGGTTCGAACGGTATTCTACTACTGCTTTCGACCTCAACTTGAACCTTAAAGGTTCCAAAGGGTCAAGTTGAACTTGAGGCTTTGGCTTTGACCTGCAGTTATGATGAATTGTTGAGAAACCATAGAGTTCAACTTTAACGTTACAGAGCTCTGTTTGAGAGGAGTTTTGGGCTGTAAAAGCCATCTCAACGTGGGGTTTTATAACTACAGCGTGCCCTTCTGGCGAGCCTGCTCAATCTCTTCGAGGGCCTCGGCGGGGGTGAACGAACAGGTGCCGTCGCCGAGCTTGACTACCTGGATTTCGTCACCGGCGTTGACCTCTCCGCCCTTTAGTACCACGCCGAAAACGCCCTCGTGGGGAAAGATGCAGTCGCCGGCGAGATAGTAGATGGCGCAACGGGTGTGGCAGACCTTGCCGATTTGGCTGATTTCGACGAGCACGTCGCTTCCAAGCTTGAGCTGTGTGCCCAAAGGGAGCGAGAGCAGGTTGATGCCCCGGGTTGTGAAGTTCTCCCCAAAGTCACCCTCGTGTACGTCGAGCCCGCGTGCCTGCGCCGTCTGGATGGACTCCGCGGCTAAAAAGGAAACCTGACGGTGCCAATGTCCGGCGTGCGCATCGGTGGCGAGGCCAAATTGCTCTATAACGGTGTCGCGTCCATCGGCGACGGGCGACTTGCGAGTGCCCTTGTGTACCGACGTGTTGATCGAGACGATGTGGGCGGGTCCGTTGTGGGCGTCGTTTGCCGTGCACAGGGGAGCGGTCGCTTTCGCACGTTTCGCCAGCTCGCGCCTCGCGGCATTGAGGATGGGATTATCGGTCGGATGGTCTTGGGGCACGTGCGCGCCTTTCGCTCGAGGATGTCAATACACTGAATCCTACAACAATGGTAGGTTCATTGCCCGTTGTCATACAACGGTGAGCGCCGTCTTCGTGCTGGCCTTCGTGCTGGACGATTACGTCGATTGCCATAGATACGGTGGAGCTTTGGGCGCCGGCGGCTTGGCACGCTAGAATAAATCAGTTGCGCAAAGACCGCCCGTTGTGTGGGCAGTTCATGATAGGAAGTTTCCATGGCATTGCAATTTACAGAGCGCGAGTTCATTCCCGTGCTGCTTGGTGGCGACATCAACGCCTATTCGGTGGCGCGCGCCTTCTACGAGGAGTACCAGGTCAAGAGTCTGGTCTTTGGCAAGTATCAGACGGGTCCCGCGTACCGCAGCCAGATTATCGACTACACGCCCAACGTGGATATCGACACCATGCCCGTGATGCTCAAAACCGTCAACGGCATTGCCCAAGCGCATGCCGACAAGACTATTGTCCTTGTGGGCTGCGGCGACAACTATGTCGCTCTCGTGGCTCAAGCCAAGGATGCTCATGAGCTGGCGGATAACATCGTCGCTCCCTACGCGCCCTACAGCATGCTCGAGCAGTGCCAGAAGAAGGAGATCTTCTACGAGCTGTGCGAGAAGCATGGCGTGCCCTATCCACACACGTTTACCTTTACCAAGGCGATGCTCAATGCTCAGGGTGAGGCGCCTGCCGAAGTGCTCGACCAGATCGATTTTCCTTACCCGATGATTCTGAAGCCTTCTGACGGCATCATGTGGTGGCAGCATGAGTTCGAGGGCCAGAAGAAGGCCTATGAGATTGCCGACCGCGCCGAGCTGGAACAGGTCATTCGCGATTCGTATGCCAGCGGCTACACCGACGATCTGATCTTGCAGGATCGCGTGCCCGGCAACGACGAGTACATGCGCGTGCTCACCAGCTATTCCGACCGCAACGGTAAGGTCCGCATGATGTGCCTGGGCCATGTGCTGCTCGAGGAGCATCAGCCCCACGGTGTCGGCAACCATGCCTGTATCATTACCGAGCCTAACGACGAACTCATGGGCGGCGTGCGCAAGTTGCTCGAGGACCTTCACTTTGTGGGCTATTCCAACTTTGACGTTAAGTACGACGAGCGCGATGGCTCGTTTAAGTTCTTCGATTTCAACACGCGCCAGGGCCGCAGCAACTACTACGTCACCAACAGCGGCTTTAACGTTGCCAAGTATGTGGTGGACGAGTATGTGTTCAACCGCCCGTTTGAGCCGGAGTTTGTGACGGCGCAGGACGAGGCCCTGTGGATGGTCGTTCCCATGGGCGTCGTCGACAAGTACGTCAAGGATCCCGAGCTGCGCGCTAAGGTGCATCGCCTGGACAAGGAAGGCAAGGGCGCCGACCCTTCGTTTATGAAGGGCGACTTTGTCTTTAACCGCTGGCTGCGCATGTGGCACACCAAGCTGCGCCACTTTAAGCTGTTCAAGACGTATTACAAGTAGATGAGCGCGGCGCCCGTCCGGTTTGCATCGGGCGGGCGCGGGTATGATACGCGCAATTGCGCAAGCGTCACCAAGGAGGCGGCGATGGAAAAGCTGGGAGTTATCGGCGGCATGGGCGCCGAGGCCACGTCGTATTACTACGACCAGGTGGTGCGTCATACGGCTGCTGCCTGCGATCAGGAACATATCGACATGGTGGTGCTCTCCAAGTCGACCATGCCCGACCGCACGTTGGCCATTAAGACCGGCGAGCATGCCAAGCTGCTGGCGACCATGAAAGAGTGTGCCCAGGCACTCGAGTCGCTGGGCTGTGCGCACATTGCCATTCCCTGCAACACGTCGCACTACTTCTACGACCAGATCCAGTCGTTTACGAAGGTGCCGATTATCCACATGCCGCGTGAGTCGGTGCGCTATGCCCTTGCGGGTGCGGTGATGGGGGAGTGCGAGTTCGACCCCAACCTGAGTATGCCGGCCGAGCCGGTGCACAAGATTGGCATTATGGGCACCGACGGCACCGTGGGCGCGGGCGTCTACGGACGCGAATGTAAGGCTGCGGGTGTTGAGGTTGTCTATCCCAGCGAGAAACGTCAGAACGATGTGATGTCGCTTATCTACGATGACGTGAAGGCCGGACGTGAGCCCGATATGGATAAGTTCGACCGCGTGATGTGGGAGTTCGCCCGTAGCGGCTGCGACCGCGTCATTCTGGCCTGCACCGAGCTCTCGGTGCTGCAGAAGTACCGAGAGATGCCCGAGGTCACCCTCGACGCCATGGACGTCCTGGTGCGCGAATCCATCATCCGCAGCGGCGCCCCCTACCGCCTCTAGCTTCCGACCTGCCAAAAAGGGACAGGTTTATTTTGGTAGGTTTTATCTGGTGAAACAGTAAAGGCTTCGGCTCGTTTGGTGCGAGCCGAAGCCTTTTGCGTTGGGTGGTTGCTGTCGGTGGCGAACTAGAACAGGAAGCCGATGGCGATGAGGGCGATGCTGACGATGAGCACGGCGATGTCCAGACCCTTGATGGGATAGCGCTTGTACGAGCTGGCGCGCGTACGCAGATAGAAGCCGCGCTGCTCTGCCGCCAAGGCTGTGGCATCGGTCTTGCCCACGCTCGAGATGAGCAGTGGCACACACAGTGGCAGCATGAGCTTAAGCTTCTTGATGGGGTTCTTGGTGTCGTACTCGACGCCGCGTGCGGTCTGCGCCTCCATGATGGCGTTCATCTCCTGACCAAACACCGGCACAAAGCGCAACGCCGTGGTAAAGGTGAAGGCATAGCGATACGGCACGTGCAGCACCTCGACGCAGGCGTTGGCAAGGTCGTTGAGTTTGGTCACCATGAGCATGAGGATGAGTGGTAACGCCACGCCCAGTAGGCGCAGACAGGCCTTCGATCCTGTGATGAGGCCCGTGTCGGTGATAAAGCCCCACACCACGTTGCCATCGCGCATAAAGGCCAGCTGGAGCACCAGCATGATAAGCGCGAGCGGGATCAGCAACTTGAGCAGCGAGAACAGACGGTCGACGACGCCGGCATAGGCACCCAGCGCAAGGGTGAGTGCCAAAAAGCCCAGCAGCGCCACGTAGGTGTCGGACAAGAAGATGCCGACGATGATGGCGGCGGCGAGGCCCAGTTTGACGACGGGGTTCAGGCGATGCAGCAGCGTGTCACCCGGCATGTAGTCGATGACGTTAACCACGGTGGACCATCTCCTTGGTAATTCGAACGACATCGGAGACCTCGCTCACCTGTGTAAAGGCGGGTGAGACGTTGGATGCCAGACGGCGCGAGAGTTCGATGACCTGGGGCGGCTCAACGTAGGCACGCCGCATGAGATCGATGTTCGAGAACAGCTCGTGCGTGCGGCCGCGGTCGAGGATGCGACCGTCGGCCATTACCACAATGCGCTCGGCAAAATCCGAGACGACTTCCATATCGTGGCAGACCATGATTACGGCGCAGCCACGCTCGGCCATGGTACGCACCGTTTCCATGACGGTCATGCACTCGCGGTAATCAAGGCCGCTCGTGGGCTCGTCGAGCACCACGATTTTGGGCTCTACGACCACGACGGAGGCGAGTGCCACCATTTGTCGCTGGCCGCGCGAAAGCGAGAAAGGCGCCTCGTCGGCCGGCAAGCCAAAGCGGTCGATGACGAGTTGGGCACGACGCAGAGCCTCGGCGCGGTCCATGCCGCCAAGCTCCAAGCCAAAGGCGACCTCGTCGAGCACGGTGTCCTTGCAGATTTGACGGTCAGGGTTTTGGAAGAGGGTTGCGACCTCGCGGGCAATGCGGCTCGTGGGGACGGTTGCAGTATCCAGTCCCGTGACGCGCACGCTGCCCGAGGCGGGCTTGAGCAGACCCGTGAGCAGCTTGGTGAGCGTGGTCTTGCCGGCACCGTTCTGGCCGACGATGCCCACGAGCTCGCCGGGATAGAGCGTCAGGCTAAGGTCGTGTACGGCGGCGCCGCCATTGGGATAGGCAAACTCAACATGGTCGAAGGTGAGTACGGGTTCTGCGTCCTTGGCATGAGGGCGCAACGACGGTGCATGCGGGGAACCGGCGGGCGCCTGGGCTTCGATGGCCGCGTGTGCGGGGTCGACGATGCCCGAAATCAGGCGCTCGGCCTCATCGACATCCAAGCAAGGGGTACCACTTGCCAGACCATCGGCCTCGAGGCTATTGAAGATGCGCGTGACGCGAGGGCAGTCGACGCCGATGACACGGAGCTCGTCGGTATGCGCGAAGACCTCGTGTGGCTCGCCCTGCAGCGCGATTTCGCCATGGTTGAGCACGAGCACGCGGTTGCAGTACTCCGAGAGCAGGGCGACCTTTTGCTCAACGACGACGATGGTGATTCCAAGTGCGCGGTTTGCCTCACGCAGCGTCTCGAAAACCAACGTGGAGCTGGCGGGGTCGAGTGCCGCGGTGGGCTCGTCGAGAACCAAGACGCGCGGACGCATGGCGAGGATGGCGGCGATGGCTACCTTTTGCTTCTGTCCGCCCGAGAGGGTGGCGATCTCGCGGTCGCGCAGGTCGCTGATGCCGACGGTCTCGAGCGTTTCGCTCACGCGCTGCTCGATCTGGTCGTGGGGAACGCCAAAGTTCTCGAGGCCAAAGAGCATCTCGTCCTCGACGACCGAGGCGACCATCTGCGTGTCGATGTCCTGCAACACGCTGCCGACGATCTGCGACACATCGGTGAGCGAGACTTCGCAGGTGTCGTGGTCGTCAACCATGACGGACCCAAAGAACGTGCCGGTGTAGTGGTGGGGCACGGCACCCGACAGGCAGGCGGCAAGCCCGATGATACCGATGAAATCTCCCTTGTTCACGCCGAGCGAGATGTGGCTGAGCGCCTGTTCGGTCTGCGTGCCGTAGGAGAACGAGACATCGTCGACGTTGATGATCGTTTCCATGGATACCTTTCATAGTCATTGGGGACGTTCTTTAATGACTAGTCGTTTAAGAACGTCCCCAAAAGCTCGTTGTTTGGGACAGTCTTTGGTGGTGAAGTACGGAGACGGCTTTACGAGGTGCCCCAGGTTGGCGCGAAAGAGGAACGAAGCGTACTTGGGTACGCGAGCGACGAATGAACGCCAAGATGGGGTGGCTCGTAAAGCCGAGCAGGTTAGTTGAGCTTAAGGGCCTTCTGGATGGGCATGTAGAGGGCGCCGACCAGAATGGCGTTAAAGACGGCGGTCATGGCGACGACGGGCAACATGGCGGCGGCGAGCTCGCCTACCACGCCGAGCATGGCCATCTTGATGACCATGAAGATGACGCCGGAGACAAAGGTGGTCAGGAAGGTTGCAACAATGGCGATGGCGGGCTTGACCTGACCGTTCTTGCCGGCGGCGTTGACGATGCCGGCCATGAGCATGGCGGCGATGCCCTCGGCGGCAAAATCGACGAACGGCGAAGTAGTGGTGATCTGGATCACGGCAGCCGAGATGAGGCCAATGACGAGCGCCTGACCGATGTTGGGGCGAATGACCAGAATGGTGAGGCAAAAGGCCGAGATGATGAACTCGGGGCTGATCATGCCGCCCGAGATGCCCGAGATGGCCTTGCCGACGGTGAAGTTGAGGATGAAGCCGGCAGCGAGCAGGATGGCGAGCAGGACGAGGGCACGGACGTCGAGTTTGCCGCGGTCGGCGGTCTGGACGGTGCGGGGCTGGGCGGCGGTGGTGTTCTGAGACATGGTGAAAAGCCTTTCGGAATGGGGGTGCAAGAGAAAAGCGGAGGCGCGTGATGCGAATGCGATCGGGCTCGAGATAGAAAAAGGCCCCCGGTCGAAACCGGAGGCCTTCCAATCACCTAGAGCGCAAAAACAGGCGTGAGGGACTCACTGTCGACCGATCGTATTCGCATCACGCCACCACCAGTTGTTGAGAGACTTCATCGTGTTCTTCATGTTGGTGGCTCCTTTCGTGATGCCGTGGCGCGGTCGCACCTAGTTGCTGTTGCGCTGCACTATAGCACAGCGAAGTGTGTACTGGGAAATCTTTTTTGAAAAGATTTCGACGGCGTTTCCCACCCTTGATTATCGACTTCATCCGAACACCTCCCATATTCATCCGTACATGTACGGATGAATATGGGAACCCGATACCCTGAGGGCCGGATCGGCCGGCCCCGGGAGATCGGAGGACGGCATGTCCGGAAAGAAGAAGAGTGGCTCCGCAAGGGCGGTCCCGAGGGCCTACGGAAGGCTCACGAGGCACGAGCGGGACACGGTCCAGAGGATGCTGGAGCGCGGGGCCT
>CABUBH010000017.1 GCA_902489775.1 uncultured Collinsella sp.
CTTCGTTAAACGGGCGCTAGGGCGTCACCCTTACACCAACATTTTCGACGCGATCATAGTCGGCTTGGCCCTTTCCCACATTGCCCCCTTTTTGAACGGTAAATTAATTGACTTCCCGCACGTGGACCTCGTGGACAGGCCCCCTTGTGTAGCTGCACCCGAGGCGCCTCCCCGTCGCCCTCCAGCGCCGGGGTTCCCCTCCATCACGAAGAGGTAATCCCCGTCCGGCCTCGCCGTCTCTGCAACGCCGAGCCTCCCGAGCGACTCGAGGAGGGCGGGCTCGTCCCAGGAGATTTGACAATACTATAGAGACACGTGCCAAATTAGCTACTCAGTAGTTACCGCTGCTGGGCGCGGCGGGCGGCTCGGCGGGCCCTTGCTTCCTGGATCTCATCGAGGTGAGCGATGATCTCGGAGGCGCTCTCCTCGATCGCCTTGCCGTCGGTACGCACTACAAAGCAACCCAGGCGCTTCATGAGAGCACGAGCCTCCTCGAGCTCGCTTCGCACGCTCTCGGGCTCGGCATAGGAGCCGGCGACGGCACGGGCATAGTCGTCGCCCAAGCGGCTATCGCGAATCTCAGAAATAACGTCGACGGTCGAAATCAGGCCAAACAACCGCATCGGGTCTACCTCGTAAATCGACTTGGGCGGCTCCATACCGTGCGCCAACGGAACGTTGGCGACCTTGTAGCCCTGATAGGCCAAATACATCGACAGCGGCGTCTTGGATGTGCGCGACACGCCCAGCAGCACGATATCGGCACCCGACAGATCGTCGCAACCACGTCCGTCATCGTGCTCGACAAAGTACTCCATGGCCTCGATGCGGTGGAAATACCGGTCATCGGTCTTATGGATCACACCCGCCACTCCTTTTGGCGGCACGCCGATAAGCGACGACAGCACGGCAAGCGTCGGGCCGATCAGGTCGACCGAGCGAATGTGCAGCATGCCCAAGTAGTCGAGCACGCGAGCACGAAGCGCCGGATCGACAATTGTGTGGAATACGGCGATATCGCGATGGTCCGCATCGACATGCGGACCCACAAACGACTTAACCTGCTCCACCGAGGTCACCTTAGGCAGACGTAAAACACGAAAAGCCCCTTCATCAAATTGCCCGGACGCCGCAAGCACCACCTCACAAGCGGTATCACCGAGCGAGTCGGAGATAACGATAACGGTGGGACGAGCGGTGACCGGGCAATCCATGCGGGGCTCCTTTTGCGCTTATGCGCAGGATAGCTTACTTTTTGCGGGCAAGCTCACCGATGTTGGCGATGCCGGAGAAAACGGCCTCGAAGCGGTTGAGCAGCTTAAGGCGATTATCGCGGAGCTGCTCGTCCTTGTCCATGACCATAACCTCGTCGAAGAAACGGTCGATGGGGGCACGCAGGGCGGCGAGGGCAGCGAATGCGGCAGGATAATCCTCGGTAGCAAGCGCGGCATCGACGGCGGTCTGAGCGGCCTCGGAGGCGTCGGCAAGCGCAAGCTCGACCTCGCCCATCAGAGCGCGATCGTACTCCGCGCCCAGTTCGGACTTGGAGATATGCGCCGCGCGGGCGTAAGCGGTCGCCAGGTTGTCGAAGGTCTCGGCGTCGTTCTTGCGGGCCTCATCGAGGGCGGCGCAGCGGGCGAAGAAGACCGACGGGGCAATAATGTGCACCGCGGAAACGGCGGCAACGGTGTCGGCCGGGATCTTCTCGTCGCGGGCCATGCTCACCAAACGGCCGTGGAAGAAGTCGCGAACCTGCTGGGCGACCTCGGCGGCGTCGAACTCAATGCCCTGCTCGCTATAGAGCTCGAGCGCAAAGTCGATGAGCGACGTGGGGTCGATCGGCAGACGGTCGCGAAGGATGTTGATGATGCCGATGGCGGCACGACGCAGCGCGTACGGGTCGGAAGAGCCGGTCGGGGGCTCGCCGATGGCAAAGATGCCGGCAATGGTATCGAGCTTGTCGGCGCAGGCCACGATGCAGCCAGCGGTGCCCTCGGGGAGCTCGTCACCGGCAAAGCGGGGACGATAGTGATCGCGAATAGCGTGAGCGACCTCGTCGTTCTCCCCCATCGCGCTGGCGTAGTAACCGCCCATCACGCCCTGCTGGCTCGTGAACTCGACGACGGCGTTGGACACCAAGTCGGCCTTGCACAGGTGAGCGGCGCGAGCGGCGTCGGCGGCCAGGTGGGCACCCAGGTGAGCCTCGCGGGCAATAGCGAGCGCGAGCTGCTCAATACGCTCGGACTTGGCGAGCACGCTGCCGAGCTTCTCCTGGAAGGCGACCTTGGCCAGACGCTCACGGAATTCGTCGAGGGAGATCTTCAGATCCTCCTCGTAGAAGAACTTGGCGTCGTCCAGGCGGGCGCGCACGACGCGCTCATTGCCGTCGATCACGCGCTCGGCATTCTCGGGCTTGCTGTTGGAGACGACCACAAACTCACGCGTCAGCTTGCCCTCGCCGTCATAGATCGGAAAGTAGCGCTGATTGGTGAGCATAGACTCGCAGATGATCTCATGCGGGACCTTGAGGAACTCCTCATCGAAGGTGCCGACGAGCACCGTCGGCCACTCGCAGAGGTTGATGACCTCCTCAAAGACCTTCTTGGGCGTATCGACGTGGCAACCGGGACGCGCAGCCTCGACCTCGGCGATACCGGCAAGGATAGCCTCGCGACGACGCTCGGCAGAGAGCACGCCGGCGTCCTCTAGCACCTGCTCGTAGACGGCGGGGCTGGCGACAACGTGGTCACCGGGGCCAAGCACGCGATGGCCGCGAGTGGTGTTGCCGCTCGTCACGTCAGCAAACGACACGGGCACAACATCCTCGCCCAAAAGGCAGCAGATCCAACGGACCGGACGCACGAACGTGGCGTGCTCATGGCCCCAGCGCTGACTACGGTAGTTGGGCCACTGCAAGCCGGCGATGGCCTTCTCGCACAGAGCGGTCAGGATCGGAGTAGCCGGTGCGGAGGGAATGTTCTTCTCGGCGAACACATACTCGCGACCGTCGGTGTCCTCGCGACGGACCAGGTCCTCGGCAGCCACACCGCACTTGCGGGCAAAGCCCTGGGCGGCCTTGGTGGCGTTGCCGTCGGCATCGAAGGCAATGTTTGCCGCGGGGCCACGCTTGACCTCATGGACCTCATCGGTCGCGGTGGCGACGTTAGCCACGAGCGCAGCCAGGCGACGCGGACTCGAGATCACGCGGACCTCGCCGTGGGCCAGACCGGCCTCGTCGAGGCCCTTAGCGATCATGGTGCCAAGCTGCTTGACGGCATTGTTCAGCGGCGCGGAGGGCATCTCCTCCGTACCGATCTCAAACAGGAAATCCTTAGCGTCTGCCATGGCTTACGCCACCTCGCCTTCCTGATCGGCATTCTCGTTAACTCCGGCGACCTCGGCCATATAGGCCTCGCAGCACGCCTTGGCGACGGCGCGGACGCGCAGGATGTAGTTGGCACGCTCGACCGCGGACAGGGCGCCGCGGGCATCGAGCAGGTTAAAAGCGTGGCTGCACTTCATGACGCAGTCGTACGCCGGCAGCGGAAGCTTGCGCTCCAGGCAGGAATGGCACTCGGCCTCGTAGTCGTCAAACTTCTGACGCATCATCTCGACGTTGGCGACCTCAAAGTTATAGGCACTGAACTCGCGCTCGTTCTCGAGGAACACGTCGCCATAGGTCATGGGCGTTCCGTCGGGCAGATAGCTCCACACCAGGTCGTAGACGGAGTTGACGCCCTGGGCGTACATGGCAATACGCTCCAGGCCATAGGTGATCTCGACGGGCACGGGGTCGACCTCGATGCCGCCCACCTGCTGGAAGTACGTAAACTGCGTGACCTCCATGCCGTTGAGCCAGACCTCCCAGCCAAGGCCCCAGGCGCCCAGGGTCGGGCTCTCCCAGTCGTCCTCGACAAAGCGGACGTCATGGTCGTTGGGGTCCAGGCCAATGGCGGCAAGAGACCCCAGGTAGAGCTCCTGGGCGTTGACCGGCGAGGGCTTGATGAGCACCTGGAACTGATAGTAGTGCTGCATGCGGTTGGGGTTCTCACCGTAGCGGCCGTCGGCGGGACGGCGGCAAGGCTGCGCATAGCAGGTGCGCCACTCGGCGGGACCGAGCGAGCGCAGCGTGGTCGCGGTATGGAAGGTACCGGCACCGACCTCGGAGTCATAGGGCTGCATAATGACGCAGCCCTGCTCGCCCCAGTACTGCTGGAGGCGCAGGATGATGTCTTGGAAGGAAAGCGATGAAGCGTTCATGCCTCTAATATCCCCTCGTCGAAACGATTACACGGTTAGGTACTGTACTATAGCGGTTTTTAGTCGATAGCGCCGATGCGGTTGAGCGGCCAGTAGCGAACGAGTGCCACGGCCATTAAATCGGAGCGGTCGACCGGCCCAAAGTAGCGGGAGTCGGCTGAGTTCTCTCGGTTGTCGCCCATCACCCACACACAGTCATCGGGGACGGTGTAGGGATAGCTCACCTGGGCGCCGGGCGCTTGAACCGAAAGCGGCCAGCTCATGCCCGTCGTATAGTCCTCGTCAAGCGCTTGGCCGTCAACGACCACCTTGCCATCCTGCAGGTCGACCGTCTGGCCGGCCGTGGCAATAACACGCTTGACAAGAACATCATGCTCGGAGGTGCCATCGGGGTTGTGAAACACCACGATATCGCCCTGCTTGACGGGCTGACCGAGCTCGAGGCTCACCTTTTGTGCCAGGATCTGGTCGCCAATCTCGATCGTGGACTCCATGGAGCCGGTGGGCACCACAAAGGGCTCGACCACAAACGAGCGAATCAAGAAGGTGGCGACCAGTGCGATCGCGATGACCGCGATCCACTCAAAAGCGCCCCTCAACGCGGAATGCTGCGATGGAACCATTCTCACTCCTCGCTCTGCGAATACGAAGCGTCAAGGATCTCTTGCGCGTAAGCGCGCTCCTCGGGCGTCAGCCGCGCCGTCTCGATTAGATCGGGACGCCAGCGGCAGGTGCGCTCGATGGCGTTCTTGCGACGCCAGGCATCGACCTTGGCGTGATCGCCGCTCACGAGCACCGGCGGCACGCCCTCGCCGTTGAACTCGGCGGGACGGGTGTACTGCGCGTACTCGAGCAGGCCTCCGTCCTCGGCGGTCGAGAACGACTCGTCCACATTGCTCATCTCGTCGCCCAGGGCGCCGGGAATCAGGCGTACGACGGCATCGGCAACGACCATGGCAGGCAGCTCGCCGCCCGTAAGCACGTAGTCGCCGATCGACAGACGCTCATCGGCATACGCATACGCACGCTCGTCGACGCCCTCGTAGCGACTGCACACAAACAACAGGCGCTCACTTTTGAGCAGGCGCTCGGCCACATGCTGCGTAAAGGGCTCGCCACAGGGGGTAAAGAACACCACAGTGGGCTTGGGACCCTCTGCGCTAATGGCCTCGATGGCCTCTGCGATAGGCTCGACCTTCATGAGCATGCCCTGCCCGCCGCCGTACGGCTCGTCATCGACGGTACGATGGCGGTCGTGCGTCCAGTCGCGCAGGTTATACGCCTTAAAATCAAAAAGGCCGGCCTTGCGGGCGCGGCCCAAAATCGACGTGGACATGACGGGCTCAAACATCTCGGGAAAGACCGAAAGGGTCTCAATCAGCATGTTGTCCTCCCTACTTGTCCATATCGATCAGGCCGTCCATCACGTGGACGGAAATTGTTCCTGTGTCGGGAAGATCGAGCACAACCTGCTCGATCACGGGAATCAGTACCTCGCCGTACCGATCACCCTCGACAACCCAAACATCGTTAGCGGGCGTCGACATGATCTCGACAATCGTGCCGAGCGAACCGAAGCGCTCGTCGACCACCTCGCGACCCATCAGGTCGGTATAGGCGGCGTCGAGCGAATCGAGCTCGAAGTCGTCACGATTAGCCAGCACATAGCATCCGGTGATGCCCTCGGCGGCCGTCAAGTCGTCTATGCCCTCAAACGAGACCAGATCGCCATCGCCCGTATCGGTGACGGACACGACCGTGCAAAAACGGTCGCGCTTGAGCGCCGGCGGCGTCAAGGCGACACGCATACCCGGCTCCAATACAGAAGGAAGCCCCCGCAGCGGCTGCGCGAGGACCTCCCCCTTCCTTCCGTGCGGCTTGACCACACGGGCGATGTTTTTGTACTGGGACCTCAAGGTCCTAGCCCAGAACCTCTACCTCGACAGCAGTGTCGAGGCGAGCGGCCAGTGCACGGGCGAGCGTGCGAATGGCCTTGATGGTACGGCCACGACGGCCGATGACCTTAGCAACGTCATCCTCGGCAACCGAGACCTCAATCGTGGAGGCGTCGTCACCATCGATGACCTCGAGGCTCACGGAATCCGGGTCGTCGACGATCTGAACAACGAGATATTCGACGAGATCGGCGATGCGATCTGAGAGCATTGCCTCACCCTCGAGCTGTGCAGCGTCAACCTCAGGCACGATTTACTCCTCGGCGCCCTCAGCGGCCTCAGCGGCAGCCTTAGCGGCCTCGGCCTCTTTGGCGAGCTGCTTCTTGGACTTCTTGACGACGGTCTCGGTCTTCTCGCCCTCGTTGGCGGCCTTGACCAGAGCAGCGACGGCGTCGGTGAGCTGAGCGCCCTTGGACTGCCAGTCAGCGATCTTCTCGAGGTCGAGGTTGATGGTCTTGGGGGCGGTCATCGGGTTGTAGCGGCCAACCTCCTCGATGATACGACCGTCACGCGGGGCGCGGGAATCGGCGACGACGACACGGTAGTACGGACGCTTCTTAGCGCCGTGACGAGCAAGGCGAATCTTGACTGCCAAAGGAAACTCCTCCAACCAAGCAGCTTTAGGCTGCAACTACAAACAAACAGTTGAACATAATACGCCATCGACGCGGGCAGGTGAAGTCCGTGAGACCAACTTCTTCGGTGTAGTCGAAGGCAAATCCATATCTTAGACAAGAATTCGGGATTTGCAAGCACATACACGCACCCCACATGAGCTGCGCGGTATACTCATGGCATGGAAAGACGCGAACATACATACGGTTATGAGGAAGCTGCGGGCGTCACACCGCCGCCCTGGACGGGTCCGGCGGTGGGCCTGATGGACCTCGATGCATTTTTTGCGAGCGTGGAGATGCTCGATCATCCCGAATGGCGCGGAAAGCCGCTCATCGTGGGCGGAGACGCCGAGTCACGCGGCGTCGTGTCCACGTGTTCGTACGAGGCGCGTCGCTTTGGCGTGCATTCTGCCATGGCCTCGGCCGAGGCGCGGCGCCTGTGCCCGCAGGCCATTTGGACGCATGGACACTTCGATCGCTACCGTGAGGTGAGCGCGCAGGTCATGGCAATCCTTGCCGATGAGACACCGCGCGTGGAGCGCGTATCCATCGACGAAGCCTTTATCGATATTACGCCGGGCCGGTTTGCGCCCGAGGATCCGCTGCTGGTAGCGCGGCGCATAAGCGACCGCGTTGCCGCGCTGGGGGTGACGTGCTCCATCGGCGTTGGGTGCAACAAGACCGTGGCCAAAATCGCAAGCGAGCGCGACAAGCCGTTTGGTCTGACCATTGTGCGCCCCGGTACGGAACAGCGATTTTTGGCCGCGCTGCCGGTATCTGCCATGAGCGGAATCGGGCGTTCGGCCGAGGAGCGACTGCGTCGCATGCGCATCTATACACTCGGCGAGCTTTCACGCGCGCCAGAGTCCACCCTGGCTGCAATTTTTGGCGTGAATGGCGAGCGCATGCGTCAGCGTGCTTTGGGGCTCGAAGTATCCGAGGTCACCAGCCTGGATGACGAACGTGAAGTTAAATCGGTGAGCAATGAGCGCACCTTTGCGAAGGATTTAACTGAGCGTGGGGATATCGAGGCGGCGATTGCGCTGCTGGGCGAGTCGGTTGGGCGCCGCCTACGTCGTCAAGGGCTGACGGGTGCCACGGTAACGCTCAAGCTTAAGTATTCGTATGGCAGCGGACGCACGGCACAGCGCCGCTTGCCCCACCCCACCGACGACGAGAATATCTTTGTGGCCGTAGCGCTCGAGCTGCTCGACAATATCTGGCAAGAAGGCATGCACGTGCGTCTGGCGGGTATCGGCATGAGCGACTTCAACCACCAAGGCGGTATCCAAACTGACCTGTTCTGCGAGATTGATGACCGCGGAGCCCAATCCAGCGACCGCCGCGACCTCTCCGTCGCCATCGACGCCGTCCGAGACAAATTCGGCGACACCGCCCTATCCTTCGGCCGCCAATCCCGCTTCAACGATTAACCGCCTTGGGGCAAAAAGAAAGCCGGGCAGCTGCAGGTAGTGCAACTGCCCGGCGAACGATAGAGGGAAGCTCCAGAGAAGCCCCGCCCAAAAAAGGTCCTAGAGGAGGTTGAGGGGGAGCTGGGGAGCGTCGCCCCAGAGCTTCTCGAGACGATAGAAGTCGCGTGCCTCGGGGGTGAAGACGTGGACGACGACCGAGCCGTAGTCCATGAGCATCCAGGTCTTCTGCTCGCGACCCTCGATGGAGAACGGGTGCTCACCGCAAGCCTCGGCGACCTTCTCCTCGATCTCATCAACGATAGAATCGACCTGACGGTTATTGGTACCGGTGGCGAGCACAAAGTAGTCGCACACGTCGGAGAGCTCGGTCAGATCGAGCACCTGCACGTCCTCGCCCTTCTTGTCGTAGGCGGCCTGCGCGGCGGCGCGGGCGACATCCTCGGCTGCGACACCGCTCGCGGACAGCGAAGCGGCGGTACGGTCGGACGTGGCAACGAAGCTCTTGTGCTCCACACCTTCAAGAATCTGCTCGTCGGTCATGGTCTCGTCGGCCATGGAATACCTCTTTCTAGACAGCCCGAGCTAGCGCAGCTGGGCGTAATGGTTGTAAATCGTAATAGCCGTGGGATAAAGATAGCGCCCGGACTGGATCACGTAGACCAGACCCTGCGCAAAACAGGAGAAGAACAACTCGTCAAGTGTCGACTCCCCAACCATCTTGCGCAGCGCGTGGGCATAATCACCATGGCGGTTGGGCTCGATGGCATCGGCCACAAAGACCACCATATCGAGCGGCGTCATGTCGCAGGCGCCCACGGTGTGACGGTCGACAGCCTGAAAGACCGCCGGCGACAGCTCGGGAAATAGCTGCGGAAGCTCATAGGCGGCGACCGGGCCATGCAAAAGCGGCGTCGCGGCAGACGGAGAGCCGGCAATCTTAATGCCGTAATGCAGAGCGCGCGTGACCAGCTCGTCGTCGGAGAGTACCTTGTCCCAGTCGTGAATCAGGCCGGCGGCGGCGGCATCAAAGCGGTCGACACCGTATACCTCGGCTAGGCGCAGCGCAGTCTCGGCAACCCCGAGCGAATGAACGTAGCGCTTGCGTTTATCCTTCATGCGCACATCGAGCAGCTCTTGAATGCGCTTGAGCAGCGCGCGCTCATCGCCCTCAAACTGATCCTCTACCGACAACGTAGACCCCCATCACTCAAAATCTTCTTGACCCAGATCGGCATACAGCCCGCGTTTGCGAATATAGCCAAGCACGGACTCGCTCGTAAGATAGCGCACGCTCATGCCACGGGCAACTCGCTTACGAATGTTGGTCGAACTAATCGCCAGCGCCGGAATCTGGATATAGCGCACGTCGAATGGCAGCCCCGATTCCTTAATCCGTGCCCGGGCCGTATCGATGTCAAAGCCGGGACGCGTCGCCGCAATAAACGTGGCAAGCTCGGCGATTCGGTTCGCATCATGCCAGGTCACAATATCGATAATCGCATCGGCACCCGTAATAAAGTAGAGCTTTACCTGTGGCGGGTAAAAGTCGCGAAGGGCATGAAGCGTATCGGCCGTATAGGTCACGCCCGGACGATCGATCTCGAAACGGCTCGCCAAAAAAGCCGGATTCGCAGCGGTGGCGAGGACCGTCATGGCATAACGGTCCTCGGCGGGCGTCACCGGTTTGTCGAGCTTAAAGGCGGGAGAGCCGGCCGGCATAAAGAGCACGGCGTCCAAGTCGAGCGACTCACGCGCCTGCTCAGCGGTAACCAAGTGCCCGTAATGAATCGGGTCGAAGGTGCCACCCATAATGCCAAGCCGAAACTCCTGCCCATCCCTGATAGGCAGCTCAGGCAATCCGATTCCACCGCGCAGCGACATGACTTACTCACCCTCCGGGGTCTCGACATCGTCCGCGACTTCTGCCGCATCGACAATCTCAACGCCATCGTCCGCGGCATCGGCTACGTCGAAGACCTCAACGCCTTCGTCCTCAAGCTCCTCCTCGTACTCCGAGAAGTCCTCGGCGCCCTCAAAGTCAAAGGCGCGCTGGCAAATGCGTACCTCGTCGCCCGCACGGCAGCCGGCCTTCTCGAGCGCGTCGTCAACACCCATGCGCGCAAACTTATGCTGCAGGTAGATGACGGCTTCCTCGTTTTCCCAGTCGGTCTGGATGACCATGCGCTCGATGGCGCGACCGACCACGCGGAAGGCATGGGGCTCTTCCTGAACAATGCGGAAACGCTTCTCGCGCTGCAGGCGGCGGCGCTCCCACTCATCGTCGCGCAGATCGACCGGCTCATCAGAGACCGCCAGCTCGGCGCGAAGCTTAGCCACCTGCTCGCCCACGGCAAGCATCAGCGTGTTGAGGCCGGCGCCTGTCACAGCAGAGACGGCAAAGAACATATGCCCATCGTCGAACGCGGCGCGTTTGAGGTCGGCAATCTTGTCAGCCGTGCCCGGCGCATCGCACTTGTTGGCGACAACGATCTGCGGACGCTCCGAAAGCTCGGCGCCATATTGCTCGAGCTCGCGGTTAATGATGCGATAGTCCTCGACCGGATCGCGATCCTCAAAACCGCCCGTCATATCGACGACATGCATGATGAGTGCCGTGCGCTCGATGTGGCGCAGGAACTGATGGCCCAGGCCCTTGCCCTCGCTCGCACCCTCGATAAGGCCGGGGACGTCGGCAACGACATAGGAGTACTCGCCGGCACGCACCATACCCAGGTTGGGCACGAGCGTGGTAAACGGATAGTCGGCGATCTTGGGTCGGGCGGCACTCATACGCGCGATAAGCGAGGATTTGCCCACCGAGGGGAAGCCGACGAGCGCGGCATCGGCCATGAGCTTCATCTCGAGCTCAATCCAGTGCTCCTCGGCCGGCTCACCCAGCTGGGCGAACGCGGGCGCGCGGCGCACCGACGTCACAAAGTGCGTATTGCCAAGACCACCGGCGCCACCAGGGGCCACGACAACGCGCTCGCCATCATGCACCAAGTCGGCAATCTCGAACATCGGGGTCTGCGTCTCGGGGTCGAGCTCGCGTACCACGGTGCCCATGGGAACCTTAAGAATCAGGTCCTCGCCGCTCTTGCCGTTGCGGCGGGCACCCTGACCGTGCGTTCCACGCTCGGCACGAAAGTGATGCTTAAAGCGGTAGTCGATCAGCGAAGACAGCTGAGCATCGGCCTGGATGACGACATTGCCGCCACGACCGCCGTCGCCGCCATCGGGGCCACCCTTGGGGACAAAGGCCTCGCGCCTAAACGACATGCATCCGGCACCGCCGTCGCCGCCGCACACGTTAATGCGGCTGATATCGGTGAACTGTGACAACAGAATCGCCTCCTACAAAAAAGAGGGAGACCCTTGAATCCTAAAACTCAAGTGCCTCCCACATATGTGCTCTATGAAGGGTGAATTACGCGTTCGCGAGCGGGCGTACGCTGACCCTGTGCTTGATACCCTTGTGGAACTCAACGGTACCGTCGACCAGCGCGAACAGCGTGTCGTCCTTGCCACGGCCAACGTTCTCACCCGGGTGGATGTGCGTGCCGTGCTGACGGACGAGAATCGTGCCCGTGGTTACCGTCTGGCCGGCGAAGCGCTTCGTGCCAAGGCGCTGACCGCGGGAGTCACGGCCATTACGGGAGGAACCGAGTCCTTTTTTGTGTGCCATTGTGTATACCTACTCTTTCGTTACGAGTGTAATCTACTCGGCGACGGGAGCCTCGGCAACAGCCTCGGCCTCTGCCTTGACAGCCTTCTTGGCGCGGGACGTAGCCTGGACCTTCACGATCTTCAGCTTGGTGAGCTGCTGACGGTGACCCTTCAGACGACGATAGCGCTTACGCTTGTGGAACTTGAAGACCAGCTGCTTCTCGCCCTTGAACTGCTCAACGATCTGAGCGGTAACCTTGGCCTTGGCCAGCTTGTCGGGATCGGTGACGATCTTCTTACCATCGTTGAGGAAGATGACCGGCAGGGTGACCTTGTCGCCCTCATTGCCCTCGATCTTCTCGACGGTGATGACATCGTCGGTGGCGACCTTGTACTGCTTGCCGCCCGTGTTAACGATTGCGTACATGTTTACTTGCCCTTCATGCATCAGTTAGTGCAACAGCCGAATATAGTAGCAGGCGATAATACCCCCGTCAACGAGTATGTGGAGCAAATCCACAAGTTCGCACAGGTATGGGGCTGACGAGTCGGCCCTCGTCGTCCTCGCATGCTTGATTCTGACGCTCGACATCGTAGGAGCAGATGGTCACGAGGTCTTGCATACCGGTGGAAACAATAGGTGCATCGACGCCCGGGGTCAAGCCCTGCAACAAAACATCAGCAGCAGAAAGCAAAATCTCCGGACGCATGGAGCCCTCGTTGTCGGCATGGGTGTCGAGCATGAGCACCAGATGGTCCGGGCGCTCCCCTGCCTTAAGCTCATAGCCCACGAGCGTATGATCCAGATCAAGACGCTTGCTCTTTTTGCCGCGCGCATAGTCAATGCCATGACCCGCGCGCAGCGTGTCGATCGCAGCTCGCACCTCGTCGGCGCTCACGGAGGCCTCGGGGTCCAGGTGCAAGTCGATGCGGTACGACAGACGTGTAAGCTGAGCCGTCAGCGCCGGCGTGCGCACGTCGATGTAGGCGGCCTCGATAGGCGCCAAATCGGCAGGCGATGCAGCGACCAGGCGCTCAAAGGCCTCGTCGAGAGCGACGAACTCAGTCATAAACAGGTCGTACCACTCGCAGGTCGACGACGTGCCCACGGGCAACGCCGACGAAAATCCCACGCGCATATGCGGCGAGAAGCCCTGCGTCACGGCATAGGGCAGGCCCGCACGGCGCACGATGCGCTCAATGGTATGGATTAGTTCCAGATGGCCCAGGTACTTAAGGCGATCACGCTTGCCGTAGCGAACGCGCAGCCTAAAGAGCGTGGGATTGTCGGTCAAGCGCTCACTCATGCGCGATCACCCATCAATACGTTCTTGGCGTGGAGCGTGGGACAGATTCCGCAGCCGGTGCACGACGTGCGGGTGCAGTCGGGGGTCGTGACGCCCTCGAGCGAACGGCGGTACTCGCGCTCGAGGAAGCCGCGCGTGCAGCCGGGGCTCACGTGCTCCCAGGGCAGGCGCCAGCCCAGCTCGTAGGGCAGGTGCACCAGCTCGTTGAGGTCGATGCCGTTTTTGGCAGCAGCCTCCTTCCAGTTGTCGAGCGAGAAGTGCTCCACCCAGGCGTCGAAGCGCGAGCCCGCACGCCAGGCATCGATGATGACCGGCGTCATATCGCGACCGGCACGAGAGAGCGCAGCCTCGATAAGCGAGGTCTCCGCATCGTGGTAGTGCACGCGAACGGCACGGTTGCGCACGCTCGTGATGAGCAGCTTCTGGCGGCGCTTGACGTCGTCGTAATCGAGCTGCGGGCACCACTGGAAGGGCGTTGCCGCCTTGGGGATGAACACCGAAACCGAGATAGACACCGAGATGGAGCCGCGGCGCGCCTTGGGCACCACGGAGCGGCCGAGCTCCAGCACGTGATCGGCCAGATTGGCGATAGCCACGATGTCCTCGTCGCGCTCGCCGGGAAGGCCCATCATGAAGTAGAGCTTCATGCGGTTCCAGCCGGCCTCGAAGGCTGCCTTGGCCGCGCGATCCAAGTCCTCCTCGGTCACGTTCTTGTTGATAATGTCGCGCATACGCTGGCTGCCCGCCTCGGGCGCGAACGTCAGGCCGCCCTTCTTTTCGCCGGCGACCGACTCGGCCATATCAACGCCAAACGAATCCAGGCGCTGCGACGGAATGGACACGCGAATGCCTGTGTCCTCCAGACGACGATTAAGCCTACCGAGCACGTCGCGGATACAGGAGTGGTCGGTCGTCGAAAGCGAGGTAAGCGACACCTCGTCATAGCCAGTCTTTTCCAAGCCCTGGATCACCGATGACACGATCTGGTCGGCCGAGCGCTCGCGCACCGGGCGATACGTCATGCCTGCCTGGCAAAAACGGCAGCCGCGGGCGCAGCCACGCAGGATCTCGATAGACAGGCGATCGTGGACGAGCTGCGCATACGGCACGCACGACTGAGAAAGCGGATTGGTGGCGCCAAAGTCCTCGACGACGCGCTTGTAGACTACCGGCGGGACATCCTTGCCCTCGCGCGGCACGGTGTAGCCATGCGGCGAGCAGGGCTCGTCATGACGCACCTCATACAGGGACGGCACATAGGTACCGGCGACCGTCGCGAGCTGCTCGACAATCTGAGCGCGCGAGACGCCCTCGTCGCGCAAGCGGCGATGCAGCTGGCAGATCTCGAGCAGTGACTCCTCGCCCTCGCCAATGAGGATGGCATCGAAGAATGCAGCGTACGGCTCGGGGTTATACACCGAGGGACCACCGGCGACGATGATGGGATCGTCCTCGGTACGGTCGGCAGCCAGCAGCGGAATGCCGGCGAGATCGAGCGCTTCGAGGAAGTTCGTCACGGCCATCTCGTGCGGCACGTGCATGCCGACGATGTCGAACGAGGCCACGGGCGCTGCGCCCTCGAGCGACAGCAGCGGAATCCCCGCCTCGCGCATGGCATCGCCCATATCGGGCCACGGCACGTAGCCGCGCTCGCAGGAAATGCCCTCGGCCTGATTAAGGATGTTGTAGAGAATGGCGATGCCCTGGTTGGGCAGACCGACCTCATACACGTCCGGATAGATCATGCAGCAGCGATAGTCGGCATCGGCCTTTGAGAGCGTGCCCCACTCGTGGTCGATATAGCGACTCGGCTTTTCGACCTTGGCGAGCAGCGGCTCAATCAGATGAAAACAGTCTTGATATGGAACGCGCAACAGAAAACCCCTAAGCAGCGAGATCGGATGCGTCTTGGTAGGACGCCATAGGACGGGTAGCGCCGGCGACCGTGGTCACCAGGTCGCGAACGCGCGAGAACGTGGCAGCAGCGACCTCGTTGGCGCGGCTGTAGTCCACATCGCGCTCGTAGAGCGACACGAGCGCGCGGCCCATGCCATAGGTACCCGCGGCTGCGGTAAGCGCCTTAACGACAAAGCCGATGTGCGGCGTCTGCTTCACCAATGCGCGGGTGACGGCGCGAATCACCAGACCGCCGGCGAGCACGCCCGCGACCTCGTAGCCGCGCTCGGGCTTTATGCCGCGTCCAAAGATGGCCGCCAGCTCAAAGAGCATGCCCACCTGCGCCAGCGCCATCACGGGATAGTCGGCACCCGGCAAAAACACCAAGGCGCCCGTCGCCATGTTGGTGAGCGCGCACGAGGTAATGATGCGATTTGCCGCCGCGATGCGCATAAAAGCAAAGTTGGCGGCAAAAGCCGTCTCCTTGTCCGTACGATCGAGGATCCAGCGGGCAAGCGTCTCGAGCAAATAGGTCTTATCGGTCGCCGCCACCACGCCGAGCATGGGCGTAGATTCCTCAACGAACGGCACCTCGACGGCGGACTCGGCAAGCACGCACACGGGCGCGCCGGCAATCACGAGCTCCTGCACAGCACTCTCCAGGCGGTCGGATCCGCACGAGAGGACCAACACCACGTCGGTATCGGCCTTGGGAACGATACGGTCCTCCCCCAGGCGATCAACACGCACAATGCCCGAAGTCGTCTGCGGCACAAGGGCATCGCGCACCGTCTCGACCAAAAAGGGAGACGCGGTCGAATCAAGGTAAACCGAGACACGCACCGGTGTATCGGAATCCTTCTTAACAGACGCGCCCATCTTAAAAGCGCTGGTCAACTTATCTACGGGAATCTTCATGGCAAACCCCTCCAGCGGTTACGCGGCGCCCGAACGATGCCGCCATATGGATTGTACGATACCCACCGTCAGCAACTGAATCATCATCGACGACGAACCAAAACTAATAAACGGCAGCGGAATACCGGTAATCGGCATCATGCCAATGCACATGCCGATATTCTCGAAGGTCTGGAACGCCCACATGCCGACGATACCCACGCACGACAGGCGCAAGAACAGTGACTCGCACTTAAAGGCGACGCGAATCGTCGAAAAGATCAGCAGCACGTAGAGGCACAGGAGCAAAAAGGAGCCGCAGAAGCCGAACGTCTCGGACAGGAAGGCGAAGACGAAGTCGGTGTGGAACTCGGGTAGAAAGCCACCGGCCGACTGAGTCGCGTGGCCCAGGCCCTTACCAAAGAAGCCACCCGAGCCGACGGCAATGAGCGACTGCTGCAGGTTGTAGGCATCATCCGAATCGGCTTTGTCGGGGTCGATGAAGACTGTCAGACGGTTCATCTGATACTGCTTGATCAGCACGTCGTGGCCAAGGAGCGAATCAAAGACCGAGTCGAGCGCCAAGATGAGCGCAATCAAACCAACCAGCAGGGCCAAGGTCGACAGCACCCATTCGCGGCGTGCACCGCTCATGCAGATGACGATGGCACCCGAGACCAGCACGACCAGGCCCGAGCCCAGGTCGCCCATGGCGACGACGGCCAAGAACGGAATGGACAGCATACCGCAGAGCTTAATGTAGTCGCGAACGGTATCGATGCGGCCGTTGTATTGCGAGCCAAGCGTGGCCATAAAGAAAATGGTGATGAGCTTGGCAAGCTCAACGGGCTGGAAGGTCAGGCCGATACCGGGAATCTTGATCCAACCCGTCATTCCCAAGCCGCCCGTGTAGGACAGGCCCGGAATCTTAGGCGAGAAGATCACGATGAGATCGACGACGAGCAGAGCCGTCGAAAAGTTGGAAATGCCACGCAGGTCGGTGCGCCAAACGAGCACCGCCAGCACCGCGCCAATGCCAATGCCCAGCAGGTGGCGCGAGAACGAGGCATCGGCCTTAAACTGCGACGCCGACCAAATAATGATGGCGCCATAGGCAACGAGCGCGACGGTAGCCAGCAGCACGCCGATGTGTACCTTCTGGCGGAACGTGCCGCGCGAGGCCGAGAGCTGCTTGTTAACGCGGTCCAGGCTGCTGCGAGAGCCGGTTTTGGTTGAGCGGAACAGGTCCGCCGGCGAAAAGTCCATCGCAACCTCCTATCGAACCGAGGAATCGCCCGTGGCTGTCGACGTGTCGGGCTCGTCATAAATCGCACCGAGGACATCGCGCACGACGTGCAGGGCGGTATCGGAGCCGCCACCGCCCTGCTCCAAGATAGTGGCAATCACGTACTTAGGGTCATCGGCCGGCGCGTAGGCGCAAAACCACGCGTAATCGTCCTCGCCACTCTTCTCGCCCGTGCCGGACTTGCCGTAGACCGTAGGGGTCAGGGAGTTAAAGTGCGCGGCGGTCGAAGTCGACGCGGAGTAAATCACGTCGTGCATGCCGTTGCGAACAAGAGTCAAATCCGAATCGCTGTTGATCTTGGCCTCCAGACGCTTCTTCTTGCCCTTGCCGTTGTACTTATAGGCATCGCCGTCGCCATCGCGCGACACGGCCGACAAAAACACGTGAGGCACGTACTGCTTGCCGCCGTTGGCAAGACCCATATAGGCGCACGCCATCTGCAGGGGCGTCACCAGGATGTCGCCCTGCCCGATGGCAATGTTGGTCATGTCGCCGGCATTCCACTTGCGGTCCTCGGCAGAGGCGTCGGTGAAGTACGACTCTTTCCACTCGGCATCGGGAATACGACCCGCGCCCTCACTCGGCAGATCGATACCGCAGGTCTTGCCTAGACCCCAGCGACGAAAGACCTCCTGCAGGCCCTCAGAATGTTTCTCGTCATAAAAGAACGCCTTGCCCATGTCGTAGAAGACGGGGTCGCACGAGTTGGCGATACCCGACTGCAGCGTCATGGTGCCGTGGCCGGAATGCAGCCAGCAGTACTTGCCCCACGACTTGCCCAGACCCGTCCAATAGCCCGTGCAGTTGGTCGTCTGCCCCGACGTGTAGGTTCCAAACTCAAGACCGGCCAGTGCCGAGAGCGGCTTGATGGTCGAAGCCGACATGTACTGTCCGCTAATGGCGCGGTTGAGCAGCGGGTGCGAACCTTTGTCATCATTGAGCTCGGTCCACACGTCATTTGAGACGCCGCCGATAAAGACGGACGGATCGAACTTGGGCTCGCTCGCCATGCCCAGAATCTCGCCATTGTTGGGATCGAGACACACCACAGCGCCGTTGCCGGCATTGCTGTAGCCAGTGGTCTTGGCAAGCTCGATAGCGCTCGCCAGTGCCGTCTCGCAGGCCTGTTGGATCTTAAGGTCGAGCGTGAGCTTAATGTCGGAGCCGGCCTTCGCGGGCACGGCGCCGGCCTGACCGGTCACATTGCCCGAGGCATCGACCTTGACGGTCTGCTCGCCACGAATACCCTGTAGCAGGTTTTCGTAGTAGCTCTCAACGCCCGCCTGGCCCACGATATCGCCCGACTGGTACGTAATCTTGCCAGCAGAAGCATCATCATCGCCAGAGGTTTTCTTATTCTGGGCCTCGAGCTGCTCGGAGGTAATGGTGCCGGTATAGCCCAAGATATGGCATGCCGTCTCGCCATATGGATACTGGCGCTCGGTACGCTCGGCAATCTTGACGCCCGGGAACTCGCCGGCATGCTCCTGAATATAGGCAACCGTGGAGCGACGGACGTCCGTCGCGATGGTATGCAGGCTCTGAGCGCCCTCTGTATTGTCCTGAATATTGCGAAGGACCGCCACGTAAGGCATTCCAAGCACGTTGGCAAGATGGCGAACCAGAACCTCATCCTCCGCAAGGTCGCGGTAGGCCACGACAGCAAGTGAGGGACGGTTCTGGACAAGCGCCACGCCATTGCGGTCGAGGATGCGACCGCGCACAGCGGGTGTGGTAACGGTGCGAGTCTGATTACTATTAGCCTGCTTCTCGTAATAGTCCGACGAGACCATCTGCATGCCCCACAGCTTGACGGCAAGCGCCGCAAACATCGCGCCCACACCCGTGGTGAGGATGGAAAAGCGGCCCTTAAAGGCGGTCGCCGCGGTATTGCCCTCGCCCTCGGTGGCGCGCGGGGCCGTTCCATGCTGCGTATCGTAGGTAAATCGGGAATCGCCACGACGCATGATGACCAGCGCGACCACGATGGCCACAACCAGCACGATACCGGCGATAATAACCGTCATCTGGGAAGACATCTACGGGCCTCCCCTATTTGAGCTTGCGGGTCTTGGGCTTAAAGCGCATACCCGCCTGGCGTCCGCCACGTGCGGAGAATCCATAGCCGGACTGCGGCACAACGCCGGACATCAAAAACGGAATGGCAACCAGACCCGTCAGGATCGAGGACGGCAGCGCATGGCCGAAGATCGCCACGACAAAGCTCGTCTCCAAACCCATAAACAGCAAGATGATGCTGTAGATCACATTAATGACGAGCGCGAAGGCGCCCACAGTGACGCCGCGCGCACTCGGGGTACCGCCCGTCTGACCGACGGCGCTGTGCACCAGGGCAAAAGAACCCACGGTCAGCAGGAACGACATAACGCCCACCGGCACGGCAGCGGACAGGTCATAGAACAAGCCGCTGCAAAAACCGCACACGACGGCACGGGTCGGGTCACCCGAGAACACGCTTAGGCACACCAGGATAATCATGAAGTTGACGCGACCGCCCGCAATGGAGATCTGCGGTGCCAGGCCTGCCTGTAGCAGCACGCACACGATGGCGGCGATTACAAACGTGCGGGAGCTCATCCCCTGCTCGTGTAGATCCATGGACATGCCCCCTATTCGTTCGAGCCAGAATCGGTCGTCTCGGACGTGTCGGAACTGTCATCCGAGCTCTCGTCCTTCGTCTTGGTCGCAGCATCGCGCGACGTTCCCTGCGGCGTGCTGTTGGCCGTGCTCACGTCCTCATCCGAGGCCGACTGTTCGTCGGTCAGCGAGGTGATGACCAGCACTTCCTCGTTGTTCTCGGCCGTGGTCTGGGCGCGCACCACAATGGTGTAGTACACGTCGTTTGCCGATTTCTCGACCGACGAGACGGTGCCGAGCGGTAGACCCTTGGGGAACACACCGCCAATGCCCGAGGTCACGATGATGTCGCCAACCTTAACATCGGAGTCGACGCTCACGTACTCAAGACGCAGCGTGCCGTCAGCCTGACCCTGCAGCATGCCTTGGGCGCGCGTGTCCTGCACCATAGCGGACACGCCCGAGTTCTCGTCGCCAATCAGGCGCACGGTGGACGTCTTGGCCGAGACTTCGATAATCTGGCCGATAACACCGGCCGAACTCGTCACAGGCATGTTGATGGTAAGGCCGTCGGCAGAGCCCTTGTCGATGGTGACGGTCGAGGTCCAGGCATCGCCCGAGGCACCAACAATACGAGCTGCGGTCGATTTGAGGTTATAGGTCGACTGCAGGCCGACCAGCCCCTCCAGACGCTCGGCGGTCTTTTGAGCCTCGGAGAGCTCAGCAACCTTAGAGGTCAGTTCCTCGTTTTGCTTCTTAAGATCGTCAAGCGTGTCCTGCGACGCCGTAAGGTTAGAGAACACGTTGCCGATCGCATTGAAGGGAGCCGCCACAGCCGAGCCCACAAAGCGCACCGGCGAGGTAATCGTCGTTACGCCCGAACGCACGGCATGAATCGGTCCTGCCTCGCCCTCGCGGATGTAAAACGTGAGCAGCAACACCGAAATCAGGCTGAAAACAATCAACGGGCGCATACCCGTTGATTGTCGCTTGGTATTCAGATTTGTGGAGAAACCCGAAGATCGTGCCAAATGGAATCCACCTTTTGGAAATTAAGCATTGGTCTGGACGAAGCCGCCATCAAACGCATTGGCCTCGAGCACGCGGGCACAGCCGTTAACGACGTTATCGAGCGCCGTGGGGCTGACGTTGACCGAAACGCCGGTCTCATCGCGCAGACGCACGTCGAGTCCGCGTAGCAGAGCGCCACCACCGGTCAGCAAAATGCCGTAGTACATAAGGTCCGAGGCAAGATCGGGCGGCGTGGCATCGAGGGCGTCCTTGACGGCCTTGGCCATCTCGTCGAGCGGCTTGTTGAGTGCGCGACGAATCTCCTCGCTCTCGATGCGTACGGTCTTGGGCAGACCGGTGATCACGTCGCGGCCGTTGACCTCGACGTCGAGCTCGTCCTTGAGCGGCACGGCGGAACCGACCTTGATCTTGATGTCCTCTGCCGTACGCTCGCCGATGGCCAGGTTGTAGGCATCTCGAACGTGCGTGAGGATAGCCTGATCGAACTCGTCGCCTGCAATACGGATGGACTGCGAGACGACGATGCCGCCCATAGCGATAACGGCAACCTCGGTGGTACCGCCACCGATGTCGATGACCATGGAGCCGGTGGGCTCCTCGACGGGCAGGTCGGCGCCGATAGCGGCAGCCATGGGCTCCTCGATCAGATAGGCCTGGCGAGCGCCAGCCTGGATCGTGGCCTCAAAGACAGCACGCTTCTCGACCGACGTGACGCCGGAGGGAACGCAGACGACAACGCGCGGACGCGGGGTCCACGGATAGCGCTTCTCGGACGCCTTATCGATAAAGTAGCGAAGCATGGCCTCGGTAACATCGAAGTCGGCGATGACGCCGTCCTTCAGGGGACGAACGGCCACGATGTTGCCGGGCGTACGGCCGAGCATGCGCTTTGCCTCGATACCGACCGCCAGGATGCGCTCGTCGTTCTTGTCGATGGCGACGACAGAGGGCTCGCGAATGACGATGCCCTTGCCGCGCACGGAGACAAGCGTATTTGCGGTGCCGAGGTCGATGGCAAGATCGCCCGCATAGCTACCGAAGAACATATCCATCAAAGAAAACAACGCAACTCCTGATGTGTTGGATGATTGCTGGAAAACTACTAGCTCATGATACTAGCGCAAGCCCGGCACCTCACTTGCGGTGAAGCGCCGGGCAAAGCTAAATCCCATAAGGTCACTACTGGTTGTCAGCAGCCGAGAAATCCATATCGAGCGAGGAAACGGCCCAGCCGATATGATTGTCGGAGCGCACGAATTTGACGGTGTACTCCTGCTCGCCGCCCTTGGACAGCGAAGCCTTGACCTTGGCGGTCGTCTCGGTCATGGACTGATCCATGCCCTCGACGGACACGGTGGCGCCCTGCGGAATCGAGGAGATGATCATCGACTTGGCGTCCTCGGACAGACTCGAGGCCAGGCAAGACTCGGCCTTTGCGGTGTCACCGTCGCCGGCAGCCTGGAACAGATCGGTGATAACCGACTCCTGCGAGGGGAAGCCAAAGCCGCGCGTGTAGGCAAAGCCCAGACCGCCCGCAGCAATCAAAATGAGCAGAAGCAGCACGATGAAGACTTTGAGACCCGTGTGGCGATGGCGACGACGGACCTTGGCCTGCTTACGATCCTGACGGTCCTGCTGGACCATCTCGGACTCGGACAGCGTAAAGAAACCGGTGTCCGAGGGATCGGGCATAAACTGACCGGTCGCGCCCGTAGGATCGAGCGGATCGACGGCAGGAGCGTCCATAGCAGGCGCAGGAGCCGTGGCCATAGCCGTCTGGGCAGACAGCGCGGCAAGCGAATCGTGCACGCGGGCAAGCTCATCGGCCTGCTCGGAGGTGAGCTGGTAGATGCCATCGGCAGTAGCGGCGTTAAAGGCGTCTAGCGCGTCGGAGGGACGGCCGGCGGCAGAAAGCGCCTGACCCATGCCGGCGTTGAGCGCACGCGTATCGTCGCGGGGGCCGGCAAAGTCGATAGCCGTGCGGTAGGTCTCCACGGCATCCGCCGGACGGCCGAGCTTAATGAAGCAACGACCGAGCTCGCCGAGTGCGGCGGCAGGAGCCGGATTGGCGCCGTCGATGGCAGCCTGACGGAAGGCAGTACCCGCATTGGCATAGTCGCCCGACTGGAACAGCGCGTTACCCAGGCCCAGATAGGCCTTGAACGGCGTGGCATAGGAAGCATCCTGCGTAGCAGCAGAAAACGCCTGGGCGGCCGTCGTGTAGTCGCCCACGGCGGCGAGCGCCTTGCCGCGGTTGGTGAGCAGCGCGCCGCGCTTGCCGTAGGTGCCGTCGTTGAGGGCGGAGGCATAGGCCTCGGCGGCCTCGGCATACATGCCCAGGTGCATCAAGGCGTTGCCACGGAGGTGATCGGCCTCGCCCATAATCTCATCGGGAGTCTTTGCCGCCCCAAGCATCTGGGCTGCAGCGGAAAAATCACCCGCGCGGTAAGCGGCGCGGCCCTGTTGGATCAGCTGGCTATTCAAGGAAGTCCCCTTTACTCGTGAACGATCTCGACATGGACGATCTCGTCACCGGCACGCAGCTGCGAAATCACATCGAGACCCTCGACCGTGGTACCAAAGACGGTGTAACCGGAATCGAGGTTATGCTGGGCGCCCAGGCAGAAGTAGAACTGCGAACCCGCGGAATCGGGGTCCATGGAGCGTGCCATGGCAAGGGCACCATCGACATGGCTGTTGCGCGGATTGGTGGCAAACTCGCCCTTGATGCAGTAGCCGGGGCCACCGGTACCGGGCATGCCGTCGGGGCCCTCAAGACCGGCAGCGACGTCGGCGCCGGACATATCGCGGGTATTGGGGTCGCCGCCCTGGATGACAAAACCGGGCACATAGCGATGGAACTTAAGGCCATCATAGAAGCCCATCGTAGAAAGCTCGCAGAAGTTCGCGACATGAATGGGAGCGCCCTCGCCGTCAAACTTGACCTTGATGGTACCCTTCGACGTCTCGATAACGGCGCACTCGTCGCCGGCAAGCTGATACTCGGGCGTGTAGAGCTCTTTCTTAAACCCAAACATGTGGTTCCTTCCTCGTGCGTTTAAAGCATATTTGTACGAATTGTAGCAATAAGCACGGGCTTACATCAATTGCGCACGTAGGTTATGCCGACTATGGCGAACTAATTTTAGGAACGCTGCTGCGGCTTCCAGGAACCCACATTGGCGTCGTACTGATTAAGCGCGCTGTTGCCACTCTGCGCGATGGGCGCCAGGATCTCGCTTTGGTGGGAACTCATCGACTCGCCATCGGGAATGGCCAGCGAGATGTCCCAACTCTGGCAGATCACGTCGACGCGCTCATACATCCACTCGGCAAGCTGCTTTAAGTGGGCGATGTCATCCGCATAGACCGAATCGTCCTGGTACTTAAGGTTGTTGAGCTCATCTTGCGTCTTTTTGATCTGGTCGCGCAGGGCGTAGGCACTCTGCGACAGCTCCTGACGGGTGGACAGCGGCGTTCGGAGATAGCCGTTGTTAAAGGAATCGATGACCTCGCCAATCTGGTCTTCGTCAGCGTAGGACACGATGGTCTGATACAGACCGTCGAGCCTGGTATAGAGCTGATCATCGGTGAGCACGGTTTCTTCCTGGACCACCTCGGCAGAATCGCCCTGCTTGGTATCGTCCTCAGTCGCCTCGCCCTTTTGGCGCGTGGGGAAGGTGGTTTGTGCAGCTTGGCCAAACTGGTCGTAGAAGCCAGGCATGACACCCATGGGATCGGTCGTCACGAACCAATAGGCACCACCGCACACAAAGGCAAGGATCGCGATGACGATGAGCGGCTTAGGGATATGACGCTTGTGCTTGTGATAAGCGTCCTCGTCGGGATGCACCTTGCGCTTGGGTTTTTGAGCATCGTCGTGCAGGGAAACCGGCGTGGGAATATCGACCTTGGGAATACCGAAATCCTTATCGAAAGCCGGCAGCACGCAGGTCTCGTTAGGATCGGCGGCGTCCGAAAGCACCGCAGCGGCAGAGGCCGGCGCATGCGGCACCTCGGTATCGATCTGCTCTTGCGTTAGGCGCGGAAAACCCGCCGTGCGGCCCGCAGCCAAGTCGGATGCGGCCGCGTCCTCGGAGAGGATACCCGGAGCGGGGCGTCCGCATTTGGGGCACGTACGATCATGCGGAGAAAGACGGGCACCGCAGCCCTCACAGAACACGAACTCGGTGTGCTCGGGACCATCGCCCGGACCCACATAGGCGTTGCAGTAGGGGCAGAACGAGGCGCCGTCCTCGATAGTCTTAAGGCAATGCGGGCAGATCACGGCATCCTCTTTTCGAAGCAATTCAAACAATCGAGGTTAGAGCATAACATCGCCACGGCCCCACAGGAACAAGGCACCAATTCAACATCGCCAGGGCGCGTAGCTACTTCTTCTTTTTGCTTGGCATCGAGACTTTGATGCCTTGGGCGGACTTGGTCACACGAGAGCGTTTGGCTCCGGCACTCCTCTTTTTCTTGGGTTGGACCTGGGCCACGCCCTCGAGTGCGCGGGCCTCGGCCTCGCGAGCGGTGCGAGCTTCGCGGCGCTGCGCCATGTCGGCGGCGACGCGCTTGGCAAAACGTTCGGCCGTCGATCCCGTCGAGCTCACCTTGCCGCCACCGCGGCCCAGGCGGACGCGCACACCGCGGCCAAAACCAGTTGCGGCATGACGACGACGCGGCTTGAGCGAATCCATCATCGTGGCGAGCTTAAAGAACACCGAGCAGGTAAAGACCACGATGACAGCCAAGATAACCATCTGGCCCATCGACAGGTTGGCAATAGACAGCAGCTCCGGGAATCCGATAACGCCCACCAAGATGCCGGCGACTACAAACACAAAGAGCACCACACGTAAGGGCGTGAGAGGCTGTGAGATGCGCCAGATCAGGCTGACGCTCGCCGCGCACGACGTAAGCAGGCACATCGTAGACAGCGTGAGCTGGCTAAAGCCAAACACGCGCGCCACAAAGATATCGAGCGCCGCAGCCAAAATGACCGCAATCGACGCCGGCAGTGCCCGCTTGAGTACGTTCGTCAAAAACGCACCCTTCACGCGAGCATTGTTGGGCTCCAGGCCCAACACAAAGCCCGGCGCGCCGATGCAGAAGAAGTTAATGAGCGTCATCTGGATGGGCTCGAAGGGGTACGGCGGCAGCGCGATGCACAGCGCCGCCAGGCCCATCGAGAACAGCGTCTTGGTCAGGAACAGCGACGCCGAGCGCTGCAGGTTGTTGATGGAGCGACGGCCCTCGGCCACCACGGCGGGCATCGAGGCAAAGTCGTTGTCGACGAGTACGATCTCGGCCACGTTACGCGCGGCATCGGAGCCGGCCGCCATGGCCACGGAGCAGTCGGCCTCCTTGAGCGCCAGCACGTCGTTGACGCCGTCGCCCGTCATGGCCACGGTGTGCTCGCGGCGCTTGAGCGCCTGCACGAGCTCGCGCTTCTGCTGCGGGGTCACACGACCAAAGACATGGTAGCGGTCCACCGCGGCATCAAGCTTGGCCGGTGTATCGAGCGTCGTGGCGTCCACATAAGCGTCCGCCCCCGGCACGCCCACCACGCGCGCGATCGACGACACCGTACGCGGGTCGTCGCCACTGATCACGTTGAGGGTCACGCCCTGCTCGTTAAAGTAGCCGATGGTCTCGGCCGCCGAGGTACGAATCTCGTCGCGGATGGTCACAAAGCCCACGGGCTCGGCCTCGCCCACCATATCGCCATCGGGCGTAAAGCCGTCCACGCGCGCCACCACGAGCACGCGGCAGGTATCGGCAAGCTCGGCGACACGGTTCTCGACCTGCGAAAACACACGATCAGAGAGCACAAACTGCGCCGCACCCATCACATAGGAGCCCTGCGCAAACGACGCGCCGCTCCACTTTTTGGAGGACGAGAACGGAATGACCGACAGCGGCTCAGACACCTCGACCGGGCGATCGGCGTAATAGTTGAGCAGCGCCTGGCAGGTCTCGTTGGCATCGGCCGAAGTCGCACGTGCCACGTTAGCCAGCGCAAAATCGAGCACCGTGGTATCGACGGGAACAGCCGCCTCGTCCGAGCCGGCGTCTAGGCTCACGCCCTCAACCGGCAGCGGATACGTGCCCTCGACCTCCATGCGGCCCGACGTGATGGTGCCCGTCTTGTCCAGGCACAGCACGTCGACGCGAGCGAGCGTCTCGATGCAGTAGAGCTGCTGCGCCAGCACCTTGCGGCGGGCCAGGCGCACCGTGGCGATGGCGAGCACCGACGAGGTCAGCAGCACCAGGCCTTGCGGGATCATGCCCAGCAGGGCGCCCACCGTGGACAACAGCGCCGACGAAGGCACATGACCGGCCAACAGCTCGGAGAAGCACCACGAAAGCGCGCTATCGCCCGGGGTTCCCGCGGCATCCCACAGCTCGCTCACACTCGAGGCAAACAACGCCAAACCGAGCGGGATCATGATGATGCTCGCAAAGCGCACGATGGCGTTAAGCGCGTTCATGATCTCGGAATTGACCTTTTTGACGTACTTGGCCTCGTTATTAATTTTGGCCACGTAGTTGTCGGCGCCGACATGGATCACGCGGGCACGCAGCAGGCCCGAGTCGATAAAGCTGCCGCTCATGAGCTCGGAACCGGGCTGTTTCTTGATAAGGTCGCTCTCGCCCGTCAGTAGGCTCTCGTTCACGAGCGCCTCGCCCGAAACCACCACGGCGTCAGCGGGAATCTGGTCGCCGCGCCCCAGGCGGATAATGTCGTCGAGCACGATCTGGTCCAAGTCGAGCTCCACCTCGGCACCGTCGCGCACCGCGATGGCCTTCTTGGAGGTCAGCAGCGTGAGCTTATCGACCATCTTCTTGGAACGCATGGACTGGATGACGCCAATAGCGGTATTGAGGAACACCACGAACAGGAACGTCAGGTTCTTAAACGAACCGGTCAAAATGACCAGGAACGCCAAGATCACGTTGATCAAATTGAACAGCGTGCAGAGGTTCTCGATGATGAGCTCTTTGACCGACTTGGTCTTGAGCTCCATGTTGCGGTTGATCTTACCGGCGGCGATGCGCTCCTCGACCTCGGCGGTCGAGAGTCCGCGCTCGATATCCGTTGCTGCCATACCACGTCCCATCACGTCGCGTCGGTATAAGAAAAACCGCCCGGACCATGCGAGGTTCGGACGGTCTTACGTTCGATGGTGCCCCATGTTGGATTCGAACCAACGGCCTTCTGCTCCGGAGGCAGACGCTCTAATCCCCTGAGCTAATAGGGCCAACATTTGGCATTATACCCAAGTGCACCACGGGCTATCAAAATAAAAGAAAAAGCTTTGCAATTCCGAGGAAGACGCGGCGCAACGGCCCACTTTAGAAGGCAAAAGCGAGTCAGATAGTATAAACTCTCATGCACCATATATACACGGCTCGCGATGCGGGCCGTTTTTGCAAGGGTTATCCATCGAGGTGAGAGGCACACCATGATTGCTATTTTAAAGCAGAGCGCCAGCGACGAGGCCGTCAGCCATATCGTCAGCTGGATTGAGAAAAAGGGCCTGAAGACCGATGTCTCGCGCGGCGAGAATGAGACGATTATCGGCCTGGTGGGCGACACGACCAAGATCGACCCGTTCCTGCTCGAGTCCATGGACGTCGTCGAGCGCGTGCAGCGCGTCTCCGAGCCGTTCAAGCGTGCCAACCGCAAGTTCCACCCCGAGGACTCCGTCATCGACTGCGGCCACGGCGTCAAAATCGGCGGTGACCAGTTCCAGGTCATCGCCGGCCCGTGCTCCGTCGAGGGCGAGAACCTCATCCGCATCGCCCGCCGCGTGAAGACCGCCGGCGCCACGATGCTGCGCGGCGGTGCCTACAAGCCCCGCACCTCCCCGTACGCCTACCAGGGCATGGGTCCCGCCGGCCTCGACCTGCTGTGCGAGGCGTCTGCCGAGCTCGACATGCCGATCGTCACCGAGATCATGGACCCGCGCGACGTGCAGGTCTTCTTGGACAAGAAGATTGACGTCATGCAGATCGGCGCCCGCAACGCCCAGAACTTCCCCCTGCTCAAGGAGGTCGGCAAGACTCAGACCCCGATTCTGCTCAAGCGCGGCATGTCCGGCACGATCGATGAGCTGCTTATGGCCGCCGAGTACATCATGAGCGAGGGCAACGACAACGTCATCCTGTGTGAGCGCGGCATCCGCACCTTCGAGACCCGCACCCGCAATACCTTCGACCTCAACGCCGTGCCGGTGCTGCACCACCTGTCGCACCTGCCCGTCGTCGCCGACCCCAGCCACGCCACCGGCTACACCCGCTATGTTGAGCCCATGGCGCTCGCCGCGACCGCCTGCGGTGCCAACGGCCTGGAGATCGAGGTCCACGACGAGCCGAGCCGCGCCTGGTCCGACGGCGCCCAGGCCCTCACCCCCGATCAGTTCGACGACACCATGCGCCGCATCCGAGCCATCCGCGAGGTTGTCTGCCAAGGAACCGTGGAGTAGCCGTGGGTACGGTGAGAAACGCGCGCGTTAACCAGGGCGGCCCTAAGTGCGCCGGCATCGTGGGCCTGGGCCTCATCGGCGGCAGTTTTGCCCGCGGCTATGCGCAGGCGGGCGTTCGCGTGCTGGCCTGGGACCCCGATGACGATGTCATGACGGCCGCCAGCATGGGCACTGTCGCCGGAGAGCTCAACGACAAGACACTCGGCGAATGCGACATCATCGTCCTTGCCTGCTATCCCGAGGCATGCATCGAGTGGCTCGAGGCGCACGCCCAGGCGCTCGCCGACGCCACCGACACCGACGCCATCATGGGTCCCGTGGTGATCGACACGGTGGGTGTCAAGGGCATCGTGTGCGAGCGCGCCTTTGAGCTTGCCCGCGAGCACGGCTTTTACTTTGTGGGTGCGCACCCCATGGCGGGCACGCAGTACTCGGGCTATGCGCACTCCCGCGCCGACCTGTTCCAGGGCGCCCCGCTCGTGCTCGTGCCGCCCGCGGTGGACGATGCACTTAAGCTGGAGCTTTTGGGCCAGGTGCGCGAGATGGTGCGCCCCCTGGGCTTTGGCAAGTTCAGCGTGACCAGCGCCGCCGAGCACGACCGCGTCATCGCCTTCACGAGCCAGCTTGCGCACGTGGTATCCAACGCCTATGTTAAGAGCCCCACTGCCCAGGTCCACCACGGCTTTTCGGCCGGTAGCTATCGCGATCTCACCCGTGTGGCGCACCTCAACCCGCAAATGTGGTCCGAGCTCATGATCGACGACGCCGACGCGCTCGCCTTCGAGATCGACCATCTGATCGAGTCGCTTGGCGCCTACAGCCGTGCGCTCAAGGAGCGCGACCAGCGCTATCTGGAGAATCTCCTTGCCGAGGGCGACCGCATTAAGCGCGCACTCGACGACGAGGCCTCCCACTAGACCACCTATCACGCCAGGTCGAAAGGACCGAAGCTTATGGCGATTACCATCGATATCGACACTGCACGCCCCTACCAGGTGCATGTTGGCACGTTTTTGCTGGAGCAGGCGGGACCGCTCGTGCGCGCCACTGCCGGCGGCACCAAGGCCGTCATCGTGACGGACACCAACGTGGGCCCGCTCTACCAGATGCCCGTTAAGCAGAGCCTGGAGGCGTCAGGCTACGAGGTGAGCATCTGCACCTTCGAGGCCGGCGAGGCCCATAAGCGCGCCGAAACCTATGTTGCCATTTTGGAGTTTGTGGCCGAGCACGAGCTTTCGCGCTCCGACGTGATCGTGGCACTCGGGGGCGGCGTCGTGGGCGATGTGGCGGGCTTTGTGGCCGCGACCTACATGCGCGGCTGCAAGTTTGTGCAGATCCCGACGAGCCTGCTCGCCATGGTGGATTCGTCGGTGGGCGGCAAGACCGCCATCGACCTGGCTGTCGGCAAGAACTTGGCCGGCGCCTTTTGGCAGCCGAGCGTGGTTATCGCCGACGTGGGGTGCCTGGCCACCCTCACGCCCGAGCAGTTCGCCGACGGCTGCGGCGAGGTCGTCAAGCACGTCGTGATCGCCGACCCGGAGCTTTTCGCCGAGCTGGAGAAGACCCCGCTCACGCTGGAGCTGCTCAACCGCGATGTGGCCCGCGTAGCACTCATCATCGCCCGCAACATCGACATCAAGCGCGCCGTGGTCGTCGCCGACGAGCACGAAACCAACCAGCGCAAGCTGCTCAACTTTGGACACAGCGCCGGACACGCCGTCGAGGCCTGCGAGCACTTTGAACTCGGACACGGCAACTGCGTGTCGATCGGCATGGGCATCATCACGCGCGCCGCGGCCCTGCACGGCGTTTGCGATGCTGCACTGCCCGGTCGTATTGAGGAACTCTGCGCCCGCCACGGCCTCAAGACCCGCTGCGACCTCGATGCCGATGCCGTCTTTGCCGAGGCGCTCCACGACAAGAAGCGCGCGGGCGACACCATCGACCTGGTGATTCCGCACGGCATTGGCCGCTGCAGCATCGACCGCACGCCGCTTTCCACTTTCCACGAACTCATTGCCGAGGGCCTCGGCCAGAAGGGAGACGCATCCGCATGCTAGCCCGCATCGCCCCGTCCCCGCTTAAGGGCACCGTTCCCGCCATCGCGTCCAAGTCGATGGCGCATCGCCTGATCATCTGCGCTGCGCTTGCCAACGGCGAGACGCACGTCACCTGCAACACCACCTGCGCCGACATCGAGGCTACGGTGCGTTGCCTTACGGCTCTGGGTGCCCGCATCGAGACCGTCGAGGACGGCTTCCAGGTTCACCCCACCATGAAGAGTGTTGAGTTTGGCCTGCTCAAGGCCCTTGCCGGCGGCACGCTTGACTGCGGCGAAAGCGGCTCCACACTCCGCTTTATGTTGCCCGTCGCCTGCGCGATGGGCGCAGAGGCCACCTTTGTGGGCCAGGGTCGTCTGGGCGCACGCCCGCTCTCCCCGCTCTCGGACGAGATCATCGCCGCCGGCTGCGACCTACAGGGTCTGGGTGGTTTTCCGCTCAAGACAAGCGGACGCATGCGCCCGGGCACCTTTGTGCTGCCGGGCAATGTGAGCTCGCAGTACATCTCGGGCCTGCTGCTGGCAGCCCCGTTGCTCGCCCAGCCCTCCTGTGTGCAGGTGACCGGCCTCATTGAGAGCCGCCCCTACATCAACCTGACGATCCAGGCCATGAAGGCCTTTGGCGTTGAGGTCAACGTCGAGCGCATTCCCGCCAAGGACGGTCAGCCCGAGGTCACGAACTTCCGCGTGAGCAGTGGCTCGTACCGCACGCCCGGCAGCGTGGCCGTCGAGGGCGACTGGTCCAACGCCGCCTTTTGGTTGTGCGCTGGCGCCATCGGCACCGACCCCATCACCGTGGAGGGCGTGTCGCTGAGCTCCGCGCAGGGCGACCGCAACGTGCTTGCCGCGCTTTCGCGCTTTGGCGCCCGCATCGTGCGCTCCACCAACGCCGCCACCGTGCAGTCCGACAAGCTCGCCGGCTTTGAGATGAGCGCCCACGACATCCCCGACCTGGTGCCCGTTATCTCGGCCGTTGCCTCGCTGGCTCAGGGCCGCACGTTCATCCGCGATTGCGCCCGTCTGCGTATCAAGGAATCCGACCGCCTGGCCACCACCACCCGCGAGCTCACCGCGCTGGGCGCGCAGGTGCGCATTGCCGGCGATGACCTCATCATCAAGGGTGTCGATGCCTTTACCGGCGGCGAGGTCGATTCGCACAACGACCACCGCATCGCCATGATGGCCGCCATCGCCGCGAGCCGCGCCACCGGCGAGGTCGTGATCCACGGCGCCGAGGCCGTCAACAAGTCCTATCCCGATTTCTTCGACCACTACCGCCTGCTGGGCGGCAAAGTCACACTCGAGGAGGAATAGCATGTCCTCGACCTTTGGCAACGTCTTGCACTTAAGCATCTTCGGCCAATCGCACTCCCCCGCTATCGGCTGCTCGCTCGATGGCATCCCGGCGGGCATCGCCGTGGACCAGGAGGAGCTGCAGGCCTTCCTCGACCGTCGCGCCCCCGGTCGCGACGAGACCGCGACCAAACGCCGCGAGGCCGACGCCGCCCACATCATCGCCGGTGTTGTCGATGGACATACCACCGGCGCGCCCATTGCCGCGATTATCGAGAACACCAACACGCGCTCCAATGATTACTCCGAGCTGCGCTGCAAGCCCCGTCCCGGACATGCAGACTTCCCCGCGCGCGTGAAGTATCACAACATGCACGATGTTGCTGGTGGCGGGCATTTTTCCGGCCGCCTAACGGCACCCTTATGCATCGCCGGCGGCATTGCGCTACAGGCACTCGAGGCCCGCGGCATTCAGGTCATGGCGCACGTCGCGCAGATCGGCGGCATCTCCGACCTGCCGATGGACGATATGGTCTATCGAGAGGCCGACCGCAAGGCGATCCTTACGAACGATCTGCCGTGCATTGACGCCGCCGCAGCCGGCCGCATGCGCGAGGAGATCCTGGCCGCGCGCGACGAACTCGACAGCATCGGCGGCATCGTGGAGTGCGGCATTTACGGGCTTCCCGCGGGCATCGGTGACCCCATGTTCGACGGCATCGAGAACCGCATCGCGCAAATCGCGTTTGGCATTCCCGCCGTAAAGGGCGTGGAGTTTGGCATGGGCTTTGCCGTGGCCGCCATGCGCGGCAGCGAGAACAACGATCCGTATCGCATCGATGCCGAGACCGGCGAGATCGAAGTCGAGTCCAATAACGCCGGCGGCATCCTGGGCGGTATTTCGACCGGCGCGCCCGTCATGTGGCGCATGGCCGTAAAGCCGACGCCCTCAATTGGCCGCGAGCAGCAGACCGTAGACATGGACGCCATGGAAAACGCCGAGCTCTCGGTCCACGGCCGCCACGATCCCTGCATCGTCCCCCGAGCCGTCCCCGTAGCCGAAGCAGCCGCCGCCCTCGCGATTTGGGACGCCCTCCTAGAAGACGCCAGACAGCTTTAGTCCACCCACCCCAAGGGTAGTTAATTTGGGACGGGGCTATTTTAGCTACCCCCATATGCCAGTTAATATTTGCCCTGGCACCCATCGATTCGTCGACAGTCAAAGGGTAGCTAAAAAAGCCCCGTCCCAAATTAACTACCCCAGGCAACCATTCACGAAAGGGGTCCCTATGGACCTTGCCGATATTCGCCAGGCCATCGATGGCATCGACACCACGCTCCTCAACAGCTTTGTCGAGCGCATGGACATTGCCACCGAGGTAGCCAAGTCAAAAATCGAGACGGGCAAGGCCGTCTTCGACCCCGCCCGTGAGCGCTCCAAGCTCAACAACCTCGCCAGCCGCGCGCCCGAGCGCTACGAGGCGCAGACCATCACCCTGTTCCGTCTCCTCATGAGCATGAGCAAGGCCGAGCAGCAGCGCTACATCAACGAGCTCAAGGGCATCACTGTCTCGCAAAAGGCCCACGCGACGGCTGCAGCCTCCGACACGCCCTTCCCTCAAACTGCCACCGTCGCTTGCCAGGGCGTTGAGGGTGCTTACAGTCAAATCGCCGCGTGTAAGCTCTTCGACGTGCCCGATATCGCGTTCTTCGAGACCTTCGAAGGTGTCATGCGCGCTGTACGCGACGGCTTCTGCGAATTTGGCGTACTGCCCATCGAAAACTCCACCGCCGGCTCGGTCAACGCCGTCTACGACCTGCTCGCCCAGTTCGACTTTCACATCGTGCGCTCGCTTCGCCTCAAGATCGACCACAACTTGCTCGTCAAGCCCGGCACCAAGCTCGCCGACGTGCGCGAGGTCTACAGCCACGGCCAAGCCATTGCCCAGTGTGCCGGCTTTATCGAGTCCCACGACCTGCACGCCACCAAGTACCCAAACACGGCCATGTCGGCCGAGATGGTCGCCAACTCCGAGCGCACCGACGTCGCCGCCATCGCCTCGCGCAGCTGTGCCACGCTGTATGGCCTCGAGGTGCTGGAGCCCAATATCCAAGACTCGGACAACAACTACACGCGCTTTGTCGTCATCAGCCGCGAGCCGCGCGTCTACCCCGGCGCCAACCGTACCTCGCTCATGATCACCACGGCCAACGAGCCGGGCGCCCTCTATCGCGTGCTCGAGCGCTTCTACGCACTCAACATCAACCTCATCAAGCTCGAGAGCCGCCCCATCCCCGGTCGCGACTTTGAGTTTATGTTCTACTTTGACCTGGACTGCCCCTTTGGCAGCAAGGCCCTCGACGACCTACTCGATTCGATCGACGACGTGTGTGAGAGCTTCACCTACTTTGGCAGCTACACGGAGGTGCTCTAGATGACCGATACCGCCGCAACCCGCCCCTACGGCGTACTGGGCCGCGTGCTGGGCCACAGCTACACCCCGACCATCTACAAAGAGCTCGCTGGGCTCGAGTACGTGCGATTTGAGCGCGAGCCCGAGGACCTCGCGGCCTTTATGACCGGCAACGAGTGGGAAGGCACCAACGTGACCATCCCCTACAAACGCGCCGTCATGAACTACCTGGACGAGCTGAGCCCGCTCGCCGAGCGCATGGGCAACGTCAACACCATCACGCGCCTGCCCGACGGGCGCCTGCGCGGCGACAACACCGACTACTTTGGTTTTCAGTGCCTGGTCGAGGAGCTGGGGGTTGAGGTTACCGGCAAGAAGGTCCTCGTGCTTGGCGCTACCGGTGGTGCCGGCACCACGGCAAGCATGGTGCTCGGCGACCTTGGCGCCACCGTGGTGCCCGTGGGCCGCACGAGCGAGGTCAACTACGGCAACATCGCGCAGCAGTCCGATGCAACGTTGCTCGTCAACTGCACACCTGCCGGCATGTTCCCCCACTGCCCCGACGCGCCTTGCACGCTCGAAGGGCTCGATGCGCTCGAAGGCGTTATCGACATTGTCTACAACCCCGCCCGCACGGGACTCATGCTCGAGGCCGAGCGCCGCGGCATCCCCTGCATCGGCGGCCTGCTCATGCTCGTGGCCCAGGCAGCGCAAGCCGTCGAGCGCTATACCGGCCAGGTCACCCCGCGCGAGCGCATCCTGGACGTAACGGAGCGCCTGTCGCGCCGCGAACAGAACATAGCGCTGATCGGCATGCCGGGTTCGGGCAAGACCCGCGTGGGTGAGCAGATCGCAATGCTGACGGGTCGCGAGCACATCGATCTGGACCGCGCCCTCGAGGAGCGCCTGGGCATGCCCTGTGCCGACTTTATCGTCGAGCGCGGCGAGGCCGCCTTCCGCGAGCAAGAGACAGCGGAGCTGGCCGACATTTCCAAGCGCAGCGGCCTGGTGCTCTCCACCGGCGGCGGCGTGGTCACACGCGACGAGAACTACCCGCTGCTGTACCAGAATAGCCAGATCGTGATGCTCAACCGCAAGCTCGACGAGCTCGCCCACAAGGGCCGCCCCATCACCGCGCGCGACGGCATCGATAAGCTGGCTGAACAGCGCATGCCGCGCTACCGCGCCTGGGCCGACTACATCATCGACTCACGCGACTGCGCTGCCAACACCGCCCAAGCCCTCCTTGAGACCCTCCCACCCGCTCTCTAACCTAAGCCACCACAAAGGGGACAGACACCTTTGTGGTGGCTTTCCAACCGCAAAGGAAGCAACCATGAAAGCACTCGTCATCAACGGCCCCAACCTCAACATGCTCGGCATCCGCGAGCCGGGCATCTACGGCAGCGACAACTACGACCGCTTAGTGCAGATCTGCCAGGAAGCAGGGGCCGCGCAGGGGTTTGACGAGGTCGAGGTCTTCCAGTCCAACCACGAGGGCAGCATCGTCGACAAGATCCAGGAGGCCTACGGCAAGGTCGACGGCATCGTCATCAACCCGGCAGCCTACACACATACGAGCGTGGCGATCCTCGACGCCCTCAAGGCCGTCGCCATCCCCGCCGTCGAGGTCCACATCAGCGCCGTCGAGACCCGCGAGGACTTCCGCCAAGTGAGCTACGCACGCCTAGCCTGCTTCGCCACCATCACTGGCGAAGGCCTCCAAGGCTACGCCCATGCCCTGGAGCTGCTGAGGGAGCGTCACGAAAAGTAAGCAAACGGTGACAATTCACGAACGCTGATTCGCGTGACTACAACGCCAGTGCCGGCAGCAGCAATCTCGCTGCTGCCGGCATTTTATTACTGGCATATAATCGTTGCAGTCACACAATGTCTGGAGACCCGCATGCTGAGCATTCATCTGGGAGATTACCCCGGCTCCATCTACGATACCAAGACCTACTTTAGGAACTCGTACTTGGATTCATGGTTCGAAGACCCCATGGCTGCGCAAATTATTAAAGGCGTTGACGGATCGGAGCTCATCGGCTCTCACAACATCATAAGCAAGCAGCTGGGCTCGATCAGCCCGCTCGAGTTATCCGGCGGAGTAAAGACGCTCCTACTTGTCCGCAATCTCCCCAACATGGTCTTTAATGCTTCCACCTGCGGCGATAACTGCGCCCGTTGGCTGCTCAAAATTGGCAAAGAACAGGATGTGCTGGTAACCCTTTACCACATCATGAAGTTCCCCTGGAAGCGTTTTGAGATTCGCATCGATAACGATGGCCGCATCGTCAGGAACATGCAGGAGTTTGTTGGCGCCACGAATGATTTTCTGGATGTTGAAGATGCGACTAGAATGCCGCACTAAGTTCTATTGCCGTAATCGCTGAATGCGGTTGCGAAAGACTTATCGGAGTGTTCGAGGGCAGAGCAGTAAGCCACGCAAAACGTTTAAAACCAAGGCTACGCCCATGCGTTGGAGTCGCTGAAAGGCCAATCCACATCAGCAAGACGAAAAAAGCCCGGACCACTAAGCGGTCCGGGCTTAATAAACGATGGTGCTCCATGGCGGATTCGAACCGTCGACCTTGGGATTAGAAGTCCCCTGCTCTATCCAACTGAGCTAATGGAGCAAATAACCGCACGCCCAAGCACGCGCACGCGTGCCAAGCGCTTGTAATTATAACCTAGTTGAACTGCTCGCGGTACGCCTTGCAGACCTCATCAACCGGGCCGTCCATGCGAAGGTCGCCCTTCTCAATCCAAACGGCGCGCTGGCAAATGCGCTCAACCTGCTCCATGGAGTGCGAAACGAACAGAACCGTCACGTCACCGCTCTGGATAAAGTGCTGAATACGGGCCTCGCACTTTTGCTGGAAGAACACGTCACCGACGGACAGCGTCTCATCAACGATCAGAATATCGGGCTCGGTAATCGTCGCGATTGCAAAGGCAATACGCGCCACCATGCCCGAGGAGAAGTTCTTAAGCGGCATGTCGACAAAGTTCTGCAGCTCAGCGAACTCGATAATGCCGTCAAAGTTGGCATCAATGAACTCCTTGGTGTAGCCGAGCAGGGCGCCGTTCAGATAGATGTTCTCGCGGGCGGTCAGCTCGGGGTCAAAGCCGGCACCAAGCTCAATCAGCGGTGCGATGTTGCCATGCACCTTAACGCTGCCCTCGCTGGGCTCGAGCACGCCGGCGATAATCTTAAGCATCGTAGACTTGCCGGAACCATTAGTGCCCACCAGGCCCACGACCTCGCCTCGATGAATATCAAACGAGATGTGCTTTAGCGCCCTAAACTCCTCAAAGAACAGCTCGTGCTTGGCAAGCTTAATGAAATACTCCTTGAGGTTGGTCAGCGACTCGGACGCCATGTTAAAGATCATGGTGACGTCGTCGACCTCGACAGCCAGAGGCTGCTCGCTGTAATCAACAACAGATTCAGTCATCACAGCACTCCTTAGATGTAGAGGATGAATTTGCGCTCGGACTTATGGAACACGGTGTAGCCAATAGCAAGCGCAAGAACCGCCCAAGCGACGCACATACCAAGCGTCAAGAACGAAGGCGTGGTCTGGAACAGGAAGATGTCACGCATAAACTGCAGGTAGTTGTACATGGGGTTCGCATAGACCAGGATGCGCACGATATGGGGCATTTGCGCAACGAAGTCGGTCGTCCAGAAGATGGGCGTGATATAGGTCCACGCCGTGATGACGACACTCCACAGATGCATAACGTCGCGGAAAAAGACGGTGAGCGCCGAAAGCATCATACCCAGGCCCATGCAGAAGCACATAAGCAAGAACAAGCAAACAGGCAGCAGAATGAGGTGCCACGAAGGCATAACGCGGAACCACAGCATAACGATGGCGACGGCGACCAGCGAGAAGGCAAAGTTGACCAGCGAGAAGAGCACCTTCTGCACCGGGAAGACCCAGCGGTGAACCTTGACCTTCTTGAGCAGCGGAGCTGCGCCCACGATCGACGTCAGCGCCTGGTTCGTAGACTCGGACATGACGGCAAAGGTGACGTTACCCACGATCAAGTACAGCGGGTACATCTCGGGCGTAATAGAGCCGTTGCGACCCTGGGCAAAAATCGTCGAGAACACGATGGCCATGACGATCATCATCAGCAGCGGGTTGAGCACCGACCACGCAACGCCCAAAACACTGCGACGATACTTAATCTTAAAATCCTTGGTAACCAGCTGACGAAGGATAAACGCGTCCTTCTCAAATTCGTTCTTAGCAAACGTCGCAGGCAGACTGCGAGTTTCTTGTTGCTTTGTCTGATCCGACACGGATGCAACTCCTTTACTCGTAATCGTTGACAAACGAACAGTATAGACCCGACAGACAGGCAAACGAATCGCGCAACAAAACTGGAGAACTAACCCACATCTTAGGATGCCAGGCGCAAACGGCTATACTTTCAGAGATTGAAATTCAAAGGAGCATTGAGTGAATTCTGAATCCATTGCCGTCATCATCCCCTGCTACAACGAAGCGCTTACGATCGGTAAGGTCGTCGACGACTTTCACCGCGAACTTCCGCAGGCGACGGTCTATGTCTATGACAACAACTCATCGGACGAGACTTCCCGCATCGCAGCAGAGCATGGCGCGACGGTCCACCTTGAGCCGCGCCAGGGTAAGGGCAACGTCTGCCGCCAGATGTTTCGCGACATCGATGCCGACTGCTACCTGATGGTCGACGGCGACGACACCTACCCCGCCGAGGCGGCCAAGGCCCTCTGCGAGCCTATCCTCAACGGCACGGCCGACATGACCGTGGGTGACCGCCTTTCCAACGGCACCTACGCCGAGGAGAACAAGCGTGCCTTCCACGGCTTTGGCAACAACCTGGTACGCGCCATGATCAAGTGGATCTATGGCTACAGTTTCGATGACGTCATGACCGGTTACCGCGCCATGAGCCGCCCGTTCGTCAAAACCTTCCCCGTGCTTTCCGAGGGCTTTCAGATCGAAACCGAGCTCTCGATCCACGCTGTCGACCACCGCTGGCGCATCAAAGATGTACCCATCGAGTACCGCGACCGTCCCGAGGGCTCCGAGTCCAAACTCAACACCGTCAGCGATGGCATTAAGGTCGTCGCGATGATCGGCACGCTGTTCAAGGACTACCGCCCGCTAAAGTTCTTCAGCCTCGTTGCGCTTCTGTTCGCGGTATTCGGCCTCGCCCTGGGCATGCCCATCGTTGTCGAATATTTCCAGACCGGCCTCGTCCCGCGCTTCCCCACCGCTATGCTCGCCGCCTCGTTTATGTTCCTGTGCGGCCTGAGCCTTGCGACCGGCTTCATCCTAGATTCTGTAGCAAAGGTCGAAAAAAAGCAGTGGGAGGTCAACGTGTACAGCAAATACGCCTACGACGACCAGCCCGGCCACCCTACTTCCATGCCAAGCGAGAGGTAGATCTTCCGCAATGTTAGCGCCGGGCGATTTTAGCCGCTAATAGTCAAACGATTTTGACCAATCCCG
>CABUBH010000018.1 GCA_902489775.1 uncultured Collinsella sp.
GCTGCGGGAACGGCCTGTCCGCCTAATGTGTTCGGCTGAGATCGGAAATCAACCCACTTCCCGTTAATCGACTGGACAGCAGCTCGCGCTCCCCTACTTCCCAAAAATCGCTGCAAACAGCCCCTTGCGTTTGGGCTTTTCTTCTCGGTAGGAGCCCTCGGTTGTAGCTGCCACCTGCCGCGGCTGGTCGCCGCCTCCGCGGCGCACGATCTGGTATAGGAACGGCGATTTAACGTATTTGACCTCGATGGGTGTGGCGTGCACGGTGCTTTCGCTCGACAAATGCAAGCTCGGGTTGAGCGGTGCCACGATATGCGTCTCGCGCTTGTCGCTAAACACCACTGCGGCCGCGCGACCTGTCTGGCCATTTACAGCGATGCGCACTTGCTCGCCGTCGCGACTGTCCGTTGCCGGGCGATCAACAAAGTAGACCGGCACCATCACCAGACCGTCTTTGTGCTTGCGGGCCTTGCGTGCCCACGTGCGAATGCTCTTTTTATTGAGCCCCAGGGCTGCCTCGGCATCGTTGCCGGCAACGTCGAGCGCCAGCTTGTCAATGACCACCTGATCCTTGGTGGACGCATCGACGGAGACGACGCGGAAGTCGCCCTCCTGCATGGCGGGATCGAACGGCCCCACCTTGGCAAAGTCCCACGGTTCCAAGATGCCCATAAGGCGAACGTCCAGGTAGTTGGCCCTGGGGTATGCCCAATCGAGCACCTCGTAGTACACCAGGGTCTCCTTGCTCAGGCCTTTGCCCGGGAAGCTCGCCATCATGCGCAGGTCCGCCAGCGCCATGGGGAAATAGAAGAGCATCATGTCGTTTTGAATCGCGTCTTCCACGTCGTGCCCGGCAAAGGCATCTGGATATTGACGCACCAGCTGCAGAGCGTTAGCACGCGCCTGCTGCGGTGAAATCTCACACGGAATGCCCTGCTCTGGCACATACTCGGCACCCACGCCCATGGTCAGGCGCTTGCTAAACGTGCCGGGTTTGAGCAAGTCGGCCACGCCGATCTTGTTGCCGCAGGACGGGCACTCAAACACGCGCTGAGTGGACTCGCCCTCAAAGGACGCACCGCAGAAGGGGCAGGGAATGCTCACGTGCGTCGCCTCTTGGAACTCCTGCGCCGTCCCGCGGTCCTCCCACAGCAGATGCTCCAGAACCGACTGATTGCGCCAGTGCGAATTGAAGAAATACCAGTCCGGGTCCTCCGGACGCTCGAGCTGCGAGACATGCGTGAGCTTGAGCAACCCGTCAACCACCGTCAGCGGTGTATGGCGAATGCCCAAAGCGCTCTTAGGCTCCCCAGCGTCCGCTTGCCACGGGATGACCGTTCCGCAATAGGCACACTCAAAGCTGCGCTTTGCCTGGTGTGAATACATGGGGCCGCCGCAGTTTTGGCATTTAATGGCAAACATCTCGTCCATGGAAACGTCCTCCTTTGCACAGGGACTGTCGACATTAAGTATGTCGAGCAAATCGGCGCGTGCCCATACCCATGTGGCCCAAAATGGAGCACTCGCACGGACGAGAAGGCGCAGCGGGCTCAAAGCCATGCGGGCAACCGCCCCCCTCCGCCCCGTGCCCGTTAGCATCGGCAGACCATTGCTGCATTTTCTGAGCATCGTCGCACGACGCGTCCGTGCGAGCTACACTATCCCCTTAAACATGATTGTGAGGACGACCGTTATGCTATTTGTAAATCGGCTGGTACATACGCTTGCTCCCGGCAGCGAAAGCGAGCCGGTCGATACCTCTTGCCGCACCCGTGCCGGCTTTGCCGCGAGCCTTATCTGCATCGGGCTCAACATCGCCCTGTGCCTCGCTAAGGGCATCGCGGGCCTGCTCGCGGGCTCCGTCTCGCTTATCGCCGACGCCTTCAACAACCTCTCCGATGCCTCGAGCAACATCGTGAGTCTGCTCGGGTTCCGCCTTGCCAGCCGCCCGGCAGACGAAGGCCACCCCTATGGCCACGGTCGCTATGAGTACCTAGCCGGCCTGTTCGTCGCCGTCCTGGTTTGCGCCGTCGGCATCAATCTGATCCTCGAGTCGGTCACTAAGATCATCAAGCCTTCCCCCACTGCATATTCGGTGCTCTCCTTAGCCGCCCTCGTCTTGTCCATGCTCGTTAAGCTCTGGATGGCCGCGTTCAACCGCACGCTGGGCGACCGCATCGACTCGGAGACGCTCATCGCCACGGCGCAGGACTCCAAAAACGACGTCATCACCTCGGGCTCGGTCTTGGTGGCGGCGCTTATTTCGCAGACGACCGGCTTTGATCTCGACGGCTGGGCAGGCCTGGGTGTGGGCATCTTCATCTGCATCAGCGGTCTGGGCCTGGTGCGCGACGCCATCAGCCCGTTGCTGGGGCAAGCGCCCGACCCCAAGCTCGTCCAGGCAATCCGCGACAAGATCATGTCCTATCCGCAGGTCTTGGGCACACACGACCTCATGGTGCACGACTACGGCCCCGGTCGTCAGTTTGCCAGCGCCCACGTGGAGATGCCCGGCGAGGGCGACGCGTTTGAGCACCACGAGATTCTGGACACCATCGAGCACGACATCAAGCGCCAGATGGGCATTGGTATCACGCTGCACTGCGACCCCATCGCGACAACCGGCGATGACTTGCGCGGCTGGGTCAAGCGCGGCGTCATGCAGATCGATCCCGCGCTCTCCATCCACGACCTGCACGAGCACGACGGGTTCGTTTCGTTTGACCTGGTGCGTCCCGACGGCTTTGACATATCCGACGAGGAGCTGCTGGAGCTCGTCACGCGCATCGTGCACAAGCGCCGACCCGATGCCTCATGCGTCGTTACGTTTGACTCGGGCTTCAGCTCGCCCGAGCGTCCGGCCGAGCAGCTGTAGCCCCGCTCCGCTCGTCCGCTAGTTTCCCTGCGCGCCCGAGATGCCGTTTTGCAGGGCGTTCCAGGCATCCGTCGCCATGTCGCCCAAGTTCTGCGCGGTATCGCCCAGATTTTGTGCCGTATCGCCCAGCTCTTGCGCCTTGTCTCCCAACTCCTGCGCCTTGTTGCTCAAGTCCTCCAGCGTATTGGAGCTCGAGCTGTCGGTACCGCTTTGGCCGTCGGACGAGTTGCCCGAACTGTTCTTGTGCGTGAGTTGAATTTCGAGGTTGCCGTTGTCGTTATAGTAGGCAGAAGTAACGACCCAGTTGGCATCGACGACGGGCGTTGAGCCATCATCAGTCAGGACCACGGCATTCGAAAGATCGGCGCCGCGCGACTTGAGGATCTTCTTGGCGTTGGACCAGTACTGCCCCGGGATATCACTCAGATCGACGGTGCTAGACGAGGCGGACTCGGTTTGCTCGGCAGTGGTATCGGCCGTTGAACTCCCTCGCTTGTTGAGCATGCCCGACACGATGGCAAACACAACCGACAGCGCAAAGAAGATCGCCAGCACGATGAGGATCTTCTTAATCACGCTCGACGAACGCGACGGCGTCTCTTCCTCGTCCTCGCCATATTGCGGAATCGACTTGGGGTACTCGCGATACGGCTCGCGCGACTCGTAGCGAGGCTGCGCCGTGCGAGGCATATACGTCGTCTGCTGAGGCTGCGGAATGGGATTCTGCGGCAGGTTGTCATAGGGATTCGGTGTCGAGGCAGCATAAGAATCCTGCGGCGTGTAATCAAACGGATCCGGAGCTGCGTTGCCATAGGGGCCTTGCGAAGATGCAGCGTAAGAATCCTGCGCCGTGTCGCCATAGCCCATAACACGGGTGGGCTCGGCAGAAGGCTGCGTCGCCGCGGGGTCGGTATAACCGGGGTTGGGAACAACGCGGGTCGCATCGGCGCTATCGCCAGCCTGCGCGGAACCGTAGCCGCCCATCACGGTTGTCTTGTCCTGATCCATGCAACGATTCCTTTCCGTCGCGCGTGAGCCTCAAGTTATCCATGCATTCTACCCGCGCAAAAGCCTATGATGGGCAGAGCCCGTCGGTATCTACAAGACATGCGCGGGCCTAAGGATCAAAAAGCCCCGCCGGGCCTTGGTAGGAGCGACGGGGCGGGCAAGCGGCTATGAGCAGCGAGCTTAGAACAGGCCGGTGATGTTGCCGTCGTTGTCGACGTCGATGTTTTCGGCCGCGGGCACCTTGGGCAGACCCGGCATGGTCAGAACACTGCCGGTCAGCGCGACCACAAAGTGGGCGCCGGCAGAAACCTTGAGCTCACGCACGGTGATGCGGAAGTTCTCGGGAGCGCCCAGGGCCTTGGCGTTGTCGCTAAAGCTGTACTGTGTCTTGGCGACGCACACCGGCAGGTTGCCAAAGCCATTCTCGCGCAGCTCGGCGAGCTGGCGCTTGGCGGCCGGCGTAAAGTCAACGCCGTCGGCGCGGTAGACCTTGGTGGCAACGGCCTCGAGGGCATCAGCGACATCAGCGCCGTCCTCATAGGCAAACTTGAGCTCGCTCGGCTGCTCAATCAGACGCATGACCTCATCGGCAAGCTCGAGCGCGCCCTCGCCGCCCTTGGCCCAGACCTCGGAAAGCTTAACGTTGACGCCGAGCTTCTGGCACTCGGACTCGATGAGCTCGAGCTCGGCCTCGGTGTCCGTCGGGAAGCGGTTGATGGCGACCACACAAGGCAGACCGTAGACATTCTGGATGTTATCGACGTGGCGCAGCAGGTTGGGCATGCCGGCCTTGAGGGCCTCGAGGTTCTCCTCGTTGAGGTCGGCCTTGGCGACACCGCCGTTGTACTTAAGCGCGCGGGCAGTGGCGACGACCACGACAGCGCTGGGGCGAACGCCCGTCATGCGGCACTTAATGTCGAGGAACTTCTCGGCACCCAGATCGGCACCGAAGCCGGCCTCGGTAATGGCGACATCGCCAAAACGCATAGCCATACGCGTGGCCATGATGGAGTTGCAGCCGTGGGCGATATTGGCGAAGGGACCGCCGTGGACAAACGCAGGCGTGCCCTCGAGCGTCTGCACCAGGTTGGGCTTGAGCGCATCCTTGAGCAGTGCAGCCATAGCTCCCTGGGCCTTAAGGTCGCGTGCGCGGACGGGCTTGCCAGCATCGCTGTAGCCGACAACGATCTCGCCCAGGCGCTCCTTAAGATCGTTGATGCTCGTGGACAGGCACAGGATCGCCATGACCTCGGAGGCAACGGTGATATCGAAGCCGTCCTCGCGCGGCACGCCCTGGGCCTTGCCGCCAATGCCGTCGATGACGTGGCGCAGCTGACGGTCGTTCATATCGACGACGCGCTTCCAGGTGATGCGCTTAACATCGATACCGAGCTGGTTGCCCTGCTGAATATGGTTGTCGAGCATGGCGGCCAGCAGGTTGTTGGCGGCACCAATAGCATGGAAGTCACCAGTAAAGTGCAGGTTGATGTCCTCCATGGGGATGACCTGCGCCCAGCCACCGCCGGCGGCACCGCCCTTGACGCCGAAGACGGGACCGAGCGAAGGCTCACGAAGGGCCACAGCGCTCTTGACGCCACGACGGCGCAGGCCATCGGCCAGACCGATGGTCGTAGTGGTCTTGCCCTCGCCCGCCGGCGTGGGGTTGATGGCGGTCACGAGGACGAGCTTGGCCTGGTGATCAGTTGGCTCATTGAGCAGAGAGTAGTCGACCTTAGCCTTGTCGAAGCCGTACGGAATCAGATGCTTTACGTCGACGCCGGCGTTCTTAGCCACCTCGGTAATGGGCAGCGGTGTGACGGAACGTGCGATTTCGATGTCAGTAGGCATGGACGGTCCTTTCGTTACCGGATGAGAAAAAGACCAATTCAGCATAGCACGGGCGCGCAATAGTAAAGCACCCGCAACCGACAAACGGCGATATGTTTATCCAATGCTCAGCGATAGCCTACAGACTAGCCAAAACAAAGCGCCCTAAACGGTAGGTTCAATCCCCAGGTGCTCAAAGGTGCGAAGGGTTGCCTGACGGCCCTGCGGCGTACGAATCATCAACCCGCACTGCAGCAGATAGGGCTCATAGACATCCTCGAGCGTGCCCGGGTCCTCGCCCACCGCGCTGGCAAGGGTCGTAAGTCCCACGGCACGACCGGAGAACGTCTTAGCGAGCGTCTCCAAAATGCGAATATCCATCCAGTCCAGACCGAGCTCATCGATCTCGAAGAACTCAAGCGCCTGGCGACAGATATCGAGCTCGATGGGGCCGTTGCCGCGCACCTGTGCGTAATCGCGCACGCGCTTGAGCAGGCGGTTGGCAAGACGTGGCGTGCCGCGCGAACGCGAGCCGATCTCGAGTGCACTGGGATGGTCGATCGTCACGCCCAGGATAGTCGCCGAGCGCGTCACAATCTGCGCGAGCTCCTCGACCGTGTAGTAATCCAGGCGATATGAAATGCCAAAGCGGTCGCGCAACGGGCCGGTCAACATGCCTGAGCGGGTCGTTGCCGCTACCAGCGTAAACTTGGGAATATCCAGGCGAATCGAGCGAGCCGCCGGACCCTTGCCAATCACGATATCGAGGGCAAAGTCCTCCATCGCGGGGTACAGGACCTCCTCGACCGAACGGTTGAGGCGGTGGATCTCGTCGATAAACAGCACATCACCCGGCTGCAAGTTAGTAAGGATGGCTGCCAGGTCGCCCGTGCGCGCGATGGCAGGGCCACTCGTGGTCTTGATCTGAGCGCCCAGCTCGTTGGCGATAACGGTGGCCAGCGTGGTCTTGCCCAGGCCCGGAGGACCCGAGAAAATCACGTGGTCGAGCGTCTCGCCACGGCTCTGCGCTGCCTCGATGAGCACGCGAAGGCTCTGCTTGATATGCTCCTGACCGCAGTAGTCATCCAAGCGCTGGGGACGCAGGGTACGGTCGACATCGAGGTCTTCGGCCGTCAACTCCGAGCCCACCATGCGCTCGCCGTGCGCCATGGATGCCGCCGGCGAGTTGCCGGGCGTCGCCCACAGGTCCTGAGAGTCATCGGCTTCCCACATCACGCATCCATTCCGAGTCGCTTAAGCGCCGCGCCGAGCAGATCCTCGACACGCATATTCTGCCCATCATACCCGCTCAGGGCAACATCGGTCTCCTGCGGGCTAAAGCCCATGGAAAGGAGTGCCGCACGGGCATCATCGATGGCCGAGGGAGCGGCAGCGGGCACGGGCATCGCAACCTGTCCGGGAATCACGTCGACCGGCACAAAGCCCTTATCCTTGGCAAAGGTGCTCTTGAGTTCCAGGATCAGGCGCTGAGCTGTCTTTTTGCCCACACCGGGTACCTTGGCCATGCCCTTGTCGTCCTCGGCCATCACCAGCGAATACAGCTGCCCCACGGTATAGGTGGAAAGCACGGCGAGCGCCAAGCGCGGGCCAACGCCCGAGACGGACACGAGCCGGTCGAACATCGTGCGCTCATCCTTTGAGGAAAAACCGAAAAGTGTCATGGCGTCCTCGCGCACCTGCATACGCGTGTAGAGGCGGACCTCGCCGCCGGGCGTCGGCAACGTGGCCGCAGTGCTGCCCGAGATGCCGAGCTCAAAGCCAACGCCCGACACATCAACGACAGCAGAGCTCATCGTGGCCTCGACAAGCGTTCCGTGGAGCTGGGAAATCATCAGTATCCGGTTCCTCTCTGTTGATAGAACTCGCCACCGGTGAGGGCGCGGGTGCGGCTGAGGTTTACGTGGCAGATGGCGCAGGCCAGGGCATCGGCGGCATGGTCGGGATGCGGGTCGTGGTCGAGCTGTGTTAGCGTGCGTACCATGTAGGCGACCTGCCGCTTATCTGCGGCGCCGGTACCCACCACAGCCTGTTTAATCTGCATGGGCGTGTACTCGCCAATCTCGAGCGCGCACTCCGAAAGTGCCACAAGCGCAGCGCCGCGGGCATGCGCCGTAGGGATGGCCGAGCGAACGTTGGCGCCAAAGTAAATGCTCTCGATGGCAGCGGTATCGGGTCGATAGCGTTCGACAACGCCCTTGAGGTCGCGGGCAATATGCGACAGGCGCACCGCGAGCGGGCTGCCCGCGCTGGTCTCGATACAACCGTAGGCGCGACAGCGAACCTCGCCACGCCGCTCCTCGATAATCCCCCAACCCGTATGAGCCAAACCGGGGTCAATGCCCAAGATAACCAAGCCGACCTCCCCTCGCCACAAGCGCAGCGCAAGACAACGCCCCGCGCACTATTCACGAACGTCTGTTCTAGAATAACACAACGGGGTCAAGATGCTTAGTTGAAGTATCAGGGTTGGGAGCAAATCCCATCCCCAGTTTAGTTCTGCGAGAAAAAGGGAAACTGACGGGGATCCACCGGCGGATGCGGCATCGGACCACCCTGGGGACTACCTTGCGAGCCGCCCTGACCGCCCATCATCTTATCGATGGCGTCCTGAACCTCGCCCTCGAACTTTTTCATTCCCTCGTGCAAACGACGCTGACCGTCCTCGGAGCGCAGCTCCTCCATCTGCTCGGGCGAAATACCCAGTAGCTCGCCCAGCACGCCCATCATCTCGTTTCGCATGCGCTCGCTCGTATCCTCGTCAGCAAAACGGCGCACCTCGGCGCGCGCCAGCGAATCGACCGTCATACGCTCCTTGCCGTTAAGCCCCAGGTCGGACCACGCGAGCATGTACGGCCAGGAGCGCTCGGCAAACGAACGGGGCGAAACGATCGGCGCCGTCGGCAACATACGGCGGGCAGCCTCACCCTGTCGAACGAGCATCAGCAGCAGCGAGCAGGCCTCAGGCTTGCCAGCGGCCATCGGGATATCGTCGAAAGATCGATTGCGGTCCACGTGTGCCTCGAGCGCGCCATCGACCTCACCCGGCTCAAGCCCGCCGAGCAGCTGTGCCGCGCGGTCGAGCATATCGACCGGACCGTCGAGCGTCGAGAGCGCCTGCGCCAGCACGCGCTCCATACAATCTTCCACCGCGTTGAGCGTCACGAGCTCTTGGGGCACCACGGCAGACGTGCGGTTGCGCACGCGCGCCACAAACTCAAGCGTCGACAGGTACACATCGCCAAAGGGCGCATAATCGCCCTGGTAGCCGCCGCAAAGCGCCGGCGCCGCCAGCGCGTACTCAGTTTTGGACAGCGGGCTCAGCGCCATCGCACCCAACTCGAGCGCCGTGTCCTCCAGCATGAGGCCCAGCGTACGCGAGCGCAGACGCTCGGCATCGCCCGCCGACACGTCGCGATCGAGCACACGCGCCGCATCCGGCGCATCGCGCTCGACGGTGCGAATGTGCAGACGCTCGGCGATGGCGCGGACGGCGGCACAGCGGGCAGCCTCGGCCTCTTCCTGCGCCGGCGTAAAGATACGGTTGCGCCCCAGCACCAGGCCAATCACATTACGCGGGCCCAGAGCGTCGACGGCCAGCACCGCCAGCAGGGACGACGGCAAGTCGCCCTCGAGTGCCACCACAGCACGCGACGCACCGTGGGCTCGGGCGTTGTCGCGCACGGCGAGCACCAGCGCCTGCCAAAGCCACTCCTCGGAACGGAACTCGGGCAGTTCGTGATCTTCCAGGGCATCGAGCATCACGCCGCGCTGAATCTCCTGAACCAGCAGGCTCTCCTCAAAACACGGCGCCTGGGCCACCACGCGACCGCAGTCGTCGAGCACAAACGAACCGCCGGTATACACCGACTCGTCATAGGCACCGACCGGCGCCATGCAGGCAAACCACACGCTGCGCTTGGATGCGATCTTGCGGTAGGCGCCGCTGCGAACGGCGGCAATGGCGGCAGTCTCGCGGTCGGTCATGTCAAACGCGTTGAATTGGAAATACGCAATGAGGTCAACACCGGTCGGCAACATCTCGAGCTCTCGGTCCAAGTCAAAAATCACGGCGATGCGCACGCCGTCCACGTCGAACACCGGCGGCGCCCAACGCGTGTCGTTGTTCTCGCCACGCTGCAGGGCAATGCTCGAACGCGCCGGCACCACATGACCGTCCTTGAGCATCATGTAGTCGAGCAGCGGCTGGCCCTCAAACGAAACCGCCGCGGGCACGATGTAGATCATGTCAAGCTCCTGGATACGTTCGGCGACACCAGTCAAGCCGGCAAGCATGTCGTGCTCAAAGTCGGCAGTGCCCACCAGGCCCCCGGGCATGGCGCCCATAAAGAGCGGAGCCGGAACGCACAGCACGCGCGCCCCGCGCTCGTGGGCCAGACGAGCCTGGTCCTCGATGCGACCGCAAATGCCCTCAATATCACCCAGGCGCATATCGATCTGTGCAAGCGCGAGCTTCATGGCTCAGCCCTTTCCGTCGTAAACCATCGTTGTCGTAGTAAAAGCGCCGGCCGCATAATGCAGTCGGCGCTTGCATGTGCATATGCTAGCTATGATACCCCGAGCGGGGGCGCGCTCCTAGAATGTCGCGGACCACAGCCCGTGCAGGTTGCAGTAGGCATAGACGGTACCGGTCTTGGAACCGCCGGCAAAAAACGTCGCGGGCTTCATGCCAGGCTCAAGGTAATGGATCTCCAAGCGGCCCTCGGCCTCAAGGGCGATCCACTCAATGTAGTGCTCGGGCAGGCTGGGGTGCTCGACCGAGCCCACGCGTGCGCGGATCACGTGACCGTCACGCTCGCTCTCGACGACCGGCACGTGCTTCTCGTGCGCCGCATCCTCGGTGTTCGCGGTCAGCTCCGTGCAGCCGGCAGGGGTTGCAACGTCGTTGCCAAGGGCGGCAACGAGCTTGCCATTGGGGTCCTTAAAGAATTTCGCCATGATGTTCTCCTTTGCTGATGTGTCAATGTTCTTGATGGTTCTTATGCCCAAAGGCAGACAAACCATCCACGGCATAGCAAATGAACACATAACGGATCAGGCAAGCGGTCGGGCCAAAATGCGTCGACCGTCCTGCCCACTCCAGCAGTCCCACCCCGCGCGCGGCTAGCGCCCGTCGCCGCCCAGCAGTGCCAGAACATCTTCGCGGGTAAACAGCGCCGACGAGATGCCGTCGCCGCCAAGCACGCTGTTGACCAGGTCGCGCTTGGACTCCTGCATCTGCATAATGCGTTCCTCGATCGTGTCCTTGGCGATGAGCTTGTACACGGTCACGGTATGTTGCTGGCCAATACGATGCGCGCGGTCGGTCGCTTGGTCCTGCGCCGCCACGTTCCACCACGGGTCGTAGTGAATGACCACGTCGGCCGCCGTCAGGTTGAGGCCCACGCCGCCCGCCTTGAGCGAAATCAAAAAGACCGGAACCTCGCCCGCCTGGAACTGCGCGACCATCTTGGCGCGGCTTTCCTTAGACGAAGCGCCCGTGAGCTTAAGGAAGGCGATGTCCTCCTTGGCCAAGCGCTTACCGATGATATCGAGCATACCCGTAAACTGGCTGAACAACAGGATGCGATGCCCGCCGTCGAGTGCGCCGTGCACGAGCTCCATGCACGTATCGAGCTTGGCGCTTCCCGCCTTGTAATCCTCGTAGTGTAAACGCGGGTCGCAGCAGATCTGGCGCAGCTTGGTGAGCTCGGCGAGCACCTTGAGCTTGTCCTTCTTAAACTCCCCGGCCTCGCGGTGCTGCACCTGCTGGGCGATGCGGTCCTGGTTGGCCAGGTAGAGCTTGCGCTGCTCGCCGGCGAGCTGTGCCATGACGGTGTCCTCGATCTTCTCGGGCAGGTCGGCCACCACGTCTTCCTTAACACGGCGCAGCACAAACGGCAACACGAGCGCCTGCAGGCGAGCGGCGCTATCGCCCTCGGCATGCTCGACCGGACTTTCGAAGCGCTTGGCAAACGACTCGCGCGTGCCCAGCAGGCCCGGCATCAAAAAGTCGAAGATGCTCCAGAGCTCGGACAGGCGGTTTTCGATGGGCGTGCCCGTCAGGGCAAAGCGCACACCGGCCGGCAGACGCTTGGCAGCGCGCGCCACCTGCGTGAGCGGATTTTTAATGTACTGGGCCTCATCGAGCACCACGCGGGCAAAATCCTGCTCGACGTACTCGTCGATATCGCGCCGCATAAGGTCATACGACGTCACGACCACGCTATGCTCGGCCACGCCGGCGATCTGCACGCGGCGTTGAGCCTTGGCGCCCACAATGGCGCACACATCAAGCGACGGGGCAAAGCGCTCCAGCTCGGCAGTCCAGTTGTACACGAGTGAGGCCGGGCATACCACGAGCGTGGGCTTAGCGTCCCCTGCCTCCACGCGCGCCAGGATATGCGCGATCATCTGGAGCGTTTTGCCCAGGCCCATGTCGTCGGCCAAGATGCCGCCAAGGCCCAGGTGTTCGAGCGAGCCGAGCCACTGGTATCCGTCGACCTGGTAGCCACGCAGCGTGGCCTTGAGCGAGGCGGGTACCGTAAAGTCCATCTTGCCGAGCGTGTCCAGGCGCTCGACGGTGCGGCGGAACGCGGCGTCGCGATCGGCCTCAAGCGCCGGCGTGCGTGCGAGCATGCTATCGACAAAAAGGGTGCTCGACGCGGGGAGCGACACGCCGTCGAGCAGATCGACGGCATCGACGCCCAGATCTTCGGCAAGGCCAAACGCGGCGCGCGCTCCCTCATCCAGGCGCACGATGTCGCCGGACGTCAGGCGCGCAAACGTCTGGTGGCGCTTGTACGAGTCCAGATAGATGGCAAGATCTGCCGCCGAAAGCCCGCTCGCGCCCAGCTCGACATCGAGCAGATTGCTCTTGACGGTCGCACGAACCGAGAGCTTGGGCGCGGGACGCACCGAAATCTGGCGCAGACGGTCGCTGAGCATGACCTCGCCCAGCTCGGACAGGGCGGACAGACCCTCGGTCAGCAGGCAGAACAAGCTCTCATCATCGCGCTCCTCAAACGCCAGACCGCCCTCGTAGAAATCGAAGTACAGAGCCGCTGTATCCATAACGCGAAACTCCGCTATCTCGTCGCGAGGCGGCACGCCGGGGCGCTGCTCTTCAAAGGGGCTGCCCGGAGCGCCCAGGCTAAAGAGATCCGCCGACCAGTCGCCGTAGGTAACCGTAATCTTGCAGGTCACAAGCCCGTCGTCGACACCGATTGCCATGGCAAAGCTCGGCTCGGGCGCCACGGTGTCGAGCACGGCAGGAGCGGTGAGGTCGGTGTATTCGCGCAGCACGGGCAGCGCCATACGGCAGAACTCACCCACCTGCTCGGCGGCAATATGGGCGGGCGTGCGGCACGGCAGCAAGCGCGACAAAAAAGGTGCGGCATGCTGAGCAAATGCAGCGTCGGTACGGCGCGCGCGGCGCGTGTCAACCAAGTAGGCGGCATCGCCCGACGCAAAGCAGTACATATCGGCGGGCAGGCGCAGGTCATAGCTACCACCAGCCGCCGGCGCGATTTTGGCGGCAAGAAGTGGTGGGCGCTTAGCGGACGCCTCGTCCTCCCCTTGCGGAGACAGCTCAACCGCCACGTCGTAGGTGCGATGCGTCGTCGTCCCCCGCGACCAGGCGGGCTCAAAGGAGATGGTCTGGCCGCGCAGCAGGTCCAGCACATATACGATGCTATGCTCGGACAGCGGCAACTGACGCTCGGCAACAAAACCGCTGCGGGCAAAGTCGTACGACGCCGAACGCGAACTTGTGATGTCATCGAGATAGGCAACTGTCGTCACAACAAGGTTGAGCAGCTTTGCCGATGTTTCGTCAAAGGCCTCAGGTGAATGGACAAACGTGAGCTTCTTGCCATAGGAGAACGTGCCGCCGCGCACGTAGGCATCGGCCATGCCGTCGATGTCCTTGACCACGTAGGAGACCGATCCACAGCGGATGCGGAACTCGAGCGCCCAGCTAAAGCGGTCAGCGAACAGCGGATTGTAGTACGGCACCAACGAGGGCTCCAACGCCGCTTTGGGGGCGTCGGGATCAACGGCACCGGCAAGCTTGCGGCGCATACTCGCCAGCTCATCCATGCGCGCGTCCGAAAGATCGGAGAGCGCCTTCATGAGGCTCGGGCTCGTGGGGACGGGCGCCGGGAAGGGAAAGTTAGGGTTGACCGCTGGTGCGGCGGACGAGGGACGCGCGGCTTGCTTGGGCGCCGCCGTAAACGTGCGGACCGGCGTGCGCAGCCCCTCAACAGGCTCAATGCCGCTGGTGTCCAGGTACGCCAGCGCTGTGGCGATGGCGTGCTTGCACATACCGGGATAGCGGTATGCGGCGGGGCAGTCGCAGTCGTAGTCGATAACCTCGTGCTCGTCCATGTCGAGCGCCACGTGCGTCTTGTACAGGTCGCCGCGCGAGCCGCGCACTGAGCCCTCAACCGTCACGTTTTTGGAGAAGCGCGAGCCGCTGTCCTCAATCGACAGCACGGCGCCGTTGAGCATGAGCGAGCGGCCCTTCATAAAGGTGCCGCTCAACGCCGCCTCTTTGCGAAGCGCCTGCACAAACGTCCCCTGCGCCATCACTTCCTCCAATCTCACCCGGGGTAGCTTAGATAACCGTCACGCGTCCCTGATTACCCACAATCGCCTTGGCCTCAGCCAGCAGCGGAATCGAGCGCGCGTTGACCTTGGCAGGCACCTCGGCGCGCAGCACGCGCCCGTCCACCTGCTCGATAAAGATCTCCACGCGGTCGCCGCCCGGGTTGGCGGTAAGCACCGTGGCAAGACGCGCCATATTGCCCTGGCTAAAGCGGCTGTTGGGCACCATGACCTCAAACACCTTGGGCTTGTTGTTCTCCTCGTTGAGCTCGAGCGGCACGATCTCCTGCGCGATGATCTGGTCACCACGGTCCGAGCGCTCGAGCTTGCCCTTAATGCGCACAAAGGCGTCGGACAGCTGCGCGCCGGTCTCGGGATCGACCTCGCCGTACAGATACCCCTCGGCCTCCTTATAGGTCTTGGGGAACACGACGACGGTGGCCTCGCCTTCCATGTCCTCGAGCTGTACGATGCCCATGGGGTCGCCGTTTTTGGTCACGCGCTTGGACACGCTCGAGACCATGCCGGCCCACCACAGCGCCTTGCCCTCGGGAATCTCCTGGTTGATGGTACCGCCCGTGGGGTTTTGAACTTCATAGCCAGTGTCGATCTGCGAGAACGAGAAGTCGCGCGCTTTGCTGAGAGCATACTCAAACGGGCGCAGAGGGTGGTCCGAGACGTAAATGCCCAGAACCTCCTTCTCCTGGCTCAGTTTAAGGTGGCGGTCCCACTCCTGGCCGTCCGGATCGGGCACGCTGACCTCGAAGCCCGAACCCTCAACGTCGCCGAACATATCGAAGAACGAGGTCTGGCCGCTCGCGCGGTCCTTCTGGCGCTTCACTGCGGCATCGATGATGTTCTCGGGATTGTTCTTGTCCACAAAATGCATCATCTGACGGCGCGGATAGCCCGTGGAGTCGAAGGCACCTGCCTTGATCAGCGATTCGATCACGCGACGGTTGGCCTGGCTCGAGTCCACGCGATCGACAAAGTCGTGCAGTGTCTTAAACGGGCCGCCCGCCTCGCGCTCGGCGATAATCGCCTGCGCCACGCCGGTGCCCACGCCGCGGATGCCGGCCAGACCAAAGCGCACGCCTTCCTTGGTAGCCGTGAACTCGGTGCCGGACTCGTTGACGTCTGGCGACAGCACGGGAATGCCGTCGTGACGGCACGCCGAGACGTAGTGCACGATCTTGTCGGTCTTGCCCGTATAGGACGTCAGAACGGCCGCCATGTACTCGTGCGGATAGTGTGCCTTGAGCCATGCCGTCTGCATAACCAGGATGGCGTAGCCGGCGGAGTGCGACTTGTTAAAGGCGTAGGACGCGAACTCGAGAACATCGTCCCAAATCTTCTGGGCGACCTCGCGCGTGTAGTTGTTCTTGATGGCGCCGTTCATCCAGTGGTCGTAGGTGGTCTCGTCCGAGCCATCCTCCCAGTGGAGCACCGTCGACGTGAGCAGCTTAATCTTTTTCTTAGCCACGGGCTTACGGATACGCGAGTCCGATTCGCCCTTGGAGAAGCCGCACATCTCGACGGAGATGAGCATAACCTGCTCCTGGTAGACCATGGTGCCGTAGGTTTCGCCCAGGATGTCGTCCAGACGGTCGTCGTAGGAGACGGCCGGCTCCTTGCCGTTCATGCGGTTGATGTAGGACGAAACCATGCCGGCGCCCAGCGGGCCCGGGCGGTACAGAGCGATCAATGCCACGACGTGCTTGTACTCGGTGGGCTTCATGTTCTTGATCGTGGCCGTCATGCCGGCGGACTCGACCTGGAAGACGCCGGCGGTGTGACCGGAGCCCATGAGCTTAAAGATCTCGGGATCGTCAAAGGGGATCTCTTCCTCTTTGATGTCGATGCCGAAGTTCTTTTTGATGTTGGCTTTTGCCTTGGAGATAACAGTCAGCGTACGCAGGCCCAGGAAGTCCATCTTGAGCAGGCCCATGTCGGCAACGGTATGGCCCTCGTACTGGGTAATCTCGACGCCGCCCTTGGTGTCGAGCTTGGTGGGTACGTGCTCGTTGACGGGGTCGCGGCAGATCAGAACGGCGCACGCGTGCACGCCCTCGCCACGGGTGAGGCCCTCGATCGAGAGCGCCGTGTCGATGATGCGGCGGGCGTCGTCGTCCTTTTTATATGCCTCGGCAAAGTCGGGGTTAAACAGATCCTCTTTGCCGGGTTGCTTGTCGAGCACCTGCTTGAGTTTGACCTTGGGGTCGCTCGAGACCATCTTGGACAGGCGCTGACCCATGTAGACCGGGTAGTCCAGGACGCGCGCGGCGTCGTTGATGGCCTGCTTAGCCTTGATGGTCGAGTAGGTGATGACGTGGGTGACCTTCTCGGGGCCGTAGAGCTGGCGAACGTGCTCCACGACCTCGAGGCGCCGCTCATCGTCGAAGTCCATATCGATATCGGGCATCTCGGTACGCTGCGGGGACAGGAACCTCTCGAACATCAGGCCGTTCTCGAGCGGGTCGAACGCGGTGATGTTCATGGCGTAGGCGACGATAGCGCCGGCGGCCGAGCCACGGCCGGGGCCGACGCCGATGCCGTTGTCCTTGGCCCATTGCACGTACTCGGCGACGATCAAAAAGTAGGCGGCAAAGCCCTTGTCGCAGATGACCTTGTATTCGTACTCAAAGCGCTCTTTGATGTTGACGCCACCGATCTCGCGCGTGGCCCAGTCGTCACCGTAGTGTTGGCGCAGGCCCTTCTCGCACTCGCGGCGAAACTGGCTCTCGTGCGTCTCGCCGGGATCGAGCAACGGGAAGCGCGGCAGGATGATGGAGTCCCAGTCCAGCTCCACATAGCACTTGTCGGCGATCTCGAGCGTGTTGTCGCAGGCCTCGGGGCAATACGGGAACATCGCCCGCATCTCCTCCTCGGTCTTCATGTAAAACTCCGAGCCAGTCATGCGCATGCGGTTAGGGTCGTCGACCTTGGCGTTCATGCCAATACACATGATGACGTCCTGCACGGGCGCGTCCTCGCGGCGCAGGTAGTGGAAGTCGTTGGTAGCGATGACCTTGACGCCCACCTGTTTGGCGATATCGATGAGTGTGCGATCCATCTGCTCGTCGGTCAGGCCGTTATCGGTGGTAATGCCGTGTTCCTGGATCTCGATGTAGAAGTCGCCGGGCTCGAAGGTGTCACGGAAGGTCTCAGCCCACTTGATGGCGCCCTCCATGTCGCCGCGGTCGATGTATTTGGGGATGATGCCCGCGATGCAGGCGCTCGTGCAGATCATGCCCTTGGCATGGCGGCGCAGGTTGTCGAGCGTCACACGCGGCTTGTAGTAAAAGCCCTGCACGGCGGCCTCGGAGACCGTCTGCATCAGGTTGACGTAGCCCTCCTGGTCCTTGGCCAGAAGGATCATGTGGTAGAGCTCGGGCTTATGGTCGCGGGCGAGCGTCTCATCCGGCGTAAAGTAAACCTCGCAGCCAAAGATGGGCTTGATGACCAGAGGCGGCTTGAGCTCGTCGATGTTGCCCTTCTCGTCCCACATGGCCATGTCCTTCACATACTGGGCATGCTCGCGCGGGTTTGCCTCGGGATCGGGCTCCACCAGCTCGTCGCGGCGGTCCTTTTCCAAGAAGGCCTTGTCGTGACTCCAGGTTTTGTACTCGGGCGTATTGTGGTTGACGGCGTCGCAGGCCAGCGCCAGGTCGGGCACGCCATACATGTAGCCGTGGTCGGTAATGGCCACGGCGGGCATGCCCAGCTCTACGGCGCGGTTGACCATATCCTGGATACGGGTTGCGCCGTCGAGCATAGAGAAAACAGTGTGATTGTGCAGATGGACGAATGCCATGTGATGAGCTCCGATGCGGGTTCGTGTTCTGACTGAACGATTTTACCCCACGGCACGGACAGCACCCGAACCTAGCCAAACCCACACGGCTCCTATTGAGTTGCGGTGAAATACGGACTGATTGGCGGCTTTTTTGGCCAAAACAGTCCGCATTCCACCGCAAGTTATCTGAGGGCTAGAGATTGTAGGTGACTACTTGAGGTTCAGCGGGTTCGACGAAGATGGTTGGATCCGGCTGCTCCACGCGGACGAACTTGACCGTCACCGTCTCAAAGCCCGCCTTGTGCAGAACGTCCGAATAGACGCGCGCCTGCAGGGCATGCTTCTCCCGCAGCTGCTCCGGCGTCTCGTCTGGTGTGCCACCCGTCTTGTAGTCGATGACCAGCGCACGCGACGGATCGGCCGGGTCGGTCGCCAAAGCGTCGATGGCGCCCTCGGCATACGCACCGTAGCGGGCAATGTCCTCGTCCTCGCAGCCCAGCGAGAAGAACGGAACCTCGGCACGAACGCACGGCCACGCGAGCAGGTCGGCACGGGCTGCCGACTTGAGCCAGCGATTCAGGGCAACGTCAAAACGCTCGCGCTGATCCGGCGTCAGGTGCCACAGGCGCGTCAGCGCATCGGCGCGCTCGGCAGGCAGTTCGTCGGCGCCCATCTCGATCAGCCACTGGCAGGCGGCATGGAACGCCGAACCCAGCGCCACGGGATTGCCGACAGGCTCAACGGTGGCCACATCCGCATCCGTCATCTCGGAGCCATCCGACTCTGCATCGTTGCCAGCCTCGTCCATGGGCACGCGGGCCTCGGCCGCATGGTCCTCGGCCTCGGCATGCAGCGCCGCGGCAATCGACGAATAGCTGTACGAATCGCGCGCCGGATACGGACAGGTGCCCATACGAACGCCCACGGCCTGGGGATACACAAGCTCAAACGCATCGGGCTCGGGATCGGCAGGACCGGGCGCGGCTGCGCGGGCATCCGTATCAACAACCTCCGCTTCCGCATCACCGCGGACAAGCCTGCCCTCGGCATCCAGCGAAGCGTTAGCCTCAAACGTCTGCTCGCCAAAGGTAAAGTTTGCCAGCGAAATAAGCTCGTAGTCGCCCGGCTGGGAATTGTCGAACACCAAGTGGTCGGCATCGAGCTGCGGCATACCCAGGCCCCGGCCAGGCAAAATGCGGTGCAGCACGTCATAGGTCAGGTCGGATTCGACGTCGAAAGACGGCGCCGGCACCTTACCGCGGCTCACGGCGACGTCCATCGCCAGAATCACGAGCTCGCGCGCACGCGTCATGGCGACGTAGAGCAAGCGGGCCCGCTCCTCGAGCGAGAGCTGCAGGTCGTCGTTGCGCAGGCGCACAAATGCCTCGGCGGGAGAACCCGTCGCACAGACGTCGTCCATAAGTTCCGGCGAAAGCCACAGCGACGTGCCCTTGCCCTTAAATGCGTGCTCAAACTGCTTTTTGACGTCGTCACCCTTGACGAAGGTCCCGTCGGCGAGTTTAACGCCATCAAAGCGTGCCGGCAGCGCCACAACCTGCGCGCCGCCCTCGACACGCCCCATCTGGGCAGCTCCGGTCGACTTACGTACGCCAAAGCACTCGGAAACCGCCACGACCGGATATTCCAGACCCTTGGACGCATGCACCGTCATGATGCGCACCGCGCCGTTGCCCTCCTCGTTGAGCGCGCCCGGCGCCTCCTTGCCCGCCAAGAAGCGATCGAAGGCGAGTGCAATGGAACGCGGCGAGTTGCCGACCTCGGCCTCTGCCTCGGCCACGGCATCGAGTGCCTTGAGCACGTTAGCGGCGATGGCCTTGCCCTCGGGGCCACGCTGCGCCAGGCGCACAAACCAGCCCGAGGCGTTGACCACATCGCGAGCGATAACGGCAAACGAATCGCGGCCCACGCGACGGAACGCATAGCGCAGCACCTCGCGGGCGCGCGTCAGCAGCGGCAGATCCTGCAGGCCGGGCACGTCACAGTCACCCATAATGCCTGCATCGATATTGCGGCGCGAGGTCTCCCCCGTCTGGTCGTCGAGCTTGGTCGCCAGCGCCAAGAACTCCTGGGCGCCGAGCGCAAACATCGGCGAGGCCAGCAGGGGCATAAGGCCCTGCGCCGTGTCCGCCGGGTTGGCAAGCGCGCACACCAGGGCGCGAATCGTCTGCACCTCGGCAGCCTGGGCAAAAACCGAGCCGCCCGCGATGACGCAGTCGAGTCCCTGGTCGCGAAACGCTTGAGCGTAGACGTCGGCATTGGTCATGCGGCCCAGCAGCAGCACCATATCGCCCTGAGGCTGTTTTTTATCGGCAAGCGCACGGAACCGCTCCGCAATTGCGCGGGCCTTGGCCTGTGTGCGCTCCTGCGTACTGCCGCCGGCAACGAGCAGCGCTTGGCGGCGCGAGGCCTCTGCCCTGAGCTTGTCTTCGCGCTTATCGCTCGGCTCAAGATCCAAAAAGCCCTGCATAAGGCCACCGGTATCGCCGTCAAAGACACGCGCCACGTAGCGCAGGACCTCGTCGTGACTGCGGAAGTTGCGCACGAGTTTGACAAGCTCGCCGGCGGGTGCCCCAGACGAAGCGAAAACGGCGCCCGGGGTGCTGGCAGCTGCCGACGCGCCCGAAGCACCCACCTTGCGCTCCTGGCGGCGGAAGACCTCGACCTCGGCACCACGGAAGCGATAAATCGACTGCTGCGCGTCGCCCACCGTGCACAGCGCACGCTCGCCCGCACCCGTCAGGTAGCGAATCAGATCGACCTGCATCTGGTCGGTGTCCTGGAACTCATCGATCATGACCATCTTAAAACGGCCCTCGTAGGCGGCTCGGATGGCGGGGTAATCACGCAGCGCCTCGTATGCCATGCGCAGCAGATCGTTATTATCGAGCGCGGACTGGTCGGCCTTGAGCGCGCGGTACTCTGCCTCTACGGCACGGGCGAGCCCTGTCAGCGCATCGAGCGCCGGGTCGCCGCAAGCCAGCACAATGTTGACAAACGTGTCGGCAGCTTCTGCCTTGAGCAGCTCGACGTTCTCCTTAGGGAACATCTTGCTCGCACGCGGCATGCCGCACGACATCATGAGCCGCGCCACATCCGCCATGGTCTTGTCGCTCGCCTCGAACGTGTCGATCGCCTCGAGTGCCACCTGCGCCTTCTCGGTCGCGGCCTTGCTCGCGCCGAGCGCCGCACGATAGGCATCAGCCAGGGCCGAGGTATCGGAGCAGCCGCGAAGCACGCACACGTCGTCCATACCCCCCGGCAGCTGGCTGGACAGCTCCAGCAGGTCGCGCACCAAGCCCTTGATGGTGGTGCCGCCGCCAAAGGGACCGCCCTCGCCCGCCATGGGATACCAGGCATAGAGGGCTTTGAGCGAAGCGGCAAGCTCGGGGGCGGCATCGGGCGCCGTCGCACGGCCCAGCACATGCTCGACAGCCTGGTCCATGAGCTCATCGGTATCGGTGAGCACCGTAAATTCGGGGTCGATGCCCAGCTCCAGCGCATGCGCGCGCAGGATACGCGAACACATGCCGTGGATGGTCGAAATCCAGGCGTCGTCAACCGTCAGGGCTTCCTCGTCCATGCCCTCTTCGATAAGCGCACGGCGCACGCGGTCGCGGATCTCGGCCGCGGCGTCCTTGGTAAAGGTAATGGCGAGCACCTGGTCCAGATGCTCAATGAACGGACCGGATTCGGGCGAGAGCGCGTAGACGATACGGCGCGTGAGGGTGAAGGTCTTGCCCGAACCGGCGCCCGCCGAGACAAACAGCGGGCGGTCGAGCGTTTTGACGACTTGCAGCTGTTGCGGCATCAAAGTCGAAAGATCCATGGTCTACACGTCCCTCCTTACAAACGTTCCTTCGTGGTTATACGAGCAGCGCGCATGCGCGGCCAGAGCCGACGTCGGATCGACGGCAGCAACGTTGCCCGCCTCGAGCTCGCGCAGGCGCTCGGCAATACCGGCCTCCACGCGGTCGAGCAGGGTGTCGAAGTCCATATTGCCGCCCTCGCCCGGAAAGCCCTTCTTAAGGCCTGGAATACGACCGTCGCCGCGTTCCTCCTCGAGCAGCTCGTCACTCGCGGCGCCGCGCAGCGCCGGCTTGCCGCCCTTGGTCGAAAAGTAGAGCGCCGCGCGCGTGTTCAAGTCCAGCGCCCGCCGCATGGCTTGCGCGTAGATGAGCGTCTGGGTATGCGGCGGCAACCAACGCGGGTCGTCGGCGGGCACCGCGCCCGTCTTCTCGTCGAACACCGTGGGGTCGGCGAGCTTATATTCCTCGACGCCCGAACGATGCTTGTAGTCGATCACCACGGCACGGTTCTCGGCATCCACGTCCACGCGGTCGATGCGCCCACCGAGCGGCCAGCCGGCATACTCGACCTTAAGCTCGTTAAACGCAAACTCCAGATAGCGCGGGACAAAGGGCGCAAGCGCCTCGGACTCATAGGCGAGCACGCCCTCCAGCTGCGGCAAGATCTCGGCCACCTGGCGTTCCTCCACCGGAGAGAGCGGCACGAGCGGGCCCTCGGTACCGCGCTTGCCGGCGTGCTCGGCCAGGGTCTCGTCGAAGACCTCGCGCAGCAGCTCCTGTGCGCGCGGCAGGTTCATGGGCGTCACGCGCTCCATAGCTTCCTGCGGCAGGCGAGCATGCAGGTGCTCCAACACGTCGTGTACAAAGTTGCCCTTCTCCATGTTGCCAAAGCCCGCATCGATAGACTGGGGTTTTACGCGATAGGACACAAACCAGCACAGCGGGCAGGTGGAATAGGCCTCGATCTGCGAGGCGGACGTTAAACGCGGCACGAGCGGCGCATCCTCGCCCTCACCATCGCGGCGGCGCAAAACCAGATACGGCACGGCCTCGGCGCTCAGATGCTGAGGGGCTTCGCATGCGACCCGCTTGCGCTCGAGCCCTTCGCCGGCGGCGGGGTCGAAGTCCCTCACGATATCGCCCTCGCCCACGCACGTCGCCTTGGCGGCGCCGGCGGCCTTGTCGGCGTCAGCGGCCTTGGCGTGCGCGCGCAACTCGGTCCACACGGCAGCCGGATAGCACTCGCGCGCCTGACGGTCGTGGGTCACGCGGGCAAGCACAACGGAGCCGCGCGCAGCCTGCATCGCGCGGCCAAAGCGCACGCGCAGCAGGGCGGCGGGCTCAAGCGTCACGCCGCTGCGACCCAACTCTGCCGTCAACGTGGCCAACGGGCCCTCCTCATGCGAGAGCGGATAGCTGTCCAGGTCGACATCGGCAAACAGCACCGCATCATAGCTGTTGGGACGCAGCGCCGCTGCATCGGCAAGCGACACAAAGCGCACCTGGGCACGCGGCGTGCGGTCGACCTCGTAGGTCTCGTAATCGTAAGCGGTACTGCGCTTGTCCACCTTGGTGCGGACGCCATCGAGCACGGGTACGGTCGCCGCCTGCGACACGTCGAGCGCGCGGGCGTCGTTCATAAGGATGTCGATGGCATGGCGCAGCAGGGCAGTCTCGGCCTGGCGACGGGCCTGGCCGTCGAGACCGCCAAACGCGCGATCGGGCAGCGCCTCGGCAACGGCAAGCATGGCCTTGAGCGCCGTCACGGGCTTGTCACGCCACAGCGCTTGGAACACGTCCGAGACCACGCACGGCACGTTCTTAAACCAGTTCTGGTCGCTGGCCGCCTTACGCGCACCCCTCACCTGGCCCTGCACGCTCTGCAGCAGACTCTTGACGCCCGCAGTGGTCTTGCTGCGCGACAGGCGCATGTTCTTATCGAAGGTTCGCGCGCTGGCGGCATCGGCGCCCGAAAGCGGACTGTAGATCCAGTCGGTGAGCTCCGGGGCGGGCCACCACTCGGTCTTGGAGGCGCTGCCCTCATCGGCGGCCTTCATGCGCTCGATCAGGTTGACAAGCGCCGTGAACTGCCTGCCCGCGATGGATTGGGAAAACGCCGTGAACTCAGTCGTCTCGGCCGCAATGTGACGCGCCGCCAAACGGGCGGCAAGCTCGCCGAACAACTGGGGAGCCCGGGCGGACACCACGAGCACGCGCGCAGGATCGGCGGGTGCTGCAGCGCCGTCGCGCGGTGCGGCACCTTCGCGCGCCTTTGCCAACTTATCAATAGCATTCGCATAGGCATAGGCGCGGGCATGGGGACCGGCAACCTCTATAAAGGCAGGCTGAGCGGCGGGCTTAGAGGCAGTCTTAGACGCAGCAGCGTCCTCCCCCAGCGGCGCAATCTCAAACAGTACGCCGCGGGCATCAAAGGCCGCAGCAAGTTCCTCGCGCATTGCCGCCTGCTCGCGGGCGAGCAGCACGACGACCTCTCCCCCGCCATTCGCCACGGCAGACAGCAGCTCAAGCAGGCCGTGCGCAAACGACGTGACACCGCGCACGTACACCGCACGAGCGCAGGCAGGCAAGTTGTCGGCCAAGGCGCTGGCCATCATATCGGCGGCCTCGCAGGGCTCAACCAGATCTCGGCGGTCCAAGCCGCTCGCGTAGGCGCGCAGCAGCTCGAACACACGAGCCTCGGCGTCGCTTTTGGGCTCGGGCTGGCAAACGCTGCCACAGTGGCGTTCGGCACCCGTCCCCGCCACGCCCGGAAGCACATCGCGAGCCATGCGTGCGAGCATGCGCACCGTGCCTTGGCTACGAGAAAGCGGCTGCAGGTCGGCATCGTCGCGACGGGCAACCATATCCGAAAACAGCATCTGGCGCTGCAGGTTGTCGACGAAGCTGCGGCCGTCGCCCATCAGCTCCCACAGTGAACGGAGCCACGATGAGGGGGTCTTGTAGTCAACGCCCAGTGAAGCGCCGGCCACCGCCGCATCGTGACGGCACAGGTCGAGCTCGGCAAACGTAGGCGCCAGCAATACGGCACGTCCATGGCGGGCAACAAGGTCGCTCAGCAGCGCCGCCTCGGCATCGCTCAGGTCTGCGCCGGCATTGGTGGTATAGATTCGAACAGGCATGGTCCTCCACTCAAACTGTTCGCAATAATCAATGTATCCATCCTACCCGCCCACGCGGACACATTTGCCCCACGCCAACAGATTTGATCCCTTGGGGACGGAGGAAAACGGATCATCGAGGGGGTCATCTAACCCGGTGATCCGTTTTCCTCCGTCCCCAAGGGATCAAAAAACCGCCCCCGGAGGAGCGGTTTTGCACAATTCGTTTTTGGCGCGGTCTACTCGCCGTCCTCCAGCTTGATGAGGATCTTGCGATAGCCACCGTACTCGCCGTTGAGCGCCTTGGACACGCGGCTCACCGTGGTGGACGAAGCGCCGGTGCGAGCCTGAACCTCAACATAGGGCTCGCCCTCATCCAGATAACGCGCGACCTGCAGGCGCTGCGAAAGATCGCAGATCTCGCGCGGCGTGCAGATATCGGTCAAAAACGCTTGAATATCCTTCTCGTCGTCCAAAAGACTAAATGCGTGGACCAGCTGCTTGACATCAGGCTTGTCAAACATGTTCTCGATATTCATCGATCACCGCCAAACCCGCCAAAAGGCATCGAAGTTGATACTGACATCGGGCATCGTTCGCCCGTTCTATGCAATAAAACAATGCATGGGTCATTTGCCCGTAGCAGTGTAGCACACCACCAAACTAAAGCGACAAGACTCTCTGCCAGCGGCGCGTTTTTCAGGACGAACGCCGTTTTGAAACTAAATGCGCACGTAAGCTCCACGAATATTTGCGACAATGGGCGTCCAAACAAAGCGACACACTGTCTGCGCAGAAAGGGATCACACCATGCGCTTTATGCTTAACTGGCTCTTCACCTCGATCGCCATCGCGATCGCCACGTTCCTCGTCCCCGGCATCCAACCCTTCGGTTTTGCCGAAGCCTGGGTCTGTTTTGCCTTTGTGGGACTGTTCCTCAACATCGTCGACTCGCTCGTAAAGCCGTTCCTCACGGTCATTTCGCTGCCGCTCACCATTATTACGCTTGGCATTTTCCAGCTTGTGGTCAACAGCTTTATGCTCGAGCTCGCCAGCTACCTGTCGGTTAATCTCCTAGGCGCCGGCATTTCTATCGCCAGCTTTGGCTCGGCCTTTATGGGCAGCATCCTGGTGTCCATCATGCGCAGCATCCTCGACGGCGTCGCCAACGATTAGTCCAATAGACATAAAGCGCGGGCCAACCCACCACAGGTCGGCCCGCGCCATCACATTCTGTTAGAGCCCTAGATCACGTAGTCGTAGCCCTCGTTGTGAGCGACAAGTTGGTCGAGCGTCACGCCGTCGAGGTAGTCGTTGATGAGCTTGTCCAGGTTCTTCCACACGTCGAGCGTGGGACACTCATCCGAGCGCGAACAGCCCTTGCAGTCGCCATCAAGGCAGGCAACCGGTGCCAGGCTGCCCTCGGTCAGGCGCAGGATCTCGCCTACCGTGTACTGCTCGGGCGGGCGCGTGAGCACATAGCCGCCGCCCTTGCCGCGCATGCCCGAGAGCATATTGGCGCGAACGAGCGTCGCCAGAATATTCTCGAGGTACTTCTCCGAAATACCCTGACGCGCCGCAATCTCCTTGAGCGGGATGCGACCGGTCGCCTGGTGCTCGGCCAGGTCGACCATAACGCGCAGGGCATACCTGCCCTTAGTAGAAACCAACATATAGAGTGCTGCCTTTCGGTCTTTTGTTCGAAGCAATTCTATCCGAAAAAGAGGTTTTGAAAACTCCCGTTCCGGTCCAGCGGGTTAATCATCTTGCAATAAATATCTTTTTCCTATTGCATTAGTAGGCTTTAGTGTCTACTATGCTTTTCAACAACTAAACGAACAACCTATAAGGTTTGTGGGTTTAGCTAATAGAAACGTCGTCATTCACCCGGCAACCAGCAACTTGAACACTTTGGAGGTTCATCATGAGCAAGGTTTACACGTCCATCGATCAGCTTATCGGCCACACCCCGCTTCTGGAGCTTACCCACTTTGAGGCCGACGAGGACCTCAAGGCCCGCGTGCTCGTCAAGCTCGAGTACTTCAACCCCGCCGGCTCCGTTAAGGACCGCGTCGCCAAGAACATGATCGACGAGGCCGAGAAGGCCGGCAAGCTCGTGCGCGGCGGCGACTACACCATCATCGAGCCCACGAGCGGCAACACCGGTGTCGGCATCGCCTCCGTGGCGGCCGCCCGCGGCTACAAGGTGATCATCACCATGCCCGAGACCATGTCCGTCGAGCGCCGCAAGCTGATGCAGGCGTACGGTGCGCAGCTCGTACTCACCGACGGCTCCAAGGGCATGAAGGGCGCTATCGCCAAGGCCGAGGAGCTGCAGAAGGAGACCCCCAACAGCATCATCGCCGGTCAGTTTGTGAACCCCGCGAACCCGGCCATCCACAAGGCCACGACTGGCCCCGAGATCTGGGACGACACCGATGGCAAAGTCGATATCTTCGTTGCCGGCGTTGGTACCGGTGGCACCGTGACCGGCGTGGGCGAGTTCCTCAAGGAGCAGAACCCCCAGATCAAGGTCATCGCCGTCGAGCCCGCCACCTCCCCGGTGCTCTCCAAGGGCCAGGCCGGCCCGCACAAGATCCAGGGTATCGGCGCTGGCTTTGTGCCCGACGTCCTCGACACCCAGGTCTATGACGAGATCATCCCCGTCGAGAATGACGACGCCTTTGCCACCGGCCGCGCCGTGGGCCACAAGGAGGGCGTGCTCGTGGGCATTTCGTCCGGCGCCGCCGTGTGGGCCGCGCTGCAGCTGGCCAAGCGCCCCGAGAACGAGGGCAAAACCATCGTGGCCCTGCTGGCCGACACCGGCGAGCGCTACCTGTCCACGGCACTCTTCCAGGACTAGCGTCTACTGCCAAACCGATGAGTTCAAGGCACGCCGGTCTCCCCTCTCTTCTGGCGGCCTGGGCCCATCTCGTTAGGGCGTCCCACGAAGCACCCGAACTTGCTACAATGTCTGCGGCGCGGAACCAGCCTCCCGCGCCGCTTTTCTTTTTTGGCCGCATGCCACCAAGGAGAACCTCCCCATGCACAACAAGCGCGCGCTCGTCGCCATGAGCGGCGGCGTCGATTCCAGCGTGACCGCGTACCTGCTCAAATGCCAGGGCTACGAATGCATTGGCGCCACCATGCGCCTCACCTGTCCCGCGCCCGATCCCGTCACAGGCATGAGCAAGGTCGACCGAGACATCGCCGACGCGAAGGCCGTTGCCGAGCGCATCGGCATCCCCCACCACGTGCTCGACCTGCAGCAGACGTTCGACCGCAGCGTGATCGAGCGCTTTGTGACCGCCTACCAGGAGGGGCTGACGCCCAACCCCTGCATCATCTGCAACCGCCACATCAAGTTCGGCGCGCTGCTGGACGCTGCGCTGAGCATGGACTGCGACTATATCGCCACGGGCCATTACGCCAAGACGAGTCAGGCGCCCGATGGCACGTGGCAGCTGCATCGCGGCGAGGACCCCAAAAAAGACCAGAGCTATTTTTTGTATTCGCTCACGCAGGAGCGCCTCGCGCACACGATCTTTCCGCTGGCAGGTCTGGACAAAGAGCGCGATGTGCGCCGCATAGCTGCCGAGCAGGGCTTTACCAACGCCAAGAAGGCCGAAAGCGAAGACATCTGCTTCATTCCCGACGGCGACTACGCAGGCTATATCGAGCGCCGCTGCGGACATCCTGCCGCGCCGGGCGACATCGTATGGCGCGATGGCAGCGTGGTCGGGCGTCACAACGGCGCGCTGCGCTACACCATTGGTCAGCGCAAGGGCCTGGGCGTCGCGATGGCGCATCCCGTATACGTAACGGGCGTCGACGCCGCCAATAACACCGTGCATCTGGGTGAGGCCGAGGACCTGACGGCCACCGCGCTCACGGCCAACGACTGGATCTGGAGCGCCCCGGACGTGCACATGGAGGCAGAGCTTGGCGCCGGCGGCATTCGCGTGGGCGCCAAGTACCGCTACCGTCAGAAGGATCAGGCGGCGACCCTCACGCGTGGCGAAGACGGGCAGATGCTGCTGACCTTTGACGAGCCCCAGCGCGCCATCGCCCCCGGCCAAGCCGTCGTAGTCTATCGCGGCGACATCGTCCTCGGCGGCGGCACGGTCACTGCCGCCATCAAATAGCCGTACCCCCAATAAGTTGCGGTGAAATAGGGACTGTTTAAGCGTTTCAAACGCCCAAACAGTCCCTATTTCACCGCAACTTCGTTAAGTATTATGATGTTTGTGCTTGCAGTATTTAACAATTAGAATACTTAACGAGGTGATGCAGCAGATGAGTACTTCCAACTACATATCCATGGGTGACGCCGCGCGTCTGCTGGGCGTTACGAAGGCCCGCATATCGCAACTGGCCGCATCGGGAACGCTCGCGTGCGATATCGTCGGTGGGCGGAAAATGGTTGAGTACGATTCCGCGATTGGCTATCAAAAGGTCCGTAAGCGCGGACGCCGTCCCGCAGCTGACGTAGGGCGCAAGTTCACGTTGATGTCAGCCGACCACGAGGTTGCGCATGTCTCGTTTGACCCAACGCGCGAGTTTTCCTTTGAAATTGCCAAGATACTCGATGTACGAAGGATGCCGTTTGGCACGTGCTCGAGCTCTTCACCAACGGTAAATAAACGAGCACTCAACACGTGGTGGAGCCACCGGTCGGTGCCCGACGTCCGCCCCGGACTCATCTCGCGCTATCGCGAACTTGGGATTGACGGCGGTATTGAAGTTCCGATTCAGTGCCTTGGCCTTTCGCTTTCTGATTGCTACTGGCTGAGACCGGTCGACTGCGATGAGCTCAATTGGCGGCACCTCAATTACTTCGAGAACGATTTTGAACGGTCGGCACCCGAGCAGCGTTCAGGTTGGCTTGAGGGCATCGGACTCAAAAATCCTGACAATACGTCCGAGGGCGAGCTCCCCAAATCCTGGATGATCCGTAATGGCATCCGGATCCTGGTCAAAGGATGTGGAATGGACGATCAGCGACCGTTTAACGAGGCGGTTGCAACAGCTCTACATCGGCGTCTGCTATCCAAAGGTGAGTTTGTTCCCTATACGGTCGAGCGCATGTTCGACGGGCCCGTATGCCTATGCGATGACTTTCTTAATAGCCGCGAGGAATACGTGCCGGCCGCTTACATCAGGGACGCACTCGGTGGCCAGCGAGGAAACTCGACATACGATCGATACTGTCGCTATCTTGGCAGACACGGGGCTGACGAAGCTGCCGTGAGAAGATCCATGTCGCAGATGATCGTCTGTGATGCCCTCTTGGCCAACAGCGACCGCCACTGGCGAAACTTTGGCATCATCCGCAACGTCGACACGCTGGAAATACGGCCTGCACCGCTGTTCGATAGCGGCAATTGCTTGTGGTACAACGTGCCAACCGCCATGCTCGCTACCGGGGAGTTTGGGTTTGCCGCCAAACCGTTTGGGCCGGACCCTTCCACTCAGCTGGCATTTGCCGACTCGCTCGATTGGTTCGATGCATCGCACCTCGATGGGTTCGTCGACGAGGCGGTCGAAATCCTCTCACAAAGTGCATGGGCAACGGCTGACAATCGCTTCAACGCCATCCGCCGCGGTCTCGAGCGCCGCACGATTGAGGTAAGCGCCGCCGTTGAGGTACTACGGCACGTGCAGAGATAACAGCGCTACCTCCTAAGTTGCGGTGAAATAGGGACTGTTTTCGCATTTAAAACGCTTAAACAGTCCCTATTTCACCGCAACTTACAGAGGGCGGCCTCGGTCGGTACTGCTGTGCCAGCCGAGGCCGCTGTATCGTTAGCGCTGGACGTAGGCGCGAACCAGCTCGTAGGTGTTGCGCACGCCGTCGATGTGGCTGCGCTCGTAGTTGTGGCTTGCGTACACGCCGGGGCCGATCAGGCCGTGGCGAATGTCGTAGCCGGCCGAAAGCGTGGCCTCAACATCGGAGCCGTAGTGCGGGTACACATCGATCGCGTAGTCGAGCTCCAGCTCGCGCGCGATGTTGGACAGTGTCGTCACCAAGTCGTAGTTGTACGGACCGCCCGAATCCTTGGCGCAGATCGACACCATGCGCTCGGTGCAGCCCAGATCGTCGCCCACACAGCCCATGTCCACGCTAATCATCTCGCGCGTATCGGCCGGCACAAAAGCGCCGCCGTGGCCGACCTCCTCATACACGGTAAAGAGCAGCGAAACCTTGCGCGAAAGCGTCACCTCACCATCGGCGACGGCACGTGCCAACCCCAGCAAAATGGAAGCCGACAGCTTGTCGTCCAGGAAGCGGCTCTTAATGTAGCCGCTCTCCGTCACCGTGGTGCGCGGATCCATGGCGATGATGTCACCGGTCTGAATGCCCAGCTCGAGCACATCATCCTTGCTGTCGACGTTCTCATCGAGCAGGATCTCCATGTTCTTCTCAATGGTCTTGACCGGCTCATCGGCCACATGCGCCGAGGGCTCGGTGTTGAGGACCACACCCGTGTAAACATTGCCATCGCGCGTATAGACAGTGCAGTTCTCGCCATCGGCCGTAGACCACTGATGCCCACCAAGGGTCGTGGGGCGCAGACGACCATTGTCCTTAATGGAGCGCACCATAGCACCCAGGGTATCGACATGGCTCGCCAACACGAGCGGCTCGCCCTCGCCGCCAAGCTCCACCAGCACATTACCCTTATTAGAACGCTCAGGCCCAAACCCCATATCGCGAAGCGTCTCCATCAGATAATCAGTAGCCGCACGGGTATACCCCGTAGGAGAAGCAATCGAGGTAAGAGCCTTCAACTGGTCAATAATATAGCCAAGCGTAGAATCCATCTGAGACACCATCCACAACTCCAAAGTCATCATTCCGTAATCAGTAAAAGTCCCAACAACGATAACACTACGAACCATCTTTTACTCAGCGAGATGACCCATCGAGCTCCCCAGAACAGCGCCCCTTCCGATTATGTGCCGGGGCGAGACCCCACCCTTCCCCAAGAACAATCCGCAGGACAGAAGGAGGCCCCGCCGCGCAAAGCGCGCAGCGGGGCCTCCGACATGTCCGAGGACGTTCTTGGGGAAGGGTGGGGTCTCGCCCCGTCCCGTCACCTTAGGCAGCCGGGCAGATCTTCTTGAAGAGCTCGATGACGTCGTCGAGCGTCGCCTCGCGCGGGTTACCCGGGAAGCAGGCGTCGGCCATGGCGTCCTTGGCCAGGACCTCGATCTCGTCAGCCTTCATGGCCTCGCAGACGTGCGGGATGTTCACGTCGGCGGAGAGCTGCTTGACGGCGGCGATGGCAGCGTCGGCGGCCTCGTCGGTGCTCATGCCCGTGGTGTCAACGCCCATGGCGACGGCGACCTTGGCCAAGCGCTCGGCGCAGACCGGCTTGTTGAACTCCATGGCGATCGGCAGCAGCATGGCGCAAGCGACGCCGTGCGGGGTGTCGTAGTGAGCGGACAGGGTGTGAGCCATGGCGTGGTCGATGCCCAGGCCAACGTTGGAGAAGCCCATGCCGGCGACATACTGGCCAAGGGCCATGCCCTCACGGCCGGAGCCGGGCTGGCCGGACTTGGCCTCGGCGACGGAGTCGCGCAGGTTCTCGCTGATCAGCTTGATAGCCTCAAAGTGGAACATGTCGGAGAGCTCCCAGGCACCCTTGGTGGTGTAGCCCTCGATGGCGTGGGTCAGAGCGTCCATACCGGTGGAAGCGGTGAGGCCGGCGGGCATGGAAGCCATCATGTCGGGGTCGACGACGGCGACCTCGGGGGCGTCGTTGGTATCGACGCACACGAACTTGCGGACCTTCTCGGGGTCGGTGATGACGTAGTTGATGGTCACCTCAGCGGCGGTACCGGCGGTCGTCGGCACGGCGATGGTGAACACAGCGTGGTTCTTGGTCGGAGCGACGCCCTCGAGGCTGCGGACATCAGCGAACTCGGGGTTGTTGATGATGATGCCGATGGCCTTAGCGGTGTCCATGGAGGAGCCGCCACCGATGGTCACGATAGCGTCAGCCTCGGCGGCCTTGAAGGCCTCGACGCCGTCCTTGACGTTCTGGATGGTGGGGTTGGGCTTGATCTCGGAGTAGAGGCTCCAAGCGATGCCGGCGGCGTCGAGCTCGTCGGTCACCTTAGCGGTAACGCCAAACTTGACCAGATCGGGGTCGGAGCAGACGAAGATCTTCTTGTAGCCGCGACGCTGGAGCTCGCCGGGGATCTCCTTGATGGCGCCGGAACCATGATAAGAGATGGTATTGAGAACGAAACGATTAGCCATTGATAGCCTCCCATCGTGTGCGGGGCACCCATTACGCCCCACGCTATGACTCCCATCCTAACGCTTTTGAAACGAAAAACGCGTGAGAACGTCAAAATTGTTAAAGCGTTTCAACAGATGATGAAAAACATTGCGGCAAGGGGACAGCCCCTTTGCCGCATTCGGTTACTTTCGGCAGCCCTCTTTCCAAGCCTCGGCCGCAACCTTCCAACGTAAGCGCAAGTCGCGCTCGCGGTCGATGAACATGATGGCAAACGCGACAAACAGCAGCAAGCTCGCCACGACGATGGCGTGCAGGCCCATGCGCTCAATACACCAGTTGCCCAACACGGCGCCAAACACAAAGGTAAAGATCACGCCAAAGTACAGCAGGCCGTTTTCCAAAAAGCCGCGCCTGTGGGTGATGATGTAATCGTCCACGTTTTGCAGCGCGTTGCGCAAGTTGCCGATACACATGGTCGTAGCGATGCCGTGACCGTGGATCTTGCGGAAGCTCTCAACTTGCATGCCGCAGGCGAACGAAGTGAGGCAGTTGGCGAGCAGGTTGTAACCGCCACCGGGGATAAAGCTCACGCCCAACAAGATGACGGCTTCAAAGAACACCGTCACTTGGCGCCAGTGAATCACGCTGCCAAACCGCTCGTGCACCAGGTCGGCAAGCATAATGCCCACGGCAAACGACACCACGGGGAAGAAATAGCGTCCCGCCAGCGCCCAGTTGCCCTCCGAAATGCTCACGCCCACAAGCAGGATGTTGCCCGTCTGCGCGTTTGCGAAAACATGGTCGCGCCCAATGTAAGAATACACATCCATAAAGCCACCGGCGAGCGCCAAGATGATGCCCAGCTCAATAGACTCCGATATCTGTTTGGCACGCTGCATCGTCGTGCATCCTCCTTGTTGACGACTCTCTCGTGCGTTGGCGGAAACATAGCCGCCGTTCATACTGTAACCCATTGACAACATGGCGTGCGCGCGAGACGGGTTCTCCAACGCGCAGATACACAGTCTGGAAACAAACGACGCCCGCATCGACGCGCCGATCCGCCAGCTCATGTACTCCACCAGTCTTTTTAGCCCCGTCCCAAAAAGACTGGTTACAATTACGTGCAGCATACAAACACCGGGAGGGATCGTGGCAAAAAAGCCTCAGCACGCTCAGAACAACCAGCACGGCAAGCATGCCCAGCGCGGCCAGCAGCAAAAGCGCGGCGACAAGACGCAGGCCACGGTCTCCCCCGCCACCCGGGTCGCGCACGCCCCGGCTGCGCCCGCCCGTCCCTGGCGCCCGGGCCGCGATAAGTTCCTCCCCGTCAGCCGCGCCGACATGGATGCGCGCGGCTGGGACCAGTGCGACTTTGTCTACATCTGCGGCGACGCCTACGTGGACCATCCCAGCTTTGGCATGGCCATCGTCAGCCGCGTGCTCGACGCGCACGGCTACAAAGTGGGCATCATCTGTCAGCCCGACTGGACCGACCCCGCCAGCATCACGGTGCTCGGCGAGCCACGTCTGGGCTTTCTCGTCAGTGCCGGCAACATGGACTCCATGGTCAACCACTATTCGGTGACCAAGCACCGCCGCCACACCGACGCCTATACCCCCGGTGGCGAGGAGGGGCGCCGTCCCAACCGAGCCGTCACGGTCTACGGCAACCTCATCCGCCAGACGTTCAAGGACGCCCCAATCATTATCGGCGGCATCGAGGCAAGCCTGCGTCGCTTGGCCCACTACGACTACTGGCAGGACAAGCTCAAGCGCTCGGTGCTGCTCGACTCGGGCGCCGACATCCTCATCTACGGCATGGGCGAGCACGCGATCGTCGAGATCGCCGACGCGCTCGACGCGGGACTGTCCGTCGATCAGATTACCTATATCAATGGCACCGTCTACCGCACTAGCTCGCTCGACGAGGTCTACGACTACGACCTGCTGCCCAGCTGGGACGACCTTGCCGCCGACAAGCTCAACTACGCGCGCAGCTTTAACGTGCAGCAGCAAAACATGGATCCCATCACCGGGCATCGCCTGGTAGAGCCCTACCCCAACAGCGTCTATGTGGTGCAGAACCCGCCGTCGGCGACACTCACCACCGACGAGATGGACGAGGTGGCCGAACTCCCCTACGCACGCGATTGGCATCCCGATTACGACGCGGCGGGCGGCGTGCCGGCTTTTGCCGAGATCAAGTTTTCCATTAGCTCCAACCGCGGCTGTTTTGGCGAGTGCTCGTTTTGCGCCCTCACCTTCCACCAAGGCCGCGTGCTGCAGATGCGCAGCCACGACTCGATCATGCGCGAGGCCGAGCTGCTCACGCACGACCCCGAGTTTAAGGGCTACATCAACGACGTGGGCGGGCCGACGGCCAACTTTAGCCGTCCCGCCTGCGACAAGCAGCTCAAGCACGGCGTGTGCAAGAACAAGCGCTGCCTGTGGCCGAGCGTGTGCAAGAACATGGTGGTCGACGAGAGCGGCTACACGCAGTTGCTGCGCGACCTGCGCCAGCTGCCGGGCGTCAAAAAGGTCTTCGTGCGCAGCGGCATCCGCTTTGACTACACCATGGCCGATGCCTCGGACGAGTTTTTACGCGAGCTGTTGGAGTACCATGTCTCGGGCCAGCTACGCGTGGCACCCGAGCACGTGAGCGATGCGGTGCTCTCCGTGATGGGAAAGCCGAGCCGCGCCGTCTACGACGCATTCTGCCGTAAATTTGAGCGCTTGAATCGCGAATACGGACTCAAGCAGTTCGTGGTGCCGTACCTGATCTCGAGCCACCCGGGTTCAACCATGAAGGAAGCTGTGGACCTTGCCGAAGCCGTGCGCGATATGGGCTACATGCCCGAGCAGGTGCAGGACTTCTACCCCACCCCGTCCACCATGTCGACATGCATGTACTACACCGGCGTGGATCCGCGCACCATGGAGCCGATCTATGTAGCGCGCGACCCGCACGAGAAGGCCATGCAGCGTGCGCTCATCCAGTATCGCAAGCCCGAAAACTACAAGCTCGTGCGCGAGGCGCTGGAAAAGGCCGGGCGTCGTGACCTGATCGGCTACACCAAGCATTGTCTGATTCGTCCCGTGCCCCCGCGCCCGGGCGAGGCATCGGCCAGCGGCGGACACGGCACCGGCAAGAAGGGCGGCAAGGGCCACGGTGGCGCCACCGGCAAGGGACCCAAGGGCAGCAAGGGCCACGGTGGCATGTCCCGCGCGCAGAACACCGCCGGGCGCAACCGCGCAGCTCAGGGGCGTCAGGGTGCCAACGGAGGCGGTCGCCGCAACTAGGGCAGTGGTGCGCTCGCTGCGTCCATCCCACACGCGTGGCGCAGCGAGCGCATTGCCTCAACGAGGACGACGCCGGCGATAGCGACCGTGGCTACCGCGTCGAGCGGCGTATTCACAAACCATAGCAGGCCCATGAGGTACGAGCCGGCATTAAAGGCAAAGTGCAGCAGGATCGTGTAGCGGAGCTTTCCGGTCGTCACGAGCACCCAACCAAAGATGAGGCCAGCGGCACCCGCGTAGCAACCCTCCA
>CABUBH010000019.1 GCA_902489775.1 uncultured Collinsella sp.
ACCTACAACAGCGCGGTTAACAGCCGCGTGCTCTACCATTGAGCTACCGAGGAATTTAAAAGCCCAACGGAAAGGGCTGAAAAAATTCTGGCTCCCCGGGTAGGACTCGAACCTACAACAGCGCGGTTAACAGCCGCGTGCTCTACCATTGAGCTACCGAGGAATAGGTGCGTGCTCTCAAGCAACGAAGTTTATTATACGGACGAATCAGCTCAGGGCAAGAACTTTTTTGAAAAATTTCCGACCTAGTCGTTGGGGACGTTCTTAAACGACCAGTCATTCAAGAACGTCCCCAACGACTACATAAAAGCGCCCCCAAGCGGATGTGCTTGAGAGCGCTTCTTGCTTGACTAGCTTTCGATATAGTCTTTGAGCTTGCTGCTGCGGCTCGGGTGGCGAAGCTTGGCCAGGGTCTTGGACTCGATCTGGCGGATACGCTCGCGCGTGACGCCAAACTCGCGGCCGACTTCCTCGAGCGTACGGGGATGCCCGTCGACAAGGCCAAAGCGCAGCTCGATAACCTTGCGCTCACGATCGGCAAGCGAGTCGAGCACCTGAGTGAGCTGCTCCTGCAGCATGGAGAAGCTTGCGGCATCGGGAGGAACGATTGCCTGGGAGTCCTCGATGAAGTCGCCCAGCTGGGAATCCTCTTCCTCGCCGATGGGGGTCTCGAGCGACACGGGCTCCTGCGAGATCTTCTGGATCTCGCGGACGCGGTCGGCGCTCATGTCCATCTCGGCACCGATCTCCTCGGGGGTCGGGTCGCGACCCAGGTCCTGAAGGAGCTGGCGCTGCACGCGGACGAGCTTGTTGATGGTCTCGACCATATGCACGGGAATACGGATGGTACGGGCCTGGTCGGCGATAGCGCGCGTAATGGCCTGACGGATCCACCACGTGGCGTACGTGGAGAACTTGAAACCCTTCTGGTAGTCGAACTTCTCGACGGCGCGAATCAGACCGAGGTTGCCCTCCTGGATCAGGTCAAGGAACAGCATGCCGCGGCCAACATAGCGCTTGGCGATGGAGACAACCAGACGCAGGTTTGCGCTGATGAGTGCCTGCTTGGCTTCGAGACCGACGTTCTCAATGCGCGTAAGACGACGCATCTCGGCACGCGTGAGCTCGAGCTCACCGGCATCGGCAGCCTCGAGCTTCTCGGTGGCCTCGAGACCGGCCTCGATCTTCATAGCCAGATCGACCTCTTCGGAAGCGGTCAGCAGGTCGACCTTGCCGATCTCCTTGAGGTACATACGAACCGGATCGCCGGTCAGCATCACCGTGGAGGCATCGATGCCACGCACGCGGGAGCGTGAACGGGACGTGCGCACGGTGCGCTTCTTCTTGCTCTTGGAAGAACCCATCTCGGCGTCGGCCTGACGGGCCATCTTGAGCTCGTGATCGTCGAGCGAGCCGGAATCGTGCTCGTCGTCGTCATCGAAATCGTCGGTATCGGTATCGTTATCGTCATCGTCGACGTCCATGGGGGCGTCGTCGTTACCGCTCGCGGAGATAATCTGGATGCCGCTGTTGCGCAGCGCGGAATACACCGCGGTGAGCTGCTCGTCAGAAACATCGATATCCTTCAGGGCGACCTGAATCTCGTCCTCGGTTACCGAAGTCCTGTTTGAGCCGTTGCCCATAAGCTTTGCAACGTAGGATTCCAGCCCAGTACCCGTGCTCTCAGTCTTTTTTGGCACAGATTCTCCCTTCATAGTCCACAGGACTCAATACTTTAGCATACACAGTGACGTCTATACCCAAAAAGAGGGCTGGATATAGGCGAGAATACGCTGGTTGACCACAACATCTAGGCTTGTTCGGCGCCTGCGGCCTCCAGGCCGATCAAACGAAACGGGTCCGCCACGCCGCCGATCGACTTTTGCAGTTCGCGCTGACGCTGCGAATCCTGCGCGGCCTGCACGGTCAGCGCGCGACGGGCCTCATCATCGAGCGAACGGTCCTGGCGCAGCTTGGCCTGTGCGGCACGCATGCGACGCTTGATGGTGTAGAGCTCGAGCGTATCGAGCATAAACACGATGTTCGTCTCGGTGGGGTGCTTGCTCGTCGCCGAGATGCGCCCGGCACTCACAAGCGTTGCCGCATCGGGACACACTGAGCGCGCCGCATCCATGCAGGCTGCAGGATCGGTTCCCGGCGGCGTTGCCAGAACGGCCCATGCGATGGACTCGTGACGTGGGTCAACCCACTCGATGGAGCAGATGCGGTCGGCATACGTGCGGAACAGGTCGGGGTAGCTCGTGAGCATCGTCAACAGTTCGCGCTCCCCTGCCAAGGACTTGCGTTCAAGATCGGTAAGAACCATCGGCGCCGCCGCAGCCGGTGCGCCCGAACCGTCAGCCGCAGGCACAGCGCCCATACCATCAGGCACATCGATCGGCGGAAGATCTTCGACGACCTCCACGGGCGCGGCACCGTAGGCATCAAGCGGGACGTAGTCGTACGGCTCTTCTTCGACCGGCGCGAACACCGGCGGCATCGCGCCCGATGCCCAAGCACCGCGACCGGCATCGCGAGAACCCGACGTCCGACCGCCCGCGCTACCGGACCGCTCAGCCTGTGCCCGCTGGCGCTCATAGTTCTGCTCACGACGTCGTTCCACATCCTCGCGCTTGGCGACATCGCGAAACACACGGCCCGAGCTCGCACGCACTGTCTCCAGATCCAAACCCAACAGGTCGGCAATCTGGATAAAGTACGTGTCGATCATATAGCTGTCGCGCAACGGATAGATAAGCGTCAGCGCATCCTCCAGCGCCTTGGCGCGACCGCCCGGCGTGGTGATGTCACTCGACTCCTGCAGCGAACGGTAAACAAAGTCCATAAGCGGCTCGGCCGCGTCGATGCGCGCCTGCAGCTCCTGGCCGCCGTGCGCCGTAATAAACTCCATAGGGTCGTTGCCGTCGGGCAGCACCACGCAACGCAGGTCCATGGAATCCTGCTCGATAAACTGAATCGCACGGCGGGCGGCCTTCTGGCCCGCGGCATCGCCGTCGAACATATACACGATGCGCTTGGCAAAGCGGGTGAGCGTCTTGACGTGATGCTCCGTGAGCGCGGTGCCCAGCGTGGCGACAACGTTTTTAATCCCCGCCTCCCAGCAGGCGATGCAGTCGGTATAGCCCTCCACCACAATGGCGGTATCCTGCGCGACGATAAACTCCTTGGCCCAATTAAAGCCGTAGAGGTTTCGCTTTTTATGAAACACGCTCGTCTCGGCGGTGTTGAGGTACTTGGGTTGGCCGTCGCCCATAATGCGACCGCCAAAGGCAATGTTGTGACCCTGCTCGTCAAAGATGGGAAATATCACGCGATCGTAAAAGCGGTCGGCGAGCTGTCCGCGCCCGCGGCTCACGGCAACGTTGGCATCGATCATCTCCTGCGGAGTAAAACCCGCCTGGGACAGGTGTGACACCAGCGCGTTACGGCCCGGCGCAAAGCCCAGACAGTAGCGGCGGCAGACGTCGCCGCCCATGCCGCGGCTGGCAAAGTACTCGCGCGGACGGCCGTCCTTACCGCGCATAAGCATGGTGTGATAGAACTGGGCGGTCTCGGCGCACAAATCGTAGATGCGGGCACGCTTGGTACCGCGCTCGCGATAAGCGCCGGTATCGTGCAGCTCAATGCCGGCACGGTCGGCCAAGTAACGGATTGACTCGGGAAAGCTCAGGTTCTCGCGCTTCATGATATACGTGAAAACGTCGCCACCCTCGCCGCAGCCAAAGCAATGCCACACCTGCGTGGCGGGGATAATGTGGAAGGACGGCGTCTTCTCGCCATGGAAGGGGCAGCAGCCCCAAAACTCATGGCCGCGGGGCTTGAGCTCGACCGTTTCCTGCACGATAGCAACCAGGTCGGACGCAGCGCGTACCTGATCTTTTTCCTCATCGCTAATCACGAATGCTCACCCCCTGCTCACCCAAGTTGTGACGAATGTCCTCGATATTACCCTCGACGGTCGCAATCAACTCATCCAGCGAATCGAACACGCGCGAGGGACGCAGCCAGCGCGTAAACGCCAGCGAAACAGAAGCGCCGTACAGGTCTCCCGTATATCCAATTAAGTTAGCCTCGAGATGCGCAGATGCCGCATCGTCGGCATACGTTGGCGGCAGGCCGACGTTCACGGCAGCGGGCCACGCGGTGTCATCGACCAGCACCAGACCCTCATACACGCCATCGGCTGGCACCTGAATACCGTCGGGAACCTGCAGGTTTGCCGTGGGAAAGCCCATGCCAGAGCCCTCGTGACGGCCGCGAATAACACCGCCACGCACCATATACGGACGGCCGAGTAACTCAGCAGCAAGCTCCACATGGCCCTGTCCCAGCTCATGACGAATACGGGTGGCGCAAATGGCCTCACCGCCCTCGCAAAGCAGGTCGTGCCCGTATACGTCAACGCCGCGCTCGGAACCCCAGGCGCGCATCTCGGCAACACCAGAAGCACCGCCACGACCCAGCCTAAAGTCACTGCCAACGCGAATCGATCGAATGTCGACCAGACGCGACACCAGCGAGAGAAAATCAACATGGTCAAGCGCCGCAACCTCAGGCGTAAAGGGAACGGCCACCACCGCATCGACCCCGGTTTGAGCCAGGGCATGCAGACGGTCGGCCGTCGTCATCAATTTTTGAGCGGGCGAAGGGCTCACCACAACGTCCGGGTCGGGATCGAAGGTAACCACGGCCGCCTTACAGCCATGGGCACGGGCATCACGGACAAGCGCTTCGATGAGTTCCTGGTGTCCACGGTGAACGCCGTCGAACACGCCGATGGCAATCGATGCGGCACCCAGGTGCTCACACTTATCAAACACATCGGCAGTAACGATGCGAGCCTCTTCCGACTCGCCGGCGAAAAAGATACGCGCGAGCTCGCGAGCGGCCAGCATCATCGAACACCGCCGATGGCCTGCGGAAACACGTGCTCCATGACAAAGCGGCCACCCTCAATGCGGGCGAGCGCCTTGAGCCCCCCATCGAGCACCAACGCAAACGGCGCCTTCGAGGCATCGAAATCGGCAAGCGCACGCTCAACGGGAATGCGTCGGCCGCAGAGCAGGTCGTCGGCAAGATTGCCCGGCAAGTCAACACGCGTGGCGCCCAGGGCTGCAATGGGATCCAGGGCAAAGCCAGCGGCGGACTCGAGAGAAAGCTCCTCCACCGCATGACAGGCGCCAATGGAAACAACACCGGATGCGGTGCGACGAAGCGCGGAAATATGCGCGGCGCTATCACAAGCACGGCCCAGGTCGCGAGCGAGCGCACGGATATAGGTGCCCTTGCTCACCGAGAACGCCACCGTCCACACACATGTATCACCTTCGCCACCCACGGCGATCAGGTCAGCGGCATAGACCTCGACGGGGCGCGGAGGTAGGTCCACCGCATTACCCGCGCGAGCAGACTTGTAGGCGCGAACGCCATTGACCGAGATAGCCGAAAACGCCGGCGGCACCTGCATCTGCGGACCAAGCATGGCAGCCAAGCGCTCACGGGCATAGGCAGAATCGCGGAGCTCGTTGGCAACAGCTACCGTGCGGACCGCCTCGCCCTCCGCATCATCGGTATTAGTCTCGGCGCCAAACGAGATGTCGGCGACGTAGCTTTTGGTATCGAGGGTTAGCATGCCCAGCAGACGGGTGGCCTGGCCCACGCCCACCACCATGACGCCGGATGCCATGGGGTCGAGCGTACCGGCATGGCCGACGCGCCGCTCATGGAGGGCGCGTCGGCATTGCGAGACCACATCGTGGGACGTGCAGCCCACCGGCTTATCGACGGCGAGCAGCATATTCAATTGAGAAGGCGTTCGACGAGCCATGTACCATCCAATTAGTTAGAGCTCGACGGTCACCGAAGCGGGATCCTCCCCCACCAGCTCGGCCAGCATGGGAAGTGCCACGGCGAGCGTCTCGCGAATTGTTCCGTTGTTGGAAAAGCCGGCGGCGGCATGATGCCCGCCACCGCCAAAGTTGGCAGCAATCTCGGACACATCGAGGTCGCCCTTGGAGCGCAGGTTGCCACGCACCTTGGTATCGCCCTCAATGCCCTTTAAGAACATGCAGACCTCGACGCCCATCACCGAACGCACCACGTCAACCAGGCCGTCGCACTCATCCGAGGTGACACCGCAAGCCTCAAGGTCACTCTGGTACGCATAGCTATACGCGACGCGCCCGTGGGCCACCGTCTTAATGCGACCCATAACGATGGACTTGAGGTGCAAAAACTCAACGCGCATGCTCTGGTAGACCTCGAGCGCAACGTGCGCCGGATCGGCACCGTGCGCCACCAGGCGCGAGGCTGCATGGAACGCGGCGGCATCGGCGTTTTGGTACTGAAAACGGCCGGTATCGGTAACCAAGCCACACAGCAGGCAGGTCGCAACGCCATCACGTGCAACAATGCCGCAATTGTCCAAGAAGCGGTCGATGATCATGGCGCAGGCCGCGGCATCGACGCGCCTCAGGCTCAGCTCGGCAAACTCCTCGCGCGCCGGATGATGATCGAAGCACACCACATGCTTGGAGCGACGAAGCACCTCGGCGGAATTATTGAGGCGCTCGACGACCGGTACGTCCACCGAGATGAACAGGTCAGGATTGCCGGCGTACGCAGATGCCGGCACCAGGCGATCGGAGCCTTCCATAAAGCGGTAGATGCGCGGAACCGGGTCATCGTCTGCCAGCAGCAGCGCAATGTCCTTGTTGGGGAAAAACTTCATGAGCGAAAGGCCCAGACCCAATACGGAGCCCAAGGCATCGCCATCGGGAGAAGTATGTCCCGAAATCGCAATGGAGGACGCACCCTCGATGAGCTCGAGGATGCGTCGCTGAATATCTGCAGACTCGCACGAGGCGAGGTCGGCGGAATTAGTCATCTAAAGCTGCCTCCTGGGCGGCATCCGCTATCGGATAGCCGTCCTCGTCCTTTTCGATCGCAAGCGTGGCGGGAACGTTTTCCAGCGCACGCGTGATGCGCTCGGCCTCATCGGTCGAGCGATCGATACGAAAATCGAGCTCGGGCGTGACACGCCAATCGAGCGAGCGAGCCAACAGGCTGCGAATACGGCCCTTGGCACTTGCGAGCGCCTCCATGACCTCGTCGTAGCGGCTCGCATCGCACGACACGTACACACGCGCGAACGAACGGTCCACCGCGACCTCGACCGCGGTCAAAGTAACTAGGTCGAGACGCGGATCGGAAACCTCAAAGAGCAGGATATAACCAAGCTTCTCGCGAAGCTGCTCGCCCAGACGGCGGGTTGCCTGCGTTTGCTTCATAGCGCTACCCCCTACTCGGTACGGGCAACCTGGTCGATGCGGTAACCCTCGATCTGGTCGCCGGGCTTGATGTCCTGGAAGTTCTCCAGGCCAATGCCGCCCTCGGAACCGCTCTTGAGGCTCTTGGCCTCGTCCTTGTAGTGGCGCATCGAGGCGATCTTGCCGTTGAAGACCACGATACCGTCGCGCACCAGGCGCACGGAATCGGTCGCGGCGATCTCGCCCTCTTCGACGCGGACACCGGCGGCGATACCGACTTTGGGCACCTTGAAAGTGTCCAGGACAGTCGCGGTACCCGTGGCGACCTCGACCTCGGTGGGCTTGAGCATGCCGATACGGGCGGCGTCGAGCTCCTCGAGGCACTTGTAGATGACGTCGTAGCAACGGATCTCGACGCCCTCGCGCTCGGCAGCGGAGCGGGCCTTACCGTCGGGACGGACGCCAAAGCCGATGATGATGGCGTTGGAGGCGTCGGCCAGGACGACGTCGGTCTCGTTGATGGCACCGACGGCGGAGTGGATCGTGTTGATGCGAACCTCGGACTGATCCATCTTGTCGAGCGAGTCCTGAAGGGCCTCGATGGAACCCTGGACGTCGGCCTTGATGATCAGGTTGAGCTCCTTGACCTCGGCGTCGGCGATGGTCTCGAAGAGGTTCTCGAGCGTGACGTGCTTCACGCGGCTCTGCTCCTCGATACGGGCCTTGAGCGAACGCTCGTCGGCAAGGGCGCGAGCCTCGCGCTCGTCCTCGAACACGCGGAACTCGTCACCGGCGTTGGGCACGGACTGCAGGCCCAGAATCTCGACGGCGTCGGAGGGACCGGCCTCGGTGACGGCGCGGCCCTTGGGGTCGAGCATGGCGCGGACGCGACCGTAGGTAAGGCCGGCGACCAGCGTATCGCCCACGTGCAGGGTACCGCGGGTCACGAGCACGGTAGCGACCGAGCCGCGGCCCTTGTCGAGCTTGGCCTCGAGGACGTTGCCGGAGGCAAAGGTGTCCGGGTTGGCCTTGAGCTCGAGCACGTCTGCCTGGAGCAGCACGGTCTCCAGAAGGTCGTCGATACCGATCTTCTGCTTGGCCGAGATGTTGACGAACATGTTCTGTCCGCCCCACTCCTCGGGGATGACGCCGTACTCGGTGAGCTCCTGACGCACACGGTCGGGGTTGGCGCCGGGCTTATCGATCTTGTTGACGGCGACGACGATGGGAACGCCGGCAGCCTTGGCGTGGTTGATCGACTCGACCGTCTGGGGCATGACGCCGTCGTCGGCGGCGACGATCAGGATGACGATGTCGGTCACCTTGGCGCCACGGGCACGCATGGCCGTAAAGGTGGCGTGACCAGGGGTATCGATAAAGGTGATCTTGCGGTCGTTGATCATGACCTGCGAAGCGCCGATGGCCTGCGTAATGCCGCCCGCCTCGCCGGCAGCGACGCCGGTGTGACGGATGGCGTCGAGGAGGCTCGTCTTGCCGTGGTCGACGTGACCCATGACGGTGACGACCGGGGCGCGCGGCTTAAGGTCGGCGGGATCATCGTAGAACGAGAAGGTGTTCTCCTCCTCGGGGGTGATGATCTTGATCTGACGGCCCAGGTCGTCGGCGACGAGCTCGACGAGGTCGTCGGACATGGACTGCGTCATGGTGAGCGGCGTACCAAGCAGGAACAGGCGCTTGATGATGTCGTTGGCCGGAACGTCGAGCGCCTCGGCAAGCTCCTGGACGGTAACGCCCTGGGAGACCTTGATGGCATCGAGGTCCTCGGGGTTCACGCCCTGGGCCAGCGCCTCCTCTATCTTGCGCTCCTCCTGAGCCTTGGCAGCCTCGCGCTCGCGCTTCTCCTTGCGCTTCTTGCGGCGACCGGTGGACTCGCGAGAGGCCTCCTCAACGGCGGCGCGGGCCTCCTCGAGCACCTTCTCGCGGCTGTACTCCTCGGCCTCGCGAGCCATGCGGCTGTAGTGGTCCTCTTCGTTGTTGTGACCGCCCTTGCGCTTCTTGCCCTTGCCCTGCTTATCGGGGTTGGGGAAGTCCATGCCGGCAGCGACGTTGTTGCTGGCGTTGGTGCGATGGCTGTGCGGACGGCTCTCGGAGGCGTTGCGCTCGGAGTTGTTGTCGGAGGCGTTACGATCGTTACGACGGCCACCGCGGCGGTCGTTGTTGCCGCCACGACGGTTACCGCGCTCAGCGGCGCGCTCGGCCTTGGCCTTGTCCTCGGCGTCCTTCTTCTCCTTGAGCACGGTCTCCTGTGCGGCGATCTGGTCGAGCAGCGAACGGAAGCGCGAACCGGAGTCGGAAGCGGGAACGGCGCGGCGCTGGGCCTCGCGGGCAGCCTCCTCCTTCTCACGAGCAAGGCGCTCCTGCTCAACCTTCTTCTTGGCCTCGGCCTCCGCGCGGGCGGCCTCCTCGGCAGCCTGGGCTGCGGCAAACTGGCGGCGCTCCTCCTCGCGTGCCTTCTCGGCGGCGATGCGCTCGCGCTCGGCCTCGGCGGCGCGGGCGGCCTCCTCAGCGGCAGCTGCCTGCTCCTCGGCTTGCTTGGCGGCCTCGACTTCCTGAGCGCGGGCCTCGATCACCGAGGCAAGCTGCTTGCGAACCATGGCGACATAGGCGTCCTCCAAGGTGGAGGAAGCGGACTTAGCGGGAATCTTCATATCGGCGAGATGACCCATCAGTTCCTTGGAGGTCATGCCGAACTCTTTGGCCAGGGTGGACACACGGACTTTTGCCATATGACTTCACCTACCCTTTCTGGCACCTTGGGTGCCTAGAGACTGAACGAGCGTGAGAGACGCGCCGGGACCTGCCCGGCGCGACCGCGCGCTAGATCAGGTCCTCCGCATCATCGAAGGCGTCGGTGTCGTGAACACCGCAGAAACGGGAGCCGGGACGAGCCTGGTTGCGGCACTGGACGCCGTCCTCGGACACGTACTCGCAGCGACGGACGTCCTCGTCCTCCTCGTCACCGATCAGGTCGGCGGCGGGCTCCTCGTGAACGGGAACGTTCTTGAGGATGTCGGCGGCAAGCGTCTCGGACTTGATGTCGATGTGCCAGCCGGTCAGGCGCGCGGCGAGGCGGGCGTTCTGGCCCTCCTTGCCGATGGCGAGGGACAGCTGGTCGTCGGGCACGATGACGCCGGCGTAGGCCTTCTCCTCGTCGATGAGGACGCGGGTGACCTTGGCAGGCGACAGGGCGTTGGCGACGTAGACGGCAGGATCGGCATCCCACAGGATGACGTCGACGCGCTCGCCGCGGAGCTCGCCCACGACAGCGCGAACACGGCTGCCCTTGGGGCCGACGCAGGCGCCCACGGGATCCAGACGGTCGTCGAGCGAGTGGACGGCGACCTTGGAGCGCTGGCCGGGCTCGCGGGCGATCGACTTGATCTGGACGGTGCCCTCATAGATCTCGGGCACCTCCTGCTCAAACAGACGACGCATGAGCTCGGGGTGGGTACGGGAGATGACAATCGGCGGACGGCTGTGCTCGCCGCGAACCGGTTGCAGGTTGGAGTTGGGGTCGCGTACGTCGATGATCACGGCCTTGATGTGCTGGTTGTGCAGGTAGCGCTCGCCCATCGGGCGCTCGTTGCGCTCGTTCTCGTAACGGCGCTGGTCGAAGTGCGGCAGCTCGGCCTCGACGCCCTCGCGGATCTTGACGATCGTGAAGTCGGGCGTGGACTGCAGCACGGTGCCGCTGATGAGGTCACCGATCGTGTTCTTGGGGGTGACGTCGATCTCCTCGAACTCGGTGAAGTTGCCCTCCTCGTCCATGGAATCGTCGATCGGCTCCAGGCGGTAGACGTAGATCTTGCCGGTGGTGCGGTCGATGGTCACCTTGGCGCCCCACTCAAGATGCAGGATCTCGGCATAGCTCTTGGCGAGCGACTGCTCCAGGCGGTCGATCAGGTAGAGCTGGTCGATGTGCTTCTCCTGGCAAAGCTCCATCAGGGCGGACATCATGTCGGATGCTGCCATCTTACTTTCCTTCCTTCGCGGGCTTGAAGTCGTAGGTGGGCTTCAACTTGCACTTTTTAACATCAGAGAAATCGAGGGTGACAGACTCGCCGTCCTCGAGCTCGAGAGTCACGTTCGTCTCGGTGGCGGCGGCAATCTTACCGGCGTACTTGCGACGGCCCTCGGTGGCGGTGGAGGTGAGCTCGCAGTTCTCGCCCACAAAGCGGGCAAAGTCACGCGGGCGGCGCAGCGGGCGCGCCATACCCGGGCTCGACACCTCAAGCGTATAGCTCGAAGAGATGGGGTCGAGCTCCTCAATCACATCGCCGACCCACTTGGTGTTGGCCGTGACGTCGTTGAGCGACAGGCTCTGACCCTCGGCACCCTCGATACGCACGCGCACGCAGGGGGCCTTGGTGGCACCCACGAGCTCGACGTCGACGATGTCGACATCGTGCTGGGGAGCGACGGCCTCGAGTGCGTCGATGATCGCCTGCTCGGTCTTGGTCTTGACCATTGCGGCACCTCCATCCATACAAAAAAGAAGCGGGGCCGAAACCCCACTTCTTTCATTACAACTTCATTTGCAAGCAAACTATACCAATAGCTGCGGAAACGTGCAAGCACAGTACGAATCTGCAGGTCAGCGTGCGCACAGCTTCTCCACAAGAAATAGATAATTGGGCGAGAACCACCACATGGCACTCCCCTAAAAGCCCCAAAACGGGCCATGCGTCCCAGCCCGTCAGGCGAATCGGGCCCCATGGGCATTCCGTAACTGAGTGTATATCGGCCAGACTAGTGCTAAGGGACATTCTGTAGCAAGAAAAACGACCCCTCATATTGCCCGCACGCCCTTCCAGAACCTCTACGGCAAGGAGGCACCCATGAAACGCCTAGGCACCCTCTGCATGACTGCGCTCGCCATCGCAACGTGCTCGTTGGCCCTCTTGGGCTGCGGCAACGCGAATGGCAAAACCGACACATGCGAACCGAACCCTGGCAGCACAAAAGCCATCGAGAAAACGACGCCATCGGAGAGCTTCGACAAAATAGACGAAGATATCGTCGATCCCCAGAGTCTGGGCCCCGAACCCCAAGAACAGTTCCCCATCGACCTTGAGGCAGACGAGAACGTCCATGTTACCTGCGTGGGCAAGGACACGGATGGCTACGGCGACGCCGCGCTCGTCTTTACGGTGACCAACAACACCGGTGTCGACATGATGTTTGGCGATGTGGACTCCCATGCCTGCGTCAACGGCGTGGTCCGCGATGTGCGCATGCGCCAGCCAGTCGCCGCTGGAGAGGAAACGCGCGCCATGCTCACCTTTGTGGGCACCTTCGACGACCCGGACTTTGATGTGAACAACGACCTCAACGACATCTACCTCAACATTTGGATGTTCGAAGAGGCAACGGGCAACGTTTACTTTAGGGACCTGGTACACATCCCATAGAAGACGGTGCGACTCACTGGCTAAGCAGGGCACATAACGAAAAACGAGGGACGACCCAACCGGATCGCCCCTCGTCTTTTGTGCGTCAGTTAAGCGCCCAGTGCTTACTTGACCACCAGGTTGACCAGCTTGCCGGGCACGCAGATGGCCTTGACGACTGTCTTGCCCTCGAGCCACTTGGTGACGGCGGCCTCGGCGGCAGCCTGCATATCCTCATTGGAGGCATCGCGGGCAACGTCGACGCGGCCGCGGACCTTGCCGAGCACCTGGACCACGACCTGCACCGTGTCCTCAACGGACTCGGCCAGGTCGAACTCGGGCCAGGCGGCGGTGTAGGCGTTGCCCTCGCAGCCGAGGGCCTCGTGCCACAGCTCGTCGGCCCAAAACGGGCAGATGGGGGCAAGGACGCTCACGATATCCTTAGCCACGCCGTAGCACAGCGCCTTGTCGCGGGCGGTACCCTCAGTGGCATTGAGGTAGGCGCTCGCCGCGTTGACGAGCTCCATGACGGCCGAGATGGCGGTGTTGAACTGGCCGCGATCGAAGTCCTCGGTGCACTTGGCGATGGTGCGGTGACGCTCGCGATAGAGCTTCATCGCAACCTCGTCGAGCGCGGACTTGTCAAAGGCCACGTTGGCGTCGCCGAACTGGACGAGCTGCCAAACGATACGCCAGGCGCGCTTGATGAAGCGGTTGGCGCCCTCAACGGCCTTGGGATCCCAGTCGAAGTCCTTCTCGGGCGGGGCGATAAACAAGATCGCCAGACGCATGGTGTCCGCGCCGTAGGGCTCGATAACCGAGCTCGGGGGCACGACATTGCCCTTGGACTTGGACATGGTGTCGCCGTTCTCGTCCTTGACCATGCCCTGGCACAGCAGGTTAGTGAAGGGCTCGTCCACGCTCAGCAGGCCCAGGTCGCGCAGCGCCTTGGTAAAGAAGCGGCTGTAGAGCAGGTGCAGAATAGCGTGCTCGATGCCGCCGATGTAGTTATCGACGGGCATCCAACGGTCGGCGGCCTCGCGGGAGAAGGGCAGCTCGGTGTTGTGCGGATCGGTATAGCGCAGGTAATACCAGCTGGAGCAGGTGAAGGTGTCCATGGTATCGGTCTCGCGCTTGGCCGGGCGGCCGCAGACCGGGCAGGTGGTCTCGTAGAACTCCTTGCACTCGGCGAGGGTCTCGCCTGCACCCAGGTCCAGGTTCTCGGGTAGCGTCACCGGCAGCTGATCCTCGGGCACGGGCACGATGCCGCAGTGCTCGCAGTGGATGGCCGGGATGGGGTTGCCCCAATAGCGCTGACGGCTGATGAGCCAGTCGCGCAGACGGAACTCGACCTTGCGACGACCGCAGCCCATGGCCTCGAGGTCGGCCACGATCGCAGCCTCGCCCTCGGAGTGCTTACCGCCGCGCATGCCGGTGTACTTGCCGGACTGGACCAGCGTGCCCTCGGCAGCGTGGGCACAATCCCAGTCGACGGTCTCGGCATGGAAGGTATCGATGGTCTCGCCGCTGGCCTCGACGGCAGCGCGATCGTCATCGTCCAGGATAATCGGCACGATCGGCAGGTCGTACTTGCGGGCAAACTCAAAGTCGCGCTGGTCGCCACAGGGAACGGCCATGACGGCGCCGGTGCCGTAGTCGGCCACGACGTAGTCGGCAACCCACACGGGGACCTTCTCGCCGTTGACGGGGTTCACGACGTAGCGGCCGGTAAAGGCACCGTGCTTCTCGAGGGTGCCCTGGGCACGCTCGACGGCAGAGATATGCTTGGAGTCCTCGACGATCTTGGTGACGGCCTCCTCGTACTCCGTGCCCTCGACGAGCTCATGCAGGCCGGCGTACTCGGGAGCCAGGACAAAGAAGGAAACACCGAAGAGCGTATCGGCACGCGTGGTGAAGACGGTGATCTTGCCCTCATCGCCCTCGATGGGATCGCCATCCTGGTCGCACAGGGTAAAGTCGACCTCGGCGCCCTCGGAGCGGCCGATCCAGTTGGCCTGCATCTGCTTGACGCGCTCGGGCCAGCCGGGGAGCTTCTCCAGGTCGTCGAGCAGCTCCTGGGAGTACTCGGTAATCTTGAAGTACCACTGCTCCAGGTCGCGCTTCTCGGGTTCGGTGCCGCAGCGCCAGCACTTGCCCTCGGTGACCTGCTCGTTGGCCAAAACGGTCTTGCAAGTGGGGCACCAGTTGACCGGGTTCTTCTTACGGTAGACCAGGCCCTTTTCCCACAGCTTCTCAAAGATCCACTGACCCCAACGGTAGTAGTCGGGGCTGCAGGTCTTGACCATGCGATCCAGATCGTAGGAAAAGCCCATGCGCTTCATCGTGGCGAGCGCCTGGTCCATGTTCTTATACGTCCAGGCGGCAGCCTGCGTGTTGTGCTTGATGGCGGCGTTCTCGGCGGGCAGGCCAAAGGCATCGAAGCCGATGGGATGCAGCACGTCGTAGCCGCGCATGCGGGCCTGACGGGCCATGGCATCGCCGATAGTATAGTTGCGCGCGTGGCCCATGTGCAGGTCGCCCGACGGATACGGGAACATCTCGAGCACGTACTTCTTGGGCTTGCTGGCGTCGGTGTCGACGGCAAAAAGGTTGGAGTCCTCCCAAGACTTCATCCACTTGGACTCAATGGCCTGCGCGTCGTAGGCAGGGATCTCATCCTTATGATCTGTGCAATCGCACATATCAGCTCCTTTGTTAGCTGGGTTGGGGCGGGGCGTTCTTACCTTTGCTCGCTGCTGCGGACAGTCCTGCTCGCACGAAGAGCACATTAAGTGCTCTTCGGCTCGTGCGGAACTTGCAGCGAGCAAAGGTAAGAACGCCCCGCCACATCGTTAACTCGCATGATGATAGCAAATACGACAAGCGAGATGCCTGCGACTTGCAGGCATCTCGCTTTATCTAAATAACGTGGTTGATACTCAACCTTTATGTGCAGCTCTTATCTTAGCGGTAGGACACAGACTGCTGAGAGTCTTTCACGACAACGTCGTGGGCGCCGCCTTCGACGATGGAGGTGGAGCTGACCAGCGTTAGGCGTGCCTTTTCCTGGAGCTCGGGGATCGAGAGGGCACCGCAGTTGCACATCGTGGACTTGACCTTATAGAGCGTGCCGCCCACGCCGTCCTTGAGGGAACCGGCGTAGGGAACGTAGGAGTCGACGCCCTCGACGAAGCTGAGCTTCGCGGCGCCGCCCAGGTCGTAACGCTGCCAGTTGCGGGCACGTGCAGAACCCTCGCCCCAGTACTCCTTCATGTACTGACCGTTCACGTTGACGCGCTCGGTCGGGCTCTCATCGAAGCGAGCGAAGTAGCGGCCCAGCATCATAAAGTCGGCACCCATGGCAAGGGCGAGCGTCATGTGGTAGTCGTAGACGATGCCGCCGTCGGAGCACACGGGCACGTAGACACCGGTCTCCTCGTAGTACTCGTCACGGGCGCGGCAGACGTCGATCAGCGCGGTAGCCTGGCCACGACCGATGCCCTTGGTCTCGCGGGTGATGCAGATGGAACCGCCGCCGATACCGACCTTGATGAAGTCGGCACCGCAGTCGGCCAAGAAGCGGAAGCCCTCGGCGTCGACGACGTTACCGGCACCGACCTTGACGTCCTCGCCGTAGTTGGCGCGAATCCACTCGATGGTGCGCTTCTGCCACTCGCTGAAGCCCTCGGAGGAGTCGATGCACAGGACATCGGCGCCGGCCTCGATGAGCAGCGGCACGCGCTCGGCATAGTCGCGGGTGTTGATACCGGCGCCGACCATGTAGCGCTTGTCGTTATCGAGCAGCTCGTTGGGGTTGGTCTTGTGGCTGTCGTAGTCCTTGCGGAAAACAATGCCCATAAGGTGATCGTTGTCGTCGACGATGGGCAGGGCGTTGAGCTTGTTGTCCCAGATGACATCGTTGGCAACCTTGAGGCTGATGTTCTTGTCGCCCACGATGAGCTGCTCACGCGGGGTCATGAACTCGGAGACCTTCGTCTGGTGGTCATCGCGACTGGGGCGATAGTCACGGCTGGTGACGATGCCCAGGAGCTTACCCTTGGGAGTGCCGTCGTCGGTAACCGGCATGGTGGAGTGACCGGTCTTCTCCTTGAGCTCGATGACCTGCTCCATGGTCATGTCGGGGGTCAGCGTGGAATCGGACTGAACAAAGCCGGCCTTGTGATCCTTGACGGCCTTGACCATAGCGGCCTCGGACTCGGGGGTCTGGGAACCGTAAATGAAGGACAGGCCACCCTCGGTAGCGAGCGCGACACCCATGTCGACGCCCGAGACGGACTGCATGATGGCGGAAACCATGGGGATGTTCAGGGTGATTGCCGGCTTCTCACCGCGCTTGAAGCGGGTTAGCGGCGTCTTAAGAGAGACGTTGTTGGGGATGCACTGCGAGGACGAGTAACCGGGGACCAGCAGATACTCCGAAAACGTGTGGGACTCACCGGGAAAGAACGTAGCCATGTTTCTCCTTTTTCCATGCGACCGGTCGGCTGCAGGCCTCGTAGGACCCAGCCCAACCTTGGGCGCCCAATACTGGGGAAGTATCTTAACGCACTTTGACTGCTACAATGCATGATTTAAGAAGAGCACACGAGGGTTTGACGCAGGCTTTGCGTTTGCCCAGCAAACACTTTAGCGGGGAGACGTGGAGCACATGGAGTACAAGACAACGGCAAAGTTGGTCATTCAAGCGTGCGACAAGGATCTGCCGGGCGTGTTCGGCCACGGCTGCGTCTTGCTGCTGCAGGGTATCGCCCGCGAGCACTCGCTCAACCGCGCCGCCAAGAGCATGGGCATGGCATATTCCAAAGCGTGGCGCATCGTGAATGAGGCCGAAGGGCAGCTGGGTTGCAAGCTCATCGAACGCGACGGCGCCCGCGGATCCACGCTCACCCCCGCCGGCGAGCGAGCCATCGAAGCCTACGAGACACTGCAGGCCGAAATCAACGACGTCATCGCCGCCAGAGCCAACGACCTCATCGCCAGCATCAAAGAGTAGCTAATTTGCGGAGGGCGTTGTCTAGGGCGGCGGCTACGGTTAGGGGGTCGTCGGTACCGGCGAAGAGGCGGATGGTTCCCCTCTGCTTGCCGCGTGGGGCCGAAAGGCGTGTCGTTGCGCCGCCGGCGGGCGACGTGCTGAACTCCCCCGGCAATGTGTCGAACAGCTCACCCGCACTTCGCTCGATAAGGTCAAACTCAACCGCCGGGCCAAAGCCGTGCTCGAGGATTCCCGTTGCAACCGTATGATCGGGATGCGAACCCAGCCCAGGATAGCGAAAGTTACACACCATCTCGTTAGCAGCCAGATACTCGGCCAGCGCACGGGCGCGATCGAAGTGCGCCTGCATGCGAGCATCGAGCGAGGACAGCCCGCGTTCTAGCACGTCGGTCTCCTCGGCAGACAGGCCAAGCACAGACGCACCGCAGTCCGCAAGCAACGCGTGTGCGCACTCAGCGGCGGCATCCACGCGATGGCGCTTGAGCTGCGAGCGCGCCACCGAGACGGCGACGAGCTTGCGCGGAGCTTCGCCGGCACACACACGGTCGAGTGCCTCGAGCGACAGGACGGCACCCAAACGCAGCGGATCGCACCCAAAGACGCTTGCCACGGTGTTATCCACCACAAGCAGCGCACGGGCCTCACGCGCCGCCCGACCCAGCGCACGCAGATCGGGCACGCGCAGACCAAACCCGCCGATGGAGTTGACGAACCACCACAGGTGCGGACCCTCGGCATCAAACGAAGCATCCAAGCCCTCGGACGCGGCGGTAAACGCCGCAACCGACGGCTCCCCCACGAGCACAACGTCGCAGGCATCAAAGCCGCGCGCAAACGCATCGGCAAAGTCGTCCGCAAAGGCCACCAGGCGGTCACCAGGACGCACAATCCCCAACAGAGACAGCGCCGCCGGCACATGCGAGGCCGCAACAAGACGCGCCTCACGCGCACCAGCCCTTATAGCCCAGGCCTCTTCTAGCTGTTGCACGTCCACGCGACACCGCCCCTTAAAAAAATTGAACCAAACTAGCCGTGATATTCGCCGTTGTATTGGATCAACGTTAGATCTTCCACGCCATCGAGCGCGCGGATGGCGTCGGCATAGGGCATATCCACGCCGTCCGAGAACACCTCAACGGCCATCTCGACCTTGTCGCCGCGCATCGTCTTGGACTTGACGGAAAACTTGGTGCGCCCGAATGCACGCACGATATCGTCGCCGGTGGTCTGACCCGTGTAGTGGATGACCATCATGTACACGCGCGCCTTGTCCTGGTGGCTCGCAAAGCCGGCAATCATCACCACGATCACCACCGCCGTGAGTCCCACGAGCGCATACATACCGGCTCCCGCCGTAATGCCCGTGGTAATGGACCAAAACAGATACAGCAGGTCGAGCGGGTCCTTGACCGCCGTACGGTAACGGACGATAGACAGAGCACCGACCATACCAAGCGAGATGACCACGTTTGTCGAGATCGCGAGCGTGACCATGCAGGTGAGCACACACATGCCCACGAGCGTCACGGCAAAACTGCGCGAATAGACCACGCCGGTAAAAAAGCGCTTGTACACGTAATAGATCAGGATGCCCATGGCGAGCGCCACGAGCAGCGACAGGCCAATCTTGGCAGGGTCGACCTGACCGAACGCCTCCAAGACGGAGTTCTTAAAAAAGTCCCTGGTGCTCATGGTTTAAATATCCCCTCGGTTCCCAAAATCCGATTCCCAGTAGTTAAAACCGCGCAGGTAGGCGGTCTTGTCATAACACAGGCAGTACTTTGAGACCGCCGTGAGTTCGGCCGCACCCGGCGGCACCATATCGCGCACCAGCTGCGGACAAAACTCGGTAAACTTGACCTCCATCACCAGCTTGCCGGGCTCCAGCACGGGCAGCGCGGGCAACGTCGCGTCAAAGATGTCAAAGCTCCCCACCGCCGCACGCACGTTACTATCAAAGGTAATGCGCACGGCGCCCTCGTCCATCACCCACGGCTCGCGCTCGTAGTCCACGATGGTCCGCGGGCGCATCATATTACAGATGCACTCGATGTAGAACTCGCGACAGAGCGGATAGGGGCTCCTCAGCAAAAAGTCGTAGTCGCCAGCCAGAATCTGCTCAAACTCGCCACGCGTGAGTGGCGCGTCCTCCTTGTAGATCCAGCTGCCGTACTTCTTTTTGCGCTCGAGCTTAATCACCTTGTCGCTGCCGTTATAGATGCGCACGCGATACTTTTTGCGCATGAAAATACTGGCGTCTTTTTCCTCGTAGGCCGAGTTGCAGTAGTCGTCAAAATACAGGCTGCGAATAGTGTAACCGCCCGCCCGCGCATGCTTGTCCAGCTTAAACACCGGCGCCATGCGACAGGCAAGCGCGGCGTGTTCGCCCTCGTTAATGAGATATTTGAGCTCGTGGCGGTAACGCTCCTGCGTGGTACGCGCGGGAGGTGCCGCCAGGCGCTCAAACAGAGCGCTAGCCCTCCTCATACGTGTCCTCCACGACCTTACCGCCGTCTTGCACGTAAAAACACTTCATGCCATAGTGCTTGCCGTCGTCGGTCACATAGTAGTCAAACGCATCTTGCGTAAAGCCGTCGGAGTTGGTGGCACGCACGCGCACAAAATACTGGCCGGTATCGGGCGCATCGCAGGTCACCTCGGGAAGCAGCACGTCGTCGGCCTTAAAGACCACATCGCCTATGGCATAGTCGCGCGCAAGCTCTACGGTGTAGCGAATATCGCGCGCCTCAAAGTCGTAGGACGCATCCCAGTTAATGCGCAGCTTACCGTTATCGATCTGCGGCACGCCGATGTAGAAAGGCATGGGCTTTTTAAAACTCTCGCGAAAGCTCTTGTAGTTCTCCTCGATCTCGGAGGGAATCGCCGCGGCGATCTGCTCATATTGGTCCTTGGTGACAGGCAGATTGTCGATATCGGGCGAAGCAAAGACCAGGGATTCAGTCACCTCGCGGTAGTGCTTGATCATCTTGGTCAGGCGAGTCTCGGTCAAATACGAGCGCAAGTCCTTGACGGCACGGTCGAGTTCGCTGCGGAACGACTTGCTGCGCAACGCGCGGTTAAACAGCACGTTGCCCCAGTAGTTGCTTGCGCCGCGCTCCCAGCTCGCGTAGTCCGAAAACCCGGTAAGAGAAAGCTCCAGCTTACGCAGCATACCGTCGTTATCCCAATCCAAAAAGTACCAGGTATTTGAGTTGAGAGGGCTGTACAGATAGCAGTTGCGGTTCTGCGTATCGCAGTTGCCCGTCAGGATCTGAAACGCCACCCAATAGACCAGGTTCTCGGTATCAAAGTAGGTGTCGAGCACGTCATCGATCTTTTGCGATTCGTCGTTGAGCGCATCGAGCATCTCGATGAGCTTGGTGTGGTCCGTATCGCCCTTAATCTCAAGCATGCCTTCAAAGCTTGCCTGGTTGTAGTCGAGATCATCGGCAAGCTTAATGGTGTCCTCGTAGCGATGGAAATCAAAGCTGTTCACCTTGTACAGGTGCCCGCTCTTATCCAGGCCATGTGCCTTAAGCGCCGTCTTGTTGAGCTGCTCCACCTGCGTAAACAGGCCGTAGTCCTCAAAGGTATCGTTGGACTTTTCGGTCTGGTCGCACACCCACAGATGCACAAACTGCGTGCGCAGGCCCATCATCTGGGGAATCCCGCGGATAAGGTCATAGGCCATCTTGTTGCGAAAACGCATACCCTCAACCATGTGCTTGTTGAGCGCAATCGCACGCTGCTGGCGCCAGGTACCTTTTCCTTTTTTGAGCTCCACCTTGTAGTTCTTTTGCGTATAGGTACTCGACGTCTGACCGCGCACCTGCACCGTGGCGTTGGGCGCCTCCTCGCCATAGCCCACCTCGCCAGCGACGGGGCCCTTATCATCGCCTGGCTGCAGCAGGCCCATAACCTGATAACGCGTCACGCCCATGTCGGCATAGTCGTAGACCGAGTACGTATTGATCTCGGCCCAGCTGTGGTCGGTGTTCTCGGAGCTGTTACCGCGCGAGACCGTCAGGTACATGGTCACAATGCCCGAGTCGTCGTAGACCTCGTACAGCTCGTCCTTATCGCGAAGGTGCTTGGTCTCGCCCGAGGCCTCAGCCTTTTTAATCTTGTCCTGCTTTTTGACCTTTTTGGTCGAGGATTCGTCCTGAGACGAGCAGCCCGAAAGCAACAGCGCACCGGCAGCCGCCTCGATCAGGCAGCGGCGAGACATCAACTTATCGATCATCAGAACCTCCCCAATGTTTTTGGTACAGGCGAACCACCATACGTTCAAACGCACTGCGCGGCTCACCGCCCACGCGCTTGTCCTCGTAGCGTTGCTCAACACGGTCGAGCACCCGGCCAAGTTCGGTAAACCAGCCCGTCTTGTCAGTAGCCACAATGGGCTGCTGGCTCAGGATACGATACGGCAAGTTGGCGGTATAGGTATCGAGCCGCAGCAGCGCCACGATAAAAAACACCGCCGCACCCAACAAAAAGCCAAAGCCGTAAAACTGCTGCGGCAAAAGCAACGACACCGCAGTCGCCAGCCCGGCAACGCCCGCAAACAGCCCCGAAGCCAGCACGGCCCCCTTATAGTCGGTAAAGTACAGCAAGATAAGCATCACCGTATTGCCCACGGCATACAGGCCATAGCCCACGCACAGCGTACGAAAATAACCGTGCATTAGGTTGTTAAAGCCCAAAGGTAGGGCCGACAGCACCGTGGTCTCGAGCGAGATGACCGCCGCCGTCACAAACAGCTGCTTGAGCGCGCAAAACCGTAGTTCTCGGTTGAGCGTGGCAAGCATTTCCTCCTCGGCCACCACAATGTCGCCCACCACGCCACCGTCGTTGAACAGGCTGTAGTAGTCGCGGTAGCGCGGATAAAAGTTGACCTCGACCGAGACCACAAAGTTGACGGACGTGACCAGGATCGTCAAAAACGCGATGAGCGCCGGCACATCGTGGTATGGCGCACCATAAAACAAGCCCTTGACCTGCACGCCAATGGGACCGGCCCAAATTATCACCAAGTGCGCAAAGAGACCCAGGTTGGTAAACAAGCCCGTGAGCGCCAGCGGCATAAACTGATCGAGCCACTGCAAAAAGAGCCAGGGGCTGCGGTCGCTCTGAGGAAAATAACGGTACAGCAGCACCACGTCCCAGGCGAGCATGACGCCGTAGCCCAGAGCAATTGACGCCAACAGGCCCTCGACCGGCGGCAGTCCCAGCGCCAGCGCGGCCAGGGCGCACAGGCACGCCACGCCAATGGCAGCCGCAAAGCTGCATAGGATACCGCGGTAATCCTTGATGGCCGTGAGGTAACTCATGCCGTTCCAGTTGACGATCATAATGTTGAACAGCCACAGGCACAGCAGCCCCTGCAGCAGCGTGGCGCCCGAGAACAGCAGAAAGACGCCGTAGGGCACCGTGCCCGCAACGAGCATGACAGCATTGGAGCCCCAAAACGAGGGCAGAATCTCGTCCTCGCGCTCGGCAAACAACATATCAGCCAAAAAGCGCGTGACCGGCATGGAGAAAAAGCTCGTGAGCGTGAGCGACGCCAGCAGCGTATAGGTCACCATGCACACCAGCAGGTCTTGGTTGGCGCGTCCCACGCCCCACAGACCGCACAGCACCAAAATACCCACCTGGAGCAGCACGCCCAGCAGCATCGGGCCCGTGCACACAATGCCGGCGTAGCCATAGGCGCGCATCGTGGCAAACAGGCCCTTGCGCCTAAACAGGCGCTTGAGCTCAAAACCGATTCCGGCCACCGGCTACTCCCCCTCTCTGGGCAGGTCAAACGCTTGCGCCGTCACGTCGTACAGCGCGCGATAGTTGGCGAGCATCTGCTCGTGCAAAAAGTACGTGGCAACGCGACGCTGGCCGCGCTCCCCCATCTCAATGCGACGGGCGCGGCTTGTGCACATGCGTTCCATGGCATCGGCCAAGCCCTTGCGATACATAGGCGGCGTCACAAAACCTGCCACGCCAAAGTCATCGCCCGGAGCGCCTTCGAGCAACTCACGGCAGCAGCCCACCTCGGTCGTCACGCAGGGACGACACGCGGCAAGCGACTCCAGCACGCTGAGCGGCTGGCCCTCGGAGATGCTCGTCAAAATGGTAAAGTCGAGCTTTTCCATGTACTCGACCACGTTGACGCGGCCGGTAAAGATCAGGTCGCGCACGCCCAGGGTTTCGACCAGCGCGTGGCACTCGGCGCCGTACTCCTCGTCGTCCACGCCGCCCATGATGTGCAGGCGCACCTTGGGCAGGCGCTCGTGCAGCTCAAAGAAGGCATAGATCATGGTCTTAACATCCTTGATGGGCGCCAGGCGCACCACCGCGCCAATGTCCACCCAGCCGTCATCGGTCTTTAAGGGAATATCCTTAAAGCGATCGAACTGGATGCCGTTGGGGATGACCAGGCATTTGTCCGCATCGCAGCCCATATCAATCTGCGTCTTGCGGGCGTTATGGAACAAACTCGTCACGCGGAAGGCGCGGCGGTAGATCTCCTCCGAAAGCAGGTAGAAAAAGCGAATCCAGCGGTCCTTAAAGGACGGCACCACCCAATCGGCGCGAATGATCTCTTCCTCGCGCTCGCGGGTATAGATACCATGCTCGGTCAGCAGCACCGGCGCATGGTGAACGCTTGAGCCCAGGCAGGCGAGCAGGCCACCGTAGCCGGTCGAGATGGCATGGTACACATCGGCCACCGGCACCTCGCTGCCCAACAGGTAGAGCACGGGCAGCAACATGGAGCGCATGGTGTGGAATGCATCGGCAAAGGGCGTGTAGGGATACTCGGCCAGGCACACGTCGCGAAAGATATCCATAAACGTGCGGCTCTGCAAAAACGAGAGCGGATGCACGCGACGGCGGTAGAAGATATCGAATAACACGTCCCAGTCCGGATTGGAGAGCGACACCAGACGGCGTAACGCCTCGCGCTCACGGTCGTTAAAACTGGCTTCATGTTGCTCGCCCGAAAGCCGCAGAGCATCGTCCAGGAACACCTCGTGCACCTCGACCACGTTGCCGGGCAGCTCGTAGACAAACTTGCCGCGGTCGGCAGCATGTGCGCCGATCACCCATAGCACAAACTCATGCTCGGGCATAGCCTGGATATAGCCATGCATCCAAGTGGACACACCGCCGTGTACATAGGGGTAGCAACCCTCGAGTACCAAGCAGATTCTCATTTGTCGCCACCCTCCTTGCGCGCAATGGTCACCGTCTTATCATTTGCCTTGAGCAGATACAGATTGCCCGTAAGGTGCGTCAGTTCGCCACCCGTCACCGCACCCGGCTCGCCATTATTGGCGCGGAGCATGAGCCACGCCTCGTCGTGGAAATTGCCCAGGTTGAGCGTCCAGGCATCCGCGCTGGTATCCACGCTCACCGTCACGGACGAAAAACGCTGGATGGCACCGGAGCACTCCGACGCCGTCTGGTGCCGCAGGTCGGGCGCGGATTTGGTAAGCCACTCCAGGTAGTCGACCAGGCCGCCCTTGTAGACCTCCCAGCCCTCCTTGGCTCCGCGATCGGGGTCCAAAAGGTCGTCCGGGTGCATAAAGTGCGTGCTCACGTAGTGCATGTTGAGCTCGGACACGGCTGCCAGGCGCATATAGGAATCGTCGACCATGCCGCCCGAGACAATACGCGGCTGTTCCACAATGCCATCGCTCGCCACGCCAAACTCCTGCACGTAGGGCAGGTCGGTGCCATCCTCAAAATACGTACTGGCAATGGTCTTAATGCGCGGAACATCGGTACCGATAAGCTTGCGCGCGCGAGCCGAAAGAATATTCGACGGCGGCACGTAAACCGAGCCATGAGCATTGGGCAGGACCTCGTCCTGAAACGCGATAAGTTCGTTGAGCGAAGCGACGAGCGTCTCTTTGTTCTTCCAGGTCTTGTAGTCGTACAGCGTGCCGTAGTCGGTGTCCCAGAGCGCGAGCGGCTGATGGTTGTAGCCATGAAAGCCCAGCTCGCCGCCCATCTGCAGAAGCATGCCGCCAAAGTAGCGGAACTGCGTGGTATCGGGTTGGCGCGCGGGCTCGGTCTGGTTGACCGCGTCCTCGTAGTTTTCGATCATCACGCCGGTATAGCGAATGCCGTATTTTTGCGCGAGCTTTTGCAGATCGGGCCACCAGACCTTGGTATAAAAGTCGGCAATGGAAAGCCCGTAGTCGCGCTTGATGTAGGTGCCGTCGCCCGAGGGCACGGGACTGGGAAAGTCGTCCAGATAGAACACGGCGCTGTTGATGACCGGATAGGCCGTGGCATCGCCCAGGAGGCTGGTCGCCGCGGCGTAAAAGCCGCGCATGACCTTGTCATAGATACCGATATTGCAAACCACGGTGCGCCCGCTACCGCAGTCATTCGACCAAATGAGTGGGGCGCCCGCATCGCCGGTCTTAGCCCACACACGAGCCGTCTAGCGCAGCGATACCGAAAGCGACGAATCAAAAGGGTCCGAGAGCTCGTAGCGCTCTCCCCCGCCCAGCATAAAGTCCTCGCTCGGCACAATGCTTTCGGCTTTTACATAGTCATATCCGGCCGATTCAATGCCAAGCTTGGAGGCAATCACTTGCAGATAGCTCGAGTTATCCGGCGGCATGGCGAGCATAAGCGAACCGCCGGCACTCACCCAACTCATAATGTCGCTCAGGTGCGTACTGAGCCCATCGAGCGACGGCATGAGCAAAATCACGCGATCGAAGGAGGTCAGTGAGGGAATGGCATCCGCGCCATCCAGGGCAAGGTCAACGTCGCGGTGCGCGATCTTCATGTCCAGCAAAATCTGGTCGAACTGCTCCTTTACGTCCTCGACGCCAGCTTGATCGGAATCGGTAATGACCAGGCACGTGGTCTTTTGACCAAAGATTGCCGAGGAGGCCGGCACCGCATCGTTGGCAGCAAGCATCCCCAGCTTATGCTGACCCGCACTGTACTGCACGCCGGCACGCTCCACCAGCAGCACGGCGGCCATGGCAATAAAGACCGCCCACACCACGAGCAGTCCCATCCAGCGAAAGCGGCCTGCACGGTCGCGGATATGTTGCGCCACGCTCATCTGGCCTCCTCCCCGTCGCGCCAAAACGCCAACTTTTCGCGGTTGTCGGCGCTCAAATACACATGTTGCTTGTCAATCGCATCGATCACACGGTGGACCTCGTCACCGTCGCGGCGCATCACGGCCAGGCGCAGGCAAAGCATCCAAACCTCCTGCTCCTCGGGCACGTCGAGCACCAGCTGGTCGGTCACGGCCTGCGCTTCGTCGATCTGTCCGACATCGGCCAGCGCCGTCGCGTATCGAATGCGCAGCTCAAGGGTATCCTCGCGCTCGCAGCGACGCGCAAGCAGGCGCGCGTACTGTTGGCGCTGAATCTGAGCCACGCGCCCCTCAGCCAAGCCCGAGCACAAGTATTCACCAAGAAAATCGCAGTATTCGTTGAGGTTTTGCGCGCTCGGGTCCGTCTTAAAGGCACGCTCCAGCTGCTGCAGTTTAAGGTCGGACTCCTTGGAGATCTGCGCCACCGCCGTCGCGGCATAGTGCGCCACCTCAACGTCGTCGTTAAGCTTAGCCGCCTGCAACTGCGCCAGGTACGCGTCGGGCTCCTCGGTGAGCATGGAGAGCATTAGGCGGCGCCGGTATGCCGGGTCGTTGACGATGAGCGCCTCCTCGAGCGGGACCACGCCCGCATCGGCGTCACGGTCGTGCACCAGGATGCTGCGATGCAGCTCGTCGTTGAAGCGCAGCGACTCCAGCGCAGACTCTTTCAGACCCTCGCCAAACATCGCGCTGCGGACCGATAGCAGAACCACCAGCAACGGGCCCCACAGCGGCACCAGCACTATCACAGCCAGCATGTGCCCGCGCACCGGCAGCAGGCCCAACTTCATGAGCGTCCACAGCATCAGGCAAACCAGCGCATGAATCAGCAGCAAGACGGAAGCAACGACAAGCGAGATCAAGCGGCACCCCCCTCACCGTCACCGGTGTAAGAGATGTGCTGCAGCAGCGCCACGATGTCCTCGCCGTCGACGGGCTCCACCGCAATCTGCTTTGCGCTCAGGCGCTCGCGGATAATGGGCAGATCGCACGCCTTTGCCTGGCGCATAAGCAGGTAGAGCACGTCGCCGTCGACCAAGCCCGCCGCGTCGCTCTCGCGAATTGCCGGCCCAATTGCGCCCACCAGCTCGCCGACAGGTTCCATACCCGGTACCACGCGCAGGAGCAAAAAACTCCCCATCTTGCTATCTGCCAGCGCCTGCTCCGCCGCGAGCTCTTGGCCAAAGGCAGCCTGCTTGAGCACGCAAGTGCCGTCAACGCAGCGTTTATCCTGCGCCACCGCCTCATAGTCAAAGGCACGGCCCAGCGCGCTTTCGACCAGCCCGCACAAGATGCGGAACAGGTTTTGATAATAGAGGGTCATTTGGTTTTCGGCCGCACTACGCACAAAGATCAACACGGCGGGTGCCCCGTCGCGCTCGATAGTGTATCCAAACATGGGAAGCCCTGGCGTCAGCTCGCGGTTCACCCACAGGTTCGAGTGACCCCCGTCGCCCAAAAGAGGTGCAAGCTGCTCAAGCGTGAGCGAGCGTGCGGCATCTTCGGCAATCGCGGGACTTGCTGCCACCAGGCGTGCAAATGCCCCACCCGAAACATGATAGATCGCCACAGAATCGCTCTCGAGGATCTCGCCCAGAAGCTCGCAGCACTTGCGATAGATATCGCGTGGGTTGAGCACGTCGAGCTCCTGCGTCACCGCAAAGATCTTGCCAAAGCTGTCGTGGCGACCCACGATCTGGCGCCTGTACGCGCGCTTATCCTCGATCGCGTCGTGGTAGAGCTGCGTAAGGAACGTATTGCGGTTGCGCACGAGCTCGTTTTGATCGCGCTCCGTCCTAATGGCTTCGCTGTTGCGCAGCTGCACATAGCCGCACACGGCACCCACAACAAAGTACGCAATAAACGGCAGCCAGTTAGACGGCTCGTAAAAGAGACCCTGGAAGGTATAGCCATACTGGGTAAAGTAGCTCGCCGCCAGACCAATCGAAGCCAGCAGTGCCGCGACCAAGCCAAAGTCCAAGCCATACAGCGTGCCGATCAGCACCACGTAGAGCAAGCGATAATCGAGCACGTTGAGCTGGGCCGATTGGGAGAACAGATGCTCCAGCACCTCGAACAGAACCCAGGCAGCTGCCGTCTCCAGGCATTTAATAGGCAGCGTGCGCATTTGGATGCGGTCGATGGCGGCGCGCAAGGGGTTGACCTTCTTTGCGCGGCCAGCATCCCAACGCGCTTGAATGGTCGAAAGATCGCGCAGCAAGTCGTAGCGCTGAAACCAGCCATAACGCACGCGAGCGACGTCGCTGGCGGGCAGGGTGTAGCCGGCAGAATCGCCATAGGCAACGGCAAGGCCAGGGAACAGTGCCTTGAGGGCGTCGCCAACCTCACCTGACGTGTGATGGAAGGTATCGGCAACGTCGAGCATCTCAAAGTTACCATCCCAGCTGTCGAAGATACGGCGTACCAACACCGCAAGCTCCTCGGCACACAGCAGGGGAAACGCCGCATCCTGCGTGCCCTGCAGAGCGACCGATCCGGTTGAGCACGCGTCGAGCAGCGGCACCAAAAACGGGTCCTCCAGCGCGGCAGATGCGGTATACAGGAACGGCACGCGCAGGATCTTGGTTTGAACGCCCTCGCGAGCAGCGTAGTAGCGGCACAGGTCGTTGGCTGCGTGCGCGATAATGCCCTTGCCCGTTCGCCCCGCGGCATCGGCGGCGCCCTCGGCACCCGCGGGCCCCGCTACATACAGCAGTTGGACCCGGCGACCCGCGCACGCACGAAAGACCGAACGCAGCTGCTCGATATCGCCCACGGTATCGGTATGCGGGGTAAGGTAATTAGACAGGTAGACCACGCGGTCGAACTCATAGGCCTGCTCCAAGTGCTGGAGCAGCTCTTTCCACGAGGCATGGGGCGACGACTCATCGCGACGCGTGTCCTGCGCGGCTACGACCTGCACATGGTCCCCGGGGAACGCCTTGGCACAAAAGTCATCGTCAACATATGCGGTGTTGCCAACAACCAGCACCTCCATGGCGCACCCCTCCCCTAAAATCCACTTTAGTCATAGTCAAACATGCGTATTTTACGCTGTCAACGCGAGTTGAAACGCCTTTAAGGCTGTTTTAAGAACTTTTTTAGAGGATGTGGGGGCCAGGAGAACTAAATAGTGAATCCAATCTGTGGCAGATAAAGCGGCCCCCATACTCCACCAGCAGCGACATTTTCAATAATGCCCCTTGCGTAGGAATACAGGTCTTGCATGCCGAAGCTAAGAGCCTCCCTATCAAATGCTTCGTCGTCTAAATCAGACGGAGCACGATAGATACCGGACACGGATATTTCGGAACGGTAATAGTGCCCCTCATCGCTGGGAATGAGCTCTATGACGAGGTTGAGCTGCCGAAATCTAGCTCCATTTTCATCAGTGAAGGCATTCGTTATGTCATTTCTAACGTTAAACTCACCGTCTGACTTATTAACTCCCTCCTTAGGGGTCATTCCGCCATCAAATGAAAACCTGTCGACTTTTTTAGACATGCATGTAATCGATGAAGACTCAATGCGCTGCTTCTTCAGAGAGTCCATTTACATCTCCAATCGGAAGAGATTCTCATCAACCAAAGGATCAGAATCCCTATAAGCAGGAACTTTTCCTCCTGGTATTACAGACAAAAGCGACGAGCTAAGACTTGCACTCCTCTCATGAGGAGACAAGCCGAGATATCTGCGGACCTCAGGAACATCGCGAATGAGCCTCATAAGGGTATTGGCAGTAATAGATTGTTGCGATGCGCCGTTCTCCCAACGAGAGGCCGTGGGCTTCGAAACACCTAAGACCGACTCAAAATCATGCTGTGTTAAGCCGAGATCTGAGCGCAAATGCTTTATTTCCGAGGGAGATAGAAGCTCATGAGCCTTGGCGTATTGCGCGGCAAGTGCATGGGCGAGCTTAGTCGCCTCTGCAACAGTCATTTCATCGTTGCCGCACTCGCAAACATAATGCTCAATTCCTTTTACGGTAATTTTCTCTCCACGGTAAATTTCAGTCATTGGCGCCGTGGTAAATTGCATTTCTTTGCCGCATTCCATGCAACGCATGACTCCTCCTTTAATGAATGTATCCATCGATGTTCGCAGACAAAACGTTTAAATGTGCATTTCCTTCGGAATCAATTGAAAACTTAACGTACCAATCCTCGCATTCAAAACCTCGGCACACGTAGACATCTGCGTAAACACCATGCAGAGGCCCATCCATATCGAGCGCGATGGATTTTCTAAAATCATCAGGCTTCAGATAATCAAATAGGTCAGCAAGGAAATGATCGATGTCCAAATAACCAAACTGATTCATCAGGTGTCTGCGCACCCTACCATTTACAATCATCTTTCCCGAGCGAGCCAAAGACTTCGCTTCGTCAAGTGAATATGTCGGTCGGAGCTTGGTTCGATTCATAACCACCCCTTAGTTAGCATAATGCTAACTATATTCGTCTTGTTGCCAATTGGCAACTCTATATGACGGTCCGCATCGGGCGCATTAACGCCTTTTTTGCGTCTATCCGGAAGTGCAGGGTAAGACCGAGATCTGGGGACCAGACCTTGGTCTTACCCTTCCACGACCTGCGGTTTTGTCGTCAAAATTCGAGTTATGCTCGGAGGTTTTCGATTTCCCCGCACTTCCGAAATAACGACTCCGCATCGAGGGTTCTAACAACAAAGGTGGCATCCACGACAACACCTAGTAGCCGCGGAAACGTCAAAGGGTCGTTACCGGAAAACCGAACAACAACCCTTCTTGGTCATCGCCTCACGTAGAGTGCACGACGACAGTATCACCGAGAACCTCTTACCGTAACGCCCATCAACCCAATAGGGCACTAATGAGGAACGATCAGAAATACAGATGTCCGCTCCCCAAATCTCCATCTAAATAAAACTAGGGGATGCCCTCCCTTAGGAAGGAACCCCCTTGCAAAACGATGGCCTATAGCACGCCTTCGTTTTTCATTTAGGACATCATAGCGCAGCATCACTATTTCGAAGAGCGGTTGGACACAAATAGATTGAGAACATTAATCGCCGCAAGCCCGCCTACAAGAGAACAGGCAACGGTTGTTTTATCCAAACAGCCCAATATGATGGCGCCGGCCATCAACGTAAGATTAAGAAGTATCGTTCCATATTGCGCTCAAGGAATCTGCTCGGCATCAACCTTATTCATGACGTCAAGTCGAGCCGACTCTGCCCTCTACTGGTTTGCGATCGTGTCATAAGTCATGCATCACAACGGTAATCTGCCAAACAGGGCCATGCCCCCGGACGCCAGGCCGGTTCGCTACGAATCGGGCGCTACACCAACTTTCTCGACACTACCTTACCAATCGGTACAATCTCGCCTTCCTCGCTCAAATCACCAACGAAAAAGCCTCCGTATCATCGAAGCGATTAATTCGCTTAGCCAGAATCTCGCAATCAGAAAGGATGACCTCGATGAACTCCACGTCCTTATATCCTGCTTCATAGAGACGCACTTCATCCTATTCAATGACTTTGCGAGACGCAGGGCGCATGTGCTCAGGCGGGCTAGCGACAATCTCGACATCTCATCCGAGCTCTCCCTCGATCTCAAGGCAGAGTTCACATAGCGTGCAAAAAATCATTGCTTCGCCGCAGACTAGACACAAATCAATAATGCTATCTGGCGTTCGCTCGTCACGGACGAGCGAACGCCAGATAGGCATGCTTCACGGACGTCTGAACGAAACAGCATGCGGGAAACGGCAACGGATATCGACAGGGGCAATCATGGCTCAACTCATCATTCCGAATATATAGAAGGAAATCGCCATGCGCCTGTTCCACGGCCCGATGGTTAATCGAGTCGATGTGATCAATGAAAATTACTGAGACTTTATTATGGCAGAACCCCAATCTTTAAGTTTCAGAAGCTATCGATAGTCACTTCCAGTTTATTTTCGAAGGGATTTCAGAGTTTTATCCTTCCTAGCCTTACGCCCATCAGAATTCCTAAGTGTGCCTGTTGGGAGGTCATGCTTCTTCTCGTAAGTACCAACCGTACAATCGCTTCTTGTTTTCCTGACTTTGCCAAACATATCTTTCCTCCTTAATTGGACGTAATTATAGCCGTGAAACAAACCGGCAGCGAACAACCTACCGTGCAGCATCGACATAATCAGGGCACGCAGCGACAACAGAACGTCCGAATTCAAAGCGAGACGGGTTCCCGAGGGGAAATGTAAGCGCAAGAGAAGCTATGCCCATGAAGCCCCTCTCGATGGAGACGAGAGAGAAGAAAGCGCGGATTGGCAACCATTGGAACGTCTTTCGCGACACCGCCATCCATCACCCATAGGCGAGCTCCATTAGTGCAGGCATAACGCCTCCGCTAGACACAGCCTTGCCATAGCTCGCATACTTAGCTAAAAGCGCGTTGTAATAATCCGGTTCAACCTGTTTGCAAAAGCTCAAGTGGCCTAAAACGCGATGGGCGTGATTACGATCGCACTCGCGCATAAGCACCTGGTATAAGGAGCGCTTTAGCTCTGCTTTTCTTTGAGGCCCCAGCCGAAGGACGCCATCGCAGTCGAGATAGATGCCCGTGATTTTACGTAGGTGCCCTCGTCCAAAACAGCGAGTTTTGTCCTTATTCAGATCAAAACCCTTTTGCTTTAGGCGGTCATCGACAATAGTTGAAATCTCCGCAGAGTCTATCCATTCAGTTGATGAAATGCAGATGTCGTCAGAGTATCGCGAGTAGACGAATCTTTCGCCTAGTCTAGCTGCAATCTCATGGTCAAACGAAGCCATTATGCGATTGGCAATAAAGGGCGAACACGGAGAACCCGTTGCAAGAGAACCTCGATAACATGATAAAGCTACGAGAAGATCGACATCGTCTGCAGTAAGACGCAAGCGAGATTCAGCGTTTGTCGACCGATATGTTCCCCCTGAAAACAAATTCCTGACCATTTTCTGGGTGCAGGACTCAAAGAAATGGCAAATATCAAGCAGGAGAAAATGACTGCTATTAGCGTGAAGCCTGGCATTATGGCAGACGCTTGAGCCCTTTTCGTAGGCTGTAGCGTAAGGGAGATCTATATCAAACTCCGTATTTATATAGTCCGATATCCAACACTGGACGAGCTTCAAATCTGGTTGAGGCGCAACGATCTTTCTCCCACCGGCAGAAAAACAGTGATACTTATCCGTCGTTGAGCTCGCAAGGTCCAGTAGCTGACGATTTGTCATTCCAAGATCGAAGCAAATTCTATCCGCAATAGACACCGGCAACGCCTCCATACCCCATTGATCTCTTGCGAAGGATTACCCGCGCCCTCATGTTTGAGAAATCTTGGTCTTCGCTTCCCTTAAACATGAAATAGGAATCGAGGTGTATCGTGCTTTTAATCAAATAATCCGGACCCCTATTGCATCTCACTTTAGAAACAAGACCGGTAGCTCTCATCATGCAGCAAACATCCGACCAAGATATCGGAACGCCGGCATTTTTCATATCCGCATTTAAAATGGGCGAGTAAATTTTGAGCTTACTAGCACGGAAGCCTTTGGACGCACAGTATATCGTTCGTAAATCGGCCTCTGACATGGGGCCCAATATTTGGAGCAAATCAAGCAGCTCATGAACGAGCGAGCCGACGTTAATCTCGGACTCGTCTCGATTGATCATCTTTCTACCGACCTTTAAGCTAGCCTTACCCCGCTTGATAGCATTAGCACCAATAAGGGACCTTAGTTCAGAAACAAAGCGGCACAAGTCAGGCGACGACATCGGGTTATTTAAGTCAAGGTAAAAGACCTTGTTAAGCGAAGATTCGCCGGTGGCTATTTCTTTCACTGGCCCGTCAATCAAGAAGCTCCGAGAACCCTTATATTGTTTACCAACAGCAACAGAGGTAATCCAGGCAGCATGAGGCAAGGCGGAGAAGGCACCCAACTCACAAAAGGATCCGCAGCTCTCTGCAAAAATCAATATCCAGTCAGATATATCGGCAAGCATGGCCTCTTGCTGAAGTAAATTAAGTCTCGAACCGTCCATTTCCGCCGCTACGTCTTCGGCAGTAAGACAGAAAACGTTTTTAAGAGCCTCGGTATGATTGTTGGACACATAAGCCCTAAAGAATCGTCGAGAGGAGTAAAGACTCTGATCACCGCCACAGGGAAAGATAAACAAGGGCAGTTTATTAACGTCTCGATTAACCCTCAGATGATTTTTGAGGATATTCAAATCAGTTGTACTGATACAGTCGCAGAGCATTGCACCTCGATTCCAATAGGGACAAGGCCGCACAGTCCGTGCATATGTTCATTCCGTAGGCACGGATTTGGGTCCGTGGCTATGGAATGAACATATGCACGGACCCAAATTGGTGAAAACGTCTCAGTCCATCTTTAACAGAGGACTCGCTCCGATCGGGGCAATCAATGACTAGCTGCGACCTTGTCTCAAGTAACTTTACCATCAATTAATGTCTTAGACTGGGCGTTGGCAAGCTTTAAATGCCAAAGCAGACACACCTTGATTATCGACTTTATCCGAACACCTCCCACATTCATCCGCACATG
>CABUBH010000020.1 GCA_902489775.1 uncultured Collinsella sp.
GAGGCCGAGCGCAAATTTGATTCTAAAAAACACCTTGCCAAATAGGAGCGTCAGGACGGAGGAAGCCCCGCAGCGCGTAGCGCGCGGCGGGGCTTCCGACATGTCCGAGGACGTTCTGAGAGATAGGCCCTTTTCCGTTTCCGGACGGCCCGGTGGGATCAGAGTACCCTTGCTGTTACTCTGCTTTGCCCACAGAGTTAAGGTTGGTCATGCGGATCTTAACCAGCTCGGTGATCTCGCGCATGCCCTCCTTGGCCGGCTTCTTGGGGTCGAAGCAGGCGGGGTTCTCGGCCATGTAGGCCATGAAGCCCTTGGTGTAGGCCTGACGCAGCTCGGTGGCATAGTTGACCTTGCAGATGCCGTTCTTCACGGCCTCGGCAACCTGCTCATCGGGCACACCAGAGGTGCCGTGCAGGACCAGCGGCACGTCGACGGCGTCGCGGATGGCCTTGACCACGGACTGCTCGATGTGCGGATCGCTCGTGTACACGCCGTGGCTGGTGCCAACGCCAATGGCCAGCGAGGTGCAGCCAGTGCGCTCGACGAACTCCTTGGCCTCGGCGGGATCGGTGTAGGGGCTCTCGCCCTCAACCGCGGGACCGTCGTCCTCCTTGCCGCCAACCTTGCCGAGTTCGGCCTCGACGGGCACGCCCATGGCACGGCCAGCGTCGGCGACGGACTTGGTCAGAGCGATGTTGTCCTCGAAGGACTCGTGCGAACCGTCGATCATGACGGAGGTGTAGCCAGTGCGGAAGGCCTGCATGCAGCGGTCATAGCCATCGCCGTGATCGAGGTGCAGAGCGACGGGCACGGAAGCGCGCTCGGCGGCAGCCTTGACCATGCCGTAGAAGTAGTCCAGACCAGCGGTCTTGATGGTGCCCGGGGTGGTCTGCATGATGACGGGGGACTTGGTCTCCTCGGCAGCGGCCAGAACGGCCATAACAAACTCGAGGTTCTCGACGTTGAAAGCGCCAACAGCGTAGTGGCCGGCCTGAGCGTCCTTGAGCATCTTTTCGGTGGTAACAAGTGCCATGAGCGTTTGCTCCTCTCCCTCGCCCGCATCTGGACATCGGGCGTAGTTGTTCACAAGGCGTTTACCTTGCGTTTTGCTGCGCTCATTGTATGAAATTCAGCAGCTTTGCACGTGCGAGATATTGAGCCCATGCAGGTCAATACAGTCATTTTTGAAAAGCAAACGGAAGAAATTTGAGCCGAGTGAACATGTTCGATATTGAATTTTGGGCGTTCAGCGTCTTTCTTTTATAGAAAAGATAAGTAATCGAAAGGTGTTTTCTTACTCAAAAAGAAAATGAACGAAAATAGAGTCAACACAATTCCTGCAAATTTCAGACGATGATGGAGCAGATATGGCCCACGCAACAACCCGAGCTTTCGCCGACGAGCGTCGTTCCGCCATCATGGAGATGCTCGATCATAATGCCTCGGTGCAGGTAGCAGAAATCGCCCAGACCTTTGGCGTGTCCTCCGTCACCGCCCGCGCCGACCTGGACGCGCTCGCCGAAGCAGGCAAGCTGCGCCGCACGCATGGCGGTGCCGTATCGCTCCACAAACGCCTGACCGTCTCCACGCAGGATCGCCGCATCAATGTCAACGTCGCCGCCAAGCAGGCCATCGCGCAAAGCGCCATCGAGCTCGTCAACGACGGCGACACGTTGCTCGTCGACTCGGGCACCACGGCGCTCGAGTTCGTCCGGCTCCTCGATCAACGCGACGGTATCACCGTCATCACAGCAGACATTACCATTGCCGATTACATCGACGAGAGCATGCCCTCAGTCGATGTCGTCATGCTGGGCGGGGCGCTGCGCAAAGGTCATCGTTATTTGTACGGACCGCTCACTATGCAAGCGCTCCAAATGGTCCATGCCGATCTTGCCGTCATGTGCCCTGGCGCTTTTGTCCCCAGTTGCGGCTTTACGACCGACTTTCCGCAGATGGCCGAGACCAAAGCGGCTATGGTCGGTGCCGCCCGTCAAAGCGTCGCCCTCATGGACGCCAGCAAGGTTAACGGACGCGGCATGTACCGCTTTGCTGAGCTTGCCGATGTCGACTCCATCGTGATGGACCGTGATCCCAACGAGGCCGTCGCCACCTCAATCGCCGAGGCCACTGACAGCTCACGCCCAGCCCTCGTCATCGCCCGCATCTAAAAATAAAAACCACCACAAAGGTGCCTGTCCCCTTTGTGGTGGTTTTGACGGTAGAAGCGAGCCGTTGTTACTTGGACAGCTCGTCGGCGAGGGCTTCGATCTGGGCGCGCGATGCGTCGTTGAGCGAACCCAGGACGGTCACCTTGTTCTGCGTCAGGGTGATGTCCTTCATGCCCTCGAGCTCCTTGGTCATGACCTTGGCAGCGGCGGGTGCCCAGGAACCGGCCTCGACGAGTGCCACCGTGCGGTTCTGGTAGGCATGCTCGGCGAGCGTGTGGATGAAGGTGCTCATGAACGGGAAGATCTCGCCCTGGTAGGTGATGGAAGCGAGCACCAGGCGGTCATAGCGGAACGCATCCTCAACGGCCTCGGCCATGTCGTCGCGAGCCAAGTCAAAGACGGAAACCTTCTGGCCGCGGGCCTCGAGCGCAGACGCAAGCTCCTCAACGGCGGCCTTCAGATGGCCGTACACGCTCGCATAGGCAATCGTGATGCCCTCGTCCTCGGGCTGATAGCTCGACCAGGTGTTGTAGGTGTCGAGGTAATAGCCCAGATTCTCGGTAAGAACAGGACCATGGAGCGGACAGATGATCTGGATATCCAGATCGGCGGCCTTCTTGAGCACGGTCTGCACGAATTTGCCGAACTTACCGACGATGCCAAAGTAGTAGCGGCGAGCCTCGCAAGCCCAGCCCTCGGGGTCCTCGATGTCGTTGGCGCCAAACTTGCCAAAGCCGTCGGCACTAAAGAGCACCTTGTCGGTAGACTCGTAGGAGAAGATCACCTCGGGCCAGTGAACGTTGGGAGCGCCGACAAACGTTAGGCTGTGACCGCCCAGATCGAGCACGTCGCCCTCTTTGACGACCATCTTGCGCTCGGGGTAGTCGGTGCCAAAGTAGTTGACCATCATGCGGAAGGCGCCCATGCTGGCCACAATCTGTGCCTGGGGATAGCGTTCCATAAAGGCGGCGATACCGGCGGAGTGATCGGGCTCCATGTGATGGACGACCAGGTAGTCGGGCGTACGGCCGTCGAGCGCGGCCTCGAGGTTGCCGAGCCATTCGTCGACAAAGCCAGCGTCAACCGAATCGGCGACAGCGATTTTATCGCCCAAGATAACATAGCTGTTGTATGCCATGCCGTTCTCGGACACATCGTACTGGCCCTCGAACAGGTCAATGTCGTGATCGTCGACGCCAACGTAGCGGATATCCTTGGTGATCTCCATCAGGCAAAGCCTCCTAGATAGACAAAAGAGCCCGTCTATCATAGCACTCGACTACATCCCAACAGCTATCTACCGATATCCTTACCGATTGTTATTGAAATACGATAAATCGCCGTTTACCTGCGCAAACTATGAGCGTGGTATCGCCGTGCTATGTCGAATAATGAGCTGGCCGGGAATACGAATGGCAACGGTTTTGCCCGCCGTACCCGCCTCGGGAACCGCATGCTCAAACACCTCGCGTCCGCGCTGATGCAGATCGAACCGTACGGTCGTGAGCTCGTTGTGCGCGACAAAGTCATCAAGCGAATCGTCGACGCCCACCACGCTCACGTCTTCGGGCACGCGCAGGCCGCTATCGCGCAGCGCTGCAATCGCGCCATTTGCCATCTGGTCGTTTGCCGCGTAAATCGCCGTCATGGTGCGATCGTGCTCGGCCAGGTACCTGCCGGCCTCGTAGCCACTGTTGGCAGACCAGTCGCCCTCGAGCGGCTCTGCCGGCTCGATGTGTTTACGCTCGAGCGCATCCTGCCAGCCAGCGCGGCGAAATTGCTCGTCGATCGAGAACGACGGGCCGCCAATATAGCGAATCTGCCCGTGCCCCAGCTCAAACAGGTGATCCATAAGCAAGAGCGAGCAGCCGTAATGGTCGGAATCGACCGTAGTCACGCGCGGATGCGCGTACATGGTAACGATGACCGTTCCAATGCCCGGCAGTGGATCAAACGTCTCAAAATCGGGCGCCATGCGGCTCATGCCGATGATGATGCCGTCCACCGGCAATGCGGCCATACGACGCGTGGCCTCGGCAAGCGAGAATTCCTCGGTCTTGGACATCTCGACCAGCGTGATGGCGCAATTATGCTCGCGAGCAGCGCTGGCGATGCCATCGATCATTGAGAGGTTGCCAAACTTAGTGACATCGTTGACGCACAGGCCGACCGAATGGTAACGGCCGTCGCGCAGCGAGCGACCGGCATAACTCGGACGAAAGCCGAGCTCTTGCATAGCGGCTTGCACGCGCTGGCGCGTCTGCTCGTTGACGTTAGGCAAGCCGTTGGCGACGCGAGAAACCGTCTGCTGCGAAACGCCAGCAGCGCGGGCGACGTCGGCCATGGAGACCGGACGCGTACCTGCATCGTTGGACGGGCGCCTTGCCACAGGATCACCTTCACCCTTGCGAGATCTGAATAGCGTGAATGCCGGCCCGGGCAGAAATACATCCCGCGCCGAGGCCCGCTATCGTCGGACGCATGTTAACGTACTCTACTTTTTCTATCTGCACCTCTTCTGCTTTATAAGTCCATACGGCAGCACCGTTCACGGCTGTATTTCTACCGATTACCAGATTCTCAAAAAGTGACAAGCGTTGTGTTATGAGTACGTTAACATAGCCCGTAACGTGCGGTATCGTGAACACCTGGTTCATGCCGCTTCAAGTTGTTAACGTACTCATAACGACGCAAAACTCAGCCGTACGCGCCAAGGAAAGGACTCCCATGACCACCCCCGACGATAAGACATTTGCCACGCTCGCCAAGCTGTTTGAGGAGGAGTTTGGCCCCATCGGCGACCGCCAGGTGCTCTACGTGCACGCGCCCGGCCGTTCCGAGATCAGCGGCAATCACACCGATCACGAAGGCGGCCACGTTATCGCCGGCTCGCTCGATGTCGCCGTTGACGGTATCGCCGTGGCAACCGATTCCAACAAGGTCCGCGTCGCCGACGAGGGCTACCCCACGTTTGAGATTACCCTCGACACGCTGAATGTTCAGGAGTCCGAGAAGGGCACGTCCGCAAGCCTCGTCCGCGGCATGGCCTACGAGGTCGCAGCGCTTGGTGTTGAGCCCAAGGGTTTCGACTTCGCCTTTACCTGCTCCGTCCCCTCGGGCGGCGGTCTTTCGAGCTCCGCTGCTGTCGAGGCGGCATACGGCCGCGCTATGGAGACGCTTTGGGGCGCGCCCGCGATTGAGCCCGTCGCACTCGCCCAGATGAGCCAGCGCACCGAGAACAACTATTACGGCAAGCCCTGCGGTCTGATGGACCAGGCCGCCGTTTGCTTGGGCGGCCTCGCCTACATGGACTTTGAGGATCAGGCCCAGCCTAAGACCCAGAAGCTCGAACTCAACTTTGAGGATCACGGCTACGCGCTCGTGCTCGTTAAGGTTGGCGCCGACCATGTGGCCGCCACCGACGACTACGCCGCCGTTCCGCGCGAGATGCAGGACGTCGCCGCCGAGTTTGGCAAGGCACGCCTATGCGAGGTCGACGTTGCCGACTTTGACGCCAAGCTCCCCGAGCTGCGCGCCAAGCTGGGCGACCGCGCCTGCCTGCGCGCCGTTCACTACTGGTACGAGAACGGCCTGGTCGATAAGCGCTGGGCTGCCCTGAACGCCGGCGACATCGACCAGTTCCTGGTCCTGACGCGCAAGTCCGGCGCCAGCTCTGCCATGTACCTGCAGAATGTCGTTGCCAAGCTGGGCTCCGAGCAGCCCTCGATGTATGCCCTAGCACTGGCCGAGCATGTGCTTGACGGCCGCGGCGCCGTCCGCATCCACGGCGGCGGCTTTGGTGGCACCATCCAGGCCTTCGTGCCGCTCGACCTAGTCGACACCTTTATTACCAAGATGAACGGCTGGCTGGGCGAGGGCTCTGCCCGTCACTACGCAATTTCTGACAAGGGGGCTTACGCGGCATGGCTGTAATGACTGATGTGCGCGAGGCCGCGCAGGGCCTGATTGAGTATGCCATCCATCGATCGATGATCGGACAGGACGATCGCATCTGGGCATACAACACCATTCTGGAGTGCATCGGTGCTACGGGCCCGGCGCTCGACATGGCCTGGGCACTCAAGACCGAGAAGATTTCGCTCTTGCACCCCGATACCCTGCCCGATTTTGACCTGGAGGGCACGCTCGCCGCGCTTTCCGAGGCCGCCGTTGCCAACGGTGCTGCCGAGGACACGGTGTCGGGCCGCGACCGCATCGCCATGCGCATCATGGGCGCGCTCATGCCGAGGCCTTCGGTTGTAAACGAGGAGTTCAACGGCCGCATGGGCGTCAACGAGCCCCGCGCCGCGACCGACTGGTTCTACGGTCTGTGCTGCGACGCCGGCTACGTGCGCCGTGCCGCCATCGCGCGCAACATCAAATGGCGCACCCCCACCAACTGGGGCGACCTGGAGATCACCATCAACCTGTCGAAGCCCGAGAAGGACCCGCGCGACATTGCCGCAGCCGGCGCCGCAAAGAACACGGGTGAGAAGTATCCCGCCTGCCAGCTGTGCATCGAGAACGAGGGCTATCCCGGACGCTCCGCCGCAGCCGACGGCGACGCTCACCCCGCCCGCCAGAACCTACGCGTTATCCCCATTCAGCTCGACGGCGAGCGTTGGGGCTTCCAGTACAGCCCGTACGCATACTTTAACGAGCACTGCATTGCTATGAGCTCCGAGCATCGCCCGATGCACGTCGACCGCAAGGGGCTGACCTGCCTGCTCGATTTTGTGGACCTGTTCCCGCACTACTTTATTGGCTCCAACGCCGACCTGCCCATCGTGGGCGGCTCGATTCTGTCGCACGACCACTTCCAGGGCGGCGCGCACGAGTTCCCCATGATGCATGCCGCCGAGGTCTCGCAGTTTAGCGTGCCCGGCTTTGACCAGGTCAGCGGCACCGTGTTGCAGTGGCCGCTTTCGGTGCTGCGGCTGCGCTCGCACGACCGCGCCCAGTTGCTCGACGCTGCCGAGAAGATTATCCTCGCTTGGCGTGAGTGGACCGATGAATCGGTTGGCGTTATCGCACACACGACCGACGGCGTAGCGCACAACACCGTGACGCCCGTCATCCGCCGCGTCGACTCCCGCGGCAATGCTGGCGGCGAGATCTACGAGGCCTACCTGGCGCTTCGCTGCAACATCACGACCGACGAGCATCCGCTGGGCGTTTTCCACCCGCATGCCGAGTATCACCATATTAAAAAGGAAAACATCGGCCTGATCGAGGTCATGGGCCTGGCCATTCTTCCGCCGCGCCTGGTTCCCGAGCTCGGCGCTATCCGCGAGCATCTGCTGGCAGCCAAGGCCGACGCCAGCTACGATCTGGCCGGTGCGATCGAGGGCGATGACCTTTGCCGCAGCCACGCCGCATGGGCCGAGGATGTCTATGCCCGCCGCGCCGACGAGCTTACGGCCGACAACGCCATCGATATCCTGCACGAGGAGGTCGGCGTGGTGTTTGGCCACGTGCTCGACAACGCCGGCGTCTTCAAGTGGGACGAGGCAGGACGCGCCGCCCAACAGCGCTTTATCGACTCGCTGTAGAGCACGGGCCCGGACACTCACCGGCAGCCCGCACGACATAACCACCCACACGACAACGGCGCCCGCCGGCAACATCGCCGACGGGCGCCGTTTTCTGATGCAAGGGTAGCTAATTTGCACCAAAACAAGGAGTGTTCCAAACTGCCGGCAGAGAAGGAGCGCCCCAGGTGCCGACCTAAACCCCACATTATTCGATGGAAAAACGTGGTTACCTCCCACATTATTCGATGGAAAAACGTGGTTTACTCCCACATTTTTCGATGGAAAGACCGAAACGGTCTTATACTAACCATGATCGTTAGGAGGCAGTATGCAGCGACAGCTAATGGACGAACTCATCGCTTGGAAATCTAGGGCAAACCGCAAGCCCCTCCTGCTTAAGGGGGCCCGCCAGACGGGAAAAACCTGGCTTCTCAACGAATTCGCAGGCCAGCAGTATCAAAACGTCATCCGTTTTGACTTTATGCTCGAACCGGGCGCACGTTCGCTGTTCGACGGAAGCCTTGACCCCAAACGCATCATCTCCCAGATAGAGCTCCTGCGCGGCCAGACCATAACGCCGACAGACACGCTCATCATCTTCGACGAAATCCAAGAGGCACCGCGTGGCATCACCTCGCTCAAATACTTCAACGAGCTGGCGCCGGAATACCATATCATGGCAGCCGGCTCCTATATGGGGCTCGCGCTCCGACGCGAAAACGAGTCGTTCCCCGTCGGCAAGATCGACCAGCTTACCATGCGCCCCATGGGGTTTGTCGAGTTCGTTCGTGCCGTCGATGGCGATCCGCTCGCAGATGCCATCCTTGCCGCAGACATGGACCTGCTGGCGAATGTTTCCGAAAAGCTCGAGCGCCTGCTCAAGGAATACCTCGTTGTCGGTGGCATGCCAGAAGTTGTCTCCGCTTTCGCCGCCTCCCACGATTTCATCGAGGCCCGCAGGCTTCAGCAGCAAATCATCGAAGCTTATGAATCCGATTTTGGCAAGCATGCGCCAGCCCGCATCGTCGAGCGCATGAGGCTGGTTTGGAAATCCCTTCCCGCCCAGCTCGCAAAGGAAAACAAGAAGTTCGTCTACGGCGCGCTTCGTCCCGGGGCGCGCGCACGCGATTTTGAGGAAAGCCTCCAGTGGCTCATGGACTATGGAATCGTTCATAAGGTACCACGTGTTTCCGCCCTAAGAGCACCGCTCACAAGCTACGAGGATCTCTCGGGCTTCAAGCTGTTCTGCATCGACACCGGCATCCTCGGAGCACTCTCCGGCCTCACGCCAGCCATTGTTCTGAACGGGCCCGCTGTTTTTACGGAGTTCAAAGGCTCGCTGACCGAGCAATACGTCGCACAGGAGCTTTTGCTCCAAGGCAATACTCCCGCGTATTGGTCATCCTCCTCCGGCAATGCAGAGACTGACTTTGCCGTCGACCATGCGGGGACCGTGCTTCCGCTCGAGGTCAAGGCGGCAGAGAATCTCAAAGCAAAGAGCCTGAGGATTGCCTGCGAGAAGTTCAAGCTCGAGCGCTGCGTGAGAACATCGTTAGCGGCATATAGAGACGAAGGCACGCTCGTCAATATTCCGCTCTGGGAGATTGGGCAAATCGACAAGCTGGCATAGGCGCTGTGGAGGGGGTGCCCCGTAAGGAGTGTCCCAAACTGCCGGCAAAAAAGGAACGTCTCTATCTGCCGCATTCCCGAAGCAAGGCAACGCCGATGTTTTGGCAACGGCAGCGAGCGGGCCGCATTTGAGACAAGGTGACGTGAAACGAAAGGGCGCTGACCTTCCGGTCGCGCCCTTGAAGTTGAACGTCAGATTGCCCAAATGCGGCCCGCGCAGCGTCGGCTGGTTACGCGGTTTGGTAAAACCGCGTAACTCTAAAGCTCCGTTACTTCAACGCTGTTGTAGACCTCGTCCCAGCGGTCCATGACCAGGTGGCCGGTCTTGGGATCCATGGCGTTGAGCTTGCCGCAGGTATTGGCGGTCTTGAGCACCGTGACGTCGTCGGCACCAGCAGCAATCGCATGCGCAAAGCCGGCGATGGTCGAGTCGCCGGAACCCGTCGCGTTCACTGCCGCAATCGCGGGCGTCTTGGCGCGGAACGCACGACCCTCATGGAAGCCCACCGAACCGGCAGCGCCCATCGAAACGACAACCCAGGGAATACCGGCAAAACGGTCATCGGCGGCAAGCGCCTCGCGCAGGGCATCGACATCATCGGTCGTAAAGGACGTACCCAGCAGGCCGTTAATCTCGGTCAGGTTGGGCTTTACGAGCTCAGGCTTAGCGTCGGACTCCAGCGCGGCCTCCAGCGATGCACCCGAGGTATCGAGCAGCACCTTGGCGCCCGCCTCCTCGGCGATCTTGACGAGCTCGGCATAGTAGCCGGTATCGACGCCACGCGGCAGCGAGCCCGAAAGCGTCACAACGTCCGCCTTCGCTGCAAGCTCGGCAAACTTGGCCGTAAAGGCCTCGAGCTCGGCCGGGGCGATCTGCGGGCCGCTCTCCAAAAGCTCGGTCTGATTACCCTCGTGCAGAATATTCAGGCAAATGCGCGTCTCACCGGCGATGGGCACAAAGTCGTTCTTGACGCCATCGGCATCCATGAGCTCGGCCATATAGGCACCCATGTGGCCGCCGAGCAGACCGGTCGCGAGCACGTCGTCGCCCAGCTGCAGCAGCACGCGGCTCACGTTGAGGCCCTTGCCGCCAGCGGTCTTTTCGGGCGTCACACGGTTAACATCGTCGATGATCAACTTGTCGAGCTGATAGCGCGTATCAATCGACGGGTTCATGGTAACGGTCAGAATCATATTGAACTCCTGTTTCCGGGGCACGACACGCGCGACCCCAAACATACGATAGCTCGTTAAAGTATCTCGATCTCAAAGCCGCGGGTGACGGTCTCCCCCGGCTTGGCCACCAGGCAGCCGCGCTTGTGCTCCAGAATATCGTCCTCGTCGGAGCAGGTGGACAGGCCGCCCCACGGTTCCACGGCCACAAAGTCGCCCTCGGGCTTGCTCCACACAATCAGGTACGGCATATCGGGGAACGTCAGGCGCACGCCCTTGTCCTCGGTCTTCTTGGTCAGCGTAACCACGCGGCTCTCGAGCACGTCAAAGATGGTCTCCGCGAAGTCGAAGAGCTCGTGGGTCAGCGGCAGGTTCTGGTCGATCATGGGGTTCTTGCTGCGATGCTCAACATCAATCAGACCCGTCGAAGGAACGGCAGTACAGAGCTCGGCGGCCTCGCGCTGATCAAAATGGAGCTCGTAGTCGTCATAGGACTCGCCCTCGTCAAGCGGGCACTTAAAGCCAGGGTGGCCACCCACAAAGAACGGCATGTCCTCGGTGCCCTCATTGGTCACCTCGTACGACACGGCCACCTTAGCCGCATCGATCGTGTAACGAGCAACGATCTTAAACGGATACGGGTACTGCTCGAGCAACTCGGCATGGTCGGCAGAGCTTAGGCTCAGCGCGACCATGTTGTCGCCCTGCTCCTCGAGCTTCCACTCCTGTTTGCGCGCAAAGCCGTGACGGGCGAGCTTAACCTCGCGGCCGCCCATGGTCATTGCGCGACCGTCACGAAGGCCGCCGCAGATCGGGAAACAAATGGGTGCCTGGCCCGACCAGACCGCCGGGTCACCCTGCCACAGGTACTCACGGCCGTTGGCCGTAATAGAAGTGAACGATCCGCCAGCCGTGCTCAACGCAATGCGGACAGAGCCGTTATCAAGAACAAACTCCATAGGAATCTTCTCCTTCACATATCATCTCGCACGATCCATTGTGAACGTCGTGCCTTTAGCAGAAAGGTAATGAGGCAGCGCCGCAAACAAAAGAACAATGCACGTCCAGCCCGCTGGGCCAATTGGGCTGATAGAAAACCGGCCCGCGCCCCCTCACAGAAACGCGAGCCGTCAACGGACTAGTTAATTACGCCGGATACCCGCTAATCATGGTATTCGCCGCGGTCCCACTTCTCGAGGAACTCGTCAAAGAAGTGCGGGTCAGCCTGAGCCTCGGCGTCGGCCTTGTTGCAGGCATCGATCTTGGCGATCAGGGCATCGTGCTCGGGAGTCTTCTCGTAGGGCTCCTCCAGGAAGGCAAGCATAATGTCGGCCATCAGGAACTCGCCGGTGATCTTGCCGCCAAAGCCCACGATGTTGGCGTTGAGCTCGCGACGGGCATACAGGGCAGAGGTCATGTCGCGGACCAGAGCGCAACGGGCGCCGGGAACCTTGTTGACGGCGTTGGTGATGCCGATGCCGGTGCCGCACAGGGCCACGCCAAAGTCGGCCTTGCCGCTGGCGACAGCCTCGCCCACGGCCTTACCGTAGATGGGGTAATGCGTACGGGTGTGGCTGTAGGTGCCGCAGTCGAGCACCTTGTAGCCGGCCTGCTCCAGGCGGTCGGCCAGATAGATCTTCTCGTCCGTAACGATATGGTCGCAACCGATTGCGATGGTCTTCTTCATCAGAACGTCCTTTCGTCTGAATTCACAAGTTGAGGTAGAAGTTCGAGTTCTCGGTGGCTCTCGTTAGGCCATCTTGTTGAGCATGTCGACACGGATCTGGTGACGACCGCCGGCGTACTGGGCACGCAGGAACTCGCGGGCGATCTTCTTGGCGACCTCGGTGCCAACGACGCCCGGGCCCATGGTGACCATGCGCGAACCGTTGTGCTCGCGGGTCATGTAGGCGGAACGCTCGTCGGAAATGTTGGCGACAACCATGCCCTTGATCTTGACGGCGGCCATATAGGAACCGACGCCGTACTTATCGAAGGCAAAGCCCTGGGAATCCTTGTGCTCCAGCAGGTCCTTGGCGACGGCGGTCGCGGAATCGACAAAGTCCGCGGCAGGGGTCTCGGAATAGTCGACGACCTCGTGACCGTCGGCGATGAGCATCTCCTTGATGGACTCCTTCATCGACATACCGTCGGCATCGGAAGCGATTACAACCCTCATGACATCCTCCTTGAGAGATACGCAGGTGCGTAGTTTCTGTTTGGAAGTGTTGAATCGCGTTCAGGTCCGGGCATCTGAATGTGCGGTTCTTCACTGTTCATGTTTATTTGAACACATTCGAACAGTAACTGCAACAACTATTTGTTTGTCTTTGTTCTTTTTTGAACAAAGACCGTTCGCGGATGATAGTCAACCGTTTGGGCGTAGTTAGTTTCGGATCGCCATGAACCAAGCACACAAAAGGCGGCCGAGATGCGCCTCGACCGCCTATTCAGCTGACTTATATATGCGCCACGAGAGCTCTGCGGCTACTCAGTCTGTCCACTCTTCTTGGCGTGCTTGGACGGAGCACTCAAAAAGCGACCCGTCAGATAGTTCGTCGGGCCGGAGATATCGATCCCCAGCAGTACGTGCCCAAGCCACAGGAATGCAGCAAGCACCAGCAGCGGAATCACGCACGAGGTCACAATCATCACGATGACGCCTTCGATCAGATCGGTCACCTGCTGCACAACCTCGTCGGTCATCGACTTGGCGCTATCGGTCACCGAAGTCAGTAGACTCGAGGCGCCTTCGGTCAGCTGCTCAAGCACGTTTTTGTCCGTTTTGACTTTGGATTTCTTTTCACTCTTTGACGAGCTCGCATCAGCCGCGCTTGTCGCCTTTTGCTCGGCCTGCTCGATACTCACCTGGTACGTCTCGTCGACCTTTTGCGACACCCACACGCTCGCGGGCACCAACGCCATGCCGATCATGGCGACCACCAGCACGCGAGTCGCCACGCGGCGCAGGACGGCGCTCGTGCTCCAGCGCCCGTGAATGCCAAGCGACGCTGCAAAGAGCACCAGCGCAAACGGAATCAGGATACCCAGACCAACCGACCACAAAATGGTTAGCAGGTATTTCTCGAGATAGAGCACGGCAAGTACGATGCCCAAGTTTCCCGAAAGCTGCGCGAGCTGCTCGGCGACCGGCGTCCCCGTATCACCCGGCAGCGCGGTAATGCCCGCAGACAGCGCCACGCACGAGGTCGTGAGCGCCAAAACATTGCCCTTCTTTTGATCGATGACCTCGATGGTGGAGTCCCAAGTCTTGGTATCGGCAAAATGCGGGCGCGCGACAAAGCCCGACAGCAGCGCCAGCACCACGAGCGCAACGATAAAGCCAATCTGCAACTTTTTGTTTGCGCACACGACATCGGACAGGCTGGGCTGCAGCTCGGTAACCGTCGTATGCTCGGTTATCTGGACAGGACGCCCATGAGCCATCTCATACGCGTCTCTTTTTTGAATTGATCCGTTGTCCGGCATTTGGATACCTCCTCATTCCGGCGTTTAATGCGAAAGGAAGTATACCCACCGAGCAAAAATCGAACGGGAAGACGAACGGAGCGCACCAAGGCTGTCCCCAATGCCTGTCTCCGGATGAGTTGCGGTGGAATAGGGATTGTTTTGTGCCCGCCGGCCCCTATTCAGTCCCTATTCCACCGCAACTTGGAGGAGGACAGAAAAACCCTGCCGCGGGTAGTGGCAGGGTTTTTGGAAGGGGACTTGGTTGTGCGGGCTCGTTAGACGAGCTTAGCTTCGAGTGCGGCGATGCGCTTATAGGCATCGATGGTAAAGCGGGTCTGCTTCTCCAGGATCATAGTGGTCATGAGAGTGTCCTGAGCGTGAGCCATGATGAAGGTCATCTCCATCTCGCCACCGCCGGCCTCCTGCGAAAGCAGTTTGGTCTGCGTGTCGTGGGCACCGATGAGCGCATCGCTGGCATCCTTGTGCAGTTGTTCGGCCTTCTCAAAGTCACCCTCGCGAGCAGCATCGAGCGCTGCAAGCAGATCGGTCTGGGCGTCACCTGCGTATGCGACGATCTCGAATCCAACCATCGAGATTTCTTCTTTGGTTGCCATATTGCGTTCCTTTCACATATGAACCAATGGAGAGCATCGCGTCCGGGCATACGCGCTGCGTTGTGTATGACAGAAACAATAACATTCAAACAAAAAAGAACAGCTCAAAACGTAATTTCGAGCTATGAACGGTCGATTTTCGCCCGTGAACGGTTTTTAAACCAATGCGAACAATATCGAACACAATTAGTGGCAACCCAAACAGGTCCACACCCTAGCGTACATCGCGCACCGTATCACCCTCTACGAGCATGCCGGGGATCAGCATGTGCTCCACGCCAGACGCAACCCCCTCGGCGCCGGCAATCTTGTCGACAGCCCACATGCCGACGCGCTTGTTGTCAAAGCGCACCGTGGTCAGGCGACGGTCGGGCACGATGTCGCCCAGGCTGTCATCAACACCCGCCACGCTCACGTCCTCGGGCACGCGCTTTCCGCGCGATTCGAGCCCGCGAATGCAGCCGTATGCCATGGCGTCGTTGGAAGCATAAATGGCCGTACAGGTCGGATCGTCCGCCAGAGCCTGACCGACGGCATATCCGCTCTGTGCCGTCCAATCGCCACGGACGAGTCGCGGCGGCTCAATACCATGCGCACGCAATGTCTCGCGCCAGCCCTCCTCGCGCTGCATGCCCGAAAGCGAGCGCTCGGGGCATGAGATAAAGTGCACGGTCTTGTGCCCCTGCTCCAACAAGTACTCGACCACCTGGCGCGAGCAATCGAACTGGTCGTTATCGACCGTTGAACAGAGCGGGTGCTCCAGCATGGTAACGAGCACCGTCTGCATGCCGGGCAGCGGCTCGAAGGTGCCAAAGTCCGCCGGCATGCGATTCATGATCACAACCATGCCATCCACCGGCAGCGCGCTCATGCGCGACGATGCACTCTCGAGGGTATACGGATGCCCGTCTACTTTAGTGAGGGTGATGGCATAGCCATGTTTGTCGGCCGCGGCGGCAAAGCCCTCCATACGGTCGAGGTTGCCGGTGCCGGTAATGTTGAACATGGCGACGCCGACGGTCTTAAACTTGCCGCGGCGCAGCGATCGACCGGCAAAATTGGGTCGATACCCCAGCTCGCGCATGGCGGCACGCACGCGCTCCTTGGTCTCGGGGCGCACGCTGGGCGAATCGTGCACGGTGCGCGAGACCGTCTGCTCCGAGACGCCCGCGAGACGCGCCACGTCCTTAACGGAAACCGATTTTTTAACAGCGGCCATAGGTCGATCTTTCTATGTCAACGATGCCATTGGTGGCACCTTGCGCAGTCATTTTTAACGCCTTCAAGTATATCCAACGCCTCCCCCACAATACGTTTACCACCCAAAACCTACCGTTCACCGACATTTTTGCTTCCCCAAACGGCTTTTGGCTCCCAAATGTTAACGTTGCCATTGCGCAAACACAGAGCCACCGGGCAGCTCAAACGTTTTCGCGTAAGGAATCGATGGTTCGCAGGCACAGGAACCACTGGTTCGCGTCTTTTTTTGTGTCGCAAAATGGCAACGTCAACATTTTGGCAACCGAACGCCAAAAGCTACCATCGTTGCTAACCCACCGACTCTTAGGAGCATTGCATGGAGCAACTCATCGCCATCATCGAAAAGGGCCAGCCCTTTTTCAACGCAATCGCCCGCAACAAGTACCTCAAGGCGATCCGCGACGGCTTTATCTCCGTCATCCCCATCATCATCTTCTCGTCCATCTTCTGCCTGGTAGCCTCGGTCCCCAACATCTGGGGTTTCTACTGGCCCGATGACATCAACAACGCCCTGTGGAAGTGCTACAACTACTCCATGGGCATCCTGGCCATCGCCTGCGCCGCCACCACCGCCAAGCACTTCGCCGACGCTCAGAACCGTGATCTGCCCAAGAACAACCAGATCAACTTCATCTCCTGCATGTGCGCGGCCATCATCGGCTTCCTGCTGCTCTCGAGCGACACGATCTCCACGGACGCCGCCAGCGGCTTCAACACCACCTACCTTGGTTCCAAGGGTCTGCTGACCGCCTTCATCGCTGCGTTTGTGACCGGCATCATCTACAAGTTCTTCATTAAGCGCAACATCACCGTCAAGATGCCCGAGCAGGTTCCGCCCAACATCTCGCAGACCTTTAAGGACATCATCCCCTTCTCCGTCTGCATCACCGTCTTTTGGGTCTTTGACATCGTCTTCCGCGCTGCCTTTGGCTTCTGCTTTGCCCAGGGCGTCATCCAGGTGTTCCAGCCCCTGTTCACCGCTGCCGACGGCTATATCGGTCTCGCTGTGATCTACGGCGCCATGAGCCTGTTCTGGTTCGTCGGCGTCCACGGTCCCTCGATCGTCGAGCCTGCCATCGCCGCCGCCCTCGTTTCCAACATGACCGACAACCTGGCTGCTTACCAGGCCGGCCAGCACGCTTCCGCCGTCCTGACGCAGGGCGCCCAGTACTTCGTCGTCTGCATGGGCGGCACCGGCGCCACGCTCGTCCTCGTCTTTATGTTCTGCTTCCTGGCCAAGTCTCAGGAAATGCGCGCCGTCGGTAAGGCCGCCATCGTCCCGGTGTGCTTCGCCGTCAACGAGCCGCTGCTGTTCGCCGCACCCATCGTGCTCAACCCCGTCTTCTTTGTCCCGTTTGTCTTTGCCCCGATCGCCAACGTTTGGATCCTCAAGGTCTTTATCGACTTCCTGGGCATGAACGGCTTTATGTACACCCTGCCCTGGACCGTCCCCGGCCCCATCGGCACCATCATGGGCCTGGGCTTCCAGCCGCTCGCCTTTGTGATGCTCGCCATCATCCTGGTCGTCGACTTCCTTCTGTACTATCCGTTCTTCCGTGCCTATGACGCCCAGAAGTGCGCCGAGGAGGCCGAGATCTCCCAGGAGGAGCTCGACGCCAAGAACGCCGAGAAGGCCGCCAAGCTCAACGATGCCTTCCAGGGCAAGGCCGATGCCAAGAGCGTTGCCGCCGGCGCTGCTGCCGAGGCCGTGAAGTCCGACGCCCCCGCCGCTGCCACCACAGAAGCTACAGCCGCCAGCGACCTCAACGGCAAGCGCGTGCTCGTGCTCTGCCAGGGCGGCGGAACCTCGGGCCTGCTCGCCAACGCACTGGCCAAGGCTGCCAAGGAGCGCGGCATCGATCTTGAAACCGCTGCCGAGGCCTATGGCAACCATGTCGACATGCTCCCCGACTTTGACCTGGTCGTCCTGGCCCCGCAGGCCGCCAGCTACCTGGCCGACCTGCAAAAGGACTGCGAGCGCGTGGGCAACAAGTGCGTCGCCTGCCGTGGCAAGCAGTACATCGAGCTCTCCCAGAACGGCGATAAGTCTCTCGCCTTCGTCTCCGAGCAACTCTCGAAGTAAGTAACGCTCAGGGCCAGCCGACCATCAGCAGCCGGCTGGCCCTTCGAATTAGACGATTGGATCATCATGTCCGTTAATCCTGCTAGCGTCACCAACCCGCCCGCGCAGTTTCCCGAGGACTTTGTCTTTGGCGGCGCCACTGCTGCCTACCAGGTAGAGGGCGAGACCCGCACTCACGGTAAGGGCAAGGTTGCCTGGGACGACTTTCTGGAGGCCCAGGGCCGCTTCTCCCCCGATCCCGCTTCGGACTTCTACAACCAGTACCCCGTCGATCTGGAGCTGTGCGAGGAGTTCGGCATCAACGGCATTCGCCTCTCCATCGCCTGGAGCCGCATCTTCCCCAACGGCACCGGCGAAATCAACCCCGAGGGTGTGCAGTTCTATCACGATCTCTTCGCCGAGTGCCACAAGCACCACGTTGAGCCGTTTGTCACGCTGCATCACTTCGATACGCCGCTGCCCCTCTTTGAGAAGGGCGACTTCCTCAACCGCGAGACCATCGATGCCTTTGTGGACTTTGCCACCTTCTGCTTTAAGGAGTACGCCGACCAGGTGACCTACTGGTTCACCTTTAACGAAATCTGGGCCGACGCCTCCAACACCTACATCGAGGGCACCTTCCCCGGTGGCGTCAAGGCGCATCTTGCCGAGGCCTTCCAGTGCGAGCACAACATGATGCTCGCCCACGCCAAGGCCGTGTTGGCCTTCCACAACGGCGGTTTTAAGGGCAAGATCGGCGTCATTCAGTCGTTGGAGTTCAAGTACCCGCTCAACGAAAACGACCCCGCCGACATCAAAGCCGCCAACAACGAGCACGTGCTGCAAAACCAGTTTTTGCTCGACGCCACCTTCCGCGGCGACTACGCGCCCGACACCCTCGAGTGCGCCAACCGCCTGGCCGCCGTCTCGGGCGGCACCATCGAGATCTTGGACGAGGACCTCGAGATTATGCGCGAAGCCGCGCTCTACAACGACTACCTGGGCGTTAACAACTATCAGTGCCGCTTCTTGAAGGCTTACGATGGCGAGAACGACCTGCACCACAACGGTACGGGAGAGAAGGGCACCGGCCGCTGGCGCGTCAAGGGCATTGGCGAGCATGTGAACAAGCCTGGCATCCCCACCACCGACTGGGACTGGATCATCTATCCCGAGGGCCTGTTCGATCTGCTCGTCTACATTAAGCAGCGCTACCCCAACTACAAGCAGATCTTCATCACCGAAAACGGCATGGGCTACAAGGACCCCTACAAGGACGGTTTTGTGGACGACCAGCCGCGCATCGACTACATCGAGCAGCACCTGCGCTGGTTGCTCAAGGCCATGGAGGTGGGTGTCAACGTGGGCGGCTACTTCCTATGGAGCCTGCAGGATCAGTTCTCCTGGACCAATGGCTACAACAAGCGTTACGGCTTCTTCTACGTTGACTTTGAAACCCAGAAGCGCACGCCCAAGGCAAGCGCATACTGGTATAAGCACGTAGCCGAGACCCGTCGTCTGGACTAGCGGCTCGCGGGGCTGCCCCGCTCACATAACCTGCTCCCCATTTCTCAGCCGGGGGCGGCACGTCACACGACGCGCCGCCCCCGGTCTTTTGTTTTTGTTCGGCCTGGGGGCCGTTTGTCTCGATCTGTAACATCTAGCCGAGTTTTTTGGTCCTAGCTGTTACAGATTGAGACGAACAGGATTACTCTTTCCGAAGAATCTAAATCTGTAACACGTAGCCCGCTTTTGACCGTCTACCTGTTACAAATCGAGACAAACGGAGTAGGACCTAACCCCGTATGTCCCTAACAGTCGAGCGTTCGACCAGCGTACTCGGCACATGAATCGCCTCGATAGACGAGCTCTCTCCAATCGCCGCCTCAAACGCAAGCTTACCGACACCGCGCAAATCAAATCGCAGCGTCGTCAGCCGATTGTGAGGAACAAGTCCCTCGAGTGCGTCGTCGATACCAACCACGCTCACGTCGTCGGGCACGGACAGGCCCGCGTTCTCGAGCGCGGCGATAACGCCCAGCGCCATCTGGTCATTTGCCGCAAGCACGGCAGTCGGCGCCTGCGACCCGCCGGCAAGCACCTCGGCCGCAATCCGCTCGCCCATGGCGTACCCACTGTCCGCACTCCAATCGCCACGCAGCATCGGAGCGGCATCGACATGAGCACGACCCAGCGTATCGCGCCAACCGGCCTCACGAAAACGCGAGGAAATCGAGTTTTCCGGACCCGCCACAAACCGCATATTCGAGTGACCATGTTCCAGCAGATAATTGGTCAACAGCTCGCACGAACCATACTGGTCGGAGTCGATCGTCGTGCAGCGCGGATGCGCATACATGGACAGGATGACCGTTCGCACTCCCGGCTGGGGAACAAACTCCTCAAAATCGGGAGCCATGCGGTTCATGTTGAGAATCATGCCGTCGACGGGTCGCTCGACCATGCGGCGCGAGGCATCGGCAAGTGCATAGGGCTTGTCGCCGCCCATCTCGATCATAGTGACGGCAAAATCGTGCTCGCGCGCCGCTTGCATGATACCCTCGAGCGTCGCCAGGTTACCGACACGTGTGATGTTGTACATGCACAGGCCAATAGAACGATACGACCCGCCGCGCAACGCCGCTCCAGCAAAATTGGGACGAAAGCCCAGCTCTTCCATGGCGGCCAGCACACGCTTGCGCGTCTTTTCCGTCACGTTGGGCATACCGTTGACCACGCGAGACACAGTCTGGCGGCTCACGCCAGCGAGCGCCGCAACCTCTGCCGCGCTCGCCGAACGACCATTCCTTGTCTGCTGATCCATGCCTTCCACGCTAACCTGCTTCCCAACTATTCCCCGCGCCCATGGCGCATCGTACATACATTGATAACGTGCTCATGATACCCGAGCCATATACCACAACATGAAAACTTCTGTCAATCAAAACCGCTTACCGAACAAATACAACCGTTCGCGGCTGTTTGAAGTTGTTTTGTTTCTATACATCCCAGCCGGATGTTAACGTGCTCATTGTCAAATGTTCACGTGCTCATTTTGGTTCTAATCATTTTAAGATAGTGTTTATCGGGCTTTTTCACCGCTGAACGCTAACCAGGGAGCCTCCTGAGCGCAAACGCACAATATCGAACAGCGAGACGAGAGGGTGTATGCATATGTCTTTGCTAAACCGCGTACAGCAGCTGCCGAAGGGCTTTGTTTGGGGCGCCGCAACCGCCGCGTACCAAACGGAAGGTTCCACGAAGGTGGCAGGCAAGGGTAAGACCATGTGGGACGATTACCTTGTCGCCCAGGGTCGCTTTTTGCCCGACCCGGCCAGTGATTTCTACAACCGCTACGAGGAGGATATCCGCCTTTCTGCCGAGCATGGACTCAACGCCATTCGTGTGTCCATCGCCTGGACACGCATCTTCCCCAACGGCGACGATGCCGAACCCCTCGCCGAGGGCGTTAAGCACTACCACGAGCTGTTCGCCTGCTGCAAAAAGTATGGCGTCGAGCCCTATGTGTCCCTGCATCACTTTGACTCCCCCGCCGCCCTGTTCAACCAGGGCGACTGGCTCAACCGCAAGACCGTCGACGCCTATGTGCGCTATGCCGAGTTCTGCTTCCGCGAGTTCCGCGAGGTCAAGAATTGGTTCACCATCAACGAGCTCATCAGCCTCTCGCACTCCCAATACATCCAAGGCAACTTCCCGCCCAACCATCACTTTGATGTGACGAGCGGCATCCAGAGCCAGCACAACGAGCTCGTTGCCCACGCCCGCGCCGTCAACCTGTATAAGGATCTTGACGAGACCGAGCACCTGGGCGGACGCATTGGCATGGTCAACGTCCTGACGCCGGCATATCCTGCCACCGACTCGCCCGCCGACCAGCACGCCGCCGACCTGTACAACGCCTTCTACACCGACTTCATCATGGACGGCGCCTTCCTGGGTCACTACTCCGCGCGCACCCTCTCACTCATCAACGAGATTCTGCGTGCCAACAACGCCACACTTACGGTTGAGGACAGCGACATGGAGGAGCTCGCCAAGGCGGCGCCCCGCAACGATATGTTCGGCCTCAACTACTATCAGTCGGCGTTTATCGCCGCCTACGATGGCGAGTCAACCAACAGCTTTAACGGCACCGGAGACAAGGGCACCTCGTGCTTTAAGTTTAAGGGCGTCGGGCAGCAGGTCGATATGCCGGGTATCCCCACCACCGACTGGGATTGGCTCATCTACCCGCAAGGCCTCTACGACACGCTCAAGCACATCAGCGCCACCTATCCCAACCTCCCCGTCATCTATATCACCGAAAACGGCCTGGGCCACAAGGACCCCGAGCCCGACGCAAACGGCATCGTCGCCGATCCCGAGCGCATCGACTTTGTCGACCAGCACATGGAGAAGGTGCTCCAGGCGCGCGCCGAGGGCGTCGACGTCCAGGGCTACTTTATCTGGAGCCTGCAGGACCAGTTCTCGTGGGCCAATGGCTATAACAAGCGCTACGGCCTGTTCTACATCGACTTCGACACGCAAAAACGCTACATCAAGCAGTCGGCACTCTGGTACAAGGAGCTCGCCGACACTATGGCGGACGCGCAGTAGCGCATCGCCTCGCTTTCCCCCGAGAAGGGAGCGGCCCTATGCGATACAAACCCAGCCGCCCCCCCTCTCTCCCCCTGGGACCGGCCCCGCCTGCACCCGGGCTTTTAGCAAGCGGGAGACCATATAGGTTTTCAACGTCCATGCCATTAAGATTTCATGCAAAGAGGAGCGTGAACTATGGAATCGATCGTTAAGTTCTTGGAGAAAGGTCAGCCGTACTTCGACAAGGTCTCTAAGAACATCTACCTTCAGGCCATTAAAGACGGCTTTTTGGCAGCAATGCCCATCATCCTGTCTTCTTCTGTCTTCCTGCTTATTTCGACCCTACCGGGCGTTGTCGCCACGGTCGGCGGCTTTACGCTGCCCGACTGGTGGAACGTCGACGTCGTGAACTTCTGCAACAAGGTTTACAACTTCACGATGGGCGTCGTGGGCATCATGGTCGCCGGCACCACCGCAAGCGCGCTGACCGGCTCCAAGAACCGCCGCATGCCTGCCGGCAAGGCCATCAACGCCACGAGCACCATGGTCGCCGCCATGTGCGCTATGCTCATCTTGGCCGTTACCCAGACGAGTGCCAAGATCGACGGCGCCGATGTCTCGGTGTTCTTTACCGACAACATGGGCACCAAGGGCCTGCTGAGCTCCTTTGTCGCCGCATTTGCCACGGTCAACATCTATGCCTTCTGCATTAAGCGAGACATCACCATCAAGCTGCCCAAAGAAGTCCCCGGCGCCATCGCCCAGAACTTCCGCGACATCTTCGCCTTCAGCTTCTCCATCCTGTTTGTCGCCGTCATCGACGTTATCTGCCGCACCTGCTTGGCCGTCCCGTTTGCCAACGTCATCTCCACGCTGGTGAGCCCGCTGTTCGCCGCTGCCGATTCCTACGCCGGCCTCGCCCTCATCTGGTTCATGATCCCGCTGTTCTGGTTCATGGGCATCCACGGCCCCTCGGTCGTTAAGCCTGCCCTCAACGCCGCGCTGTTTGGCAACATCACCACCAACCTCGCCACGCTGCAGGCCGGCGGTCACCCCGCCCTCGCCCTGACCGAGAACTTCGGTAACTACATCGGCGAACTCGGCGGCACCGGCGCCACGTTCATTGTCCCGATCATCTTCCTGCTCTTTATGCGCTCCAAGCAGCTCAAGGCCGTCGGCAAAGCCTCTGTCGTACCCGTGATGTTCGCCGTCAACGAACCGCTGCTGTTCGCCGCGCCCATCATCCTCAACCCGTACTTCCTGATCCCGTTCCTGTTTGCCCCCGTGGCCAACGTCCTCATTGGTAAGTTCTTCATCGACTTTTTGGGCATGAACGGCTTTATCTATGCCATGCCGTGGGCACTCCCCGGACCGATCGGCACCTTCATCGACACCAACTTCCAGCCGATCTCTCTGGTCCTGGTTGTCGTCCTGCTGGTCGTTGACTTCTTAATCTACTACCCGTTCTGCAAGGCCTACGACAACGTCCTGTGCAAGCAGGAGGCCGAGACCCTGGCCGAAGAAGAGGCCGAGGAGACCAAGGCCGTCAAGACCGCTGCCGCCCCCGCCGTTGAGGCTCCTGTTGTCGAGACCGCTTCTGCCACTGAGGCCTCCGCAGCTCCGTCCGCCCTTAAGGGCAAGGATCTGAGGGTTCTGGTTCTGTGCGCTGGCGCCGGCACCTCTGCACTGCTCGCCAACGCGCTTAAGGAAGGCGCCGACGAGCTGGGCATCGACATTACCGCCAACGCCGGTGCCTACGGCAGCCACTACGCCATCATGGACCAGTACAACGTCATCGTCCTGGCTCCGCAGGTTCGCACCTATTACAACGAGATGAAGGCCGACACCGACCGCCTGGGCATCACGCTGCTGTCGCCCAAGGGCAAACAGTACATCGACCTCACTAAGGATCCCAAGGGTGCCGTCGCCTGGATCGAGGAAAACCTCGAGGCATAAGACGCTGACGCCACCTGCCGCTCGCAGAAAAAAAATGGCCCGTGCATCGATGCGTGATGCGCGGGCCATTTTGTTTAGACCGCACCCGTCCTCCTGTTCATCTTAATCTGTAACATCTAGCCGAGTTTTTGGGTCCCAGCTGTTACAGATCGAGGTGAACGCACAGGCCAAGCCAAAAATCTCAATCTGTAACATGTAGACCGCTTTTGACCGTCTAGTTGTTACAGATCGAGACAAACGGAATAAGCCGGGCCAAAAATCTCGATCTGTAACATCTAGCCGAGTTTTCGGGTCCCACCTGTTACAGACTTAGACGAGCAGGCCGAGCACGTCTACGCCCGCAAATCCCGCACGCTCGCGCGCTCGACCAACACACCCGAGACGAGCGTACGGCTTCTGGAGCTCGGGGCTTCCAGACCTGCGACGACCTCGTTAAGCGCACGGATGCCCAGCTCGCGGTGGCGAAACTTCACCGACGTCAGAATCGAGTTGGGAATCGTCTTGTAGAGCTCATCGTCGAAACCGATCACGGACACGTCGTCGGGCACATTGAGCCCTTTGTCACGTAGAGCCATCATCACGCCGTTTGCCATGCAGTCGTTAGCAGCGAGGACCGCCGTGCAATCGGGCTTATCGGCAAGCACAAGGCCCGCGGCATAGCCACTATCCGCATTCCAATCGCCTTGCAGAGGCTCGGGCGGCTCAATGCCACGCGCCTCGAGTGCCGCACGCCAACCTTTCATACGGCACTGGCTCGACAGCGACTCTTTCTTACCCGAAACGAAATACACGTTCTTGTGACCATGATCCAAGAAGTACTCGCACGCCATGCGCGCGCCGCCCTCTTGGTCGTCACTGACGGTGGAGCAGGTAGGATGTTCCATCGGTGTGATAATCACCGTCTTGAGGTCCTTCGGTGCCTCAAAGGTATCAAAGTCATCGACCATCTGACGCAGGTTGAAGATCATGCCATCAACAGGCAGCTGCGACATCCTGCGCGCCGCATCGGCAAGGGTCATCTTCTCCCCTGCGCGCTTCTTAATCATCGTGAGCGCAAAGCCGCGTTCCTCGGCGGCATCGGCGATACCGTCAATCATGTCCACGGCACCGCCCGACAAGTGGAACAGCACGACGCCGATGCACCCGTAACGGCCCAACTTGAGCGAACGCGCGGCAAAGTTGGCTCGAAACCCGAGCGCCTCCATGGCCGAATGAACCTTATCGCGTGTCGACTCTCGCACGCTATCGGGCTCGTTGATCACACGCGAAACTGTCTTGAGAGAAACACCCGCGGCAATCGCCACATCATTCATTGAGACATTTTTCTTGTCCATCGTTGCCACTGCTTCTCCAGTCGGTTTTACATCGCTTGTTTTTGCGTTCTAGCATACACTACCTGCCTGACTGATAAATCAACCGTTTACCGAACAATATCGACCACTCACCCGTATATCCTTGTTGCTCTTCCAAAAATGTCTTACGTTGTCATTAACGAAATGACAACGTTGTCATTTCGTTAATGCCTTCCTTAAACAGGAAGGTTTCCGGGCAGTCCTGACCATCCATCGACGACCAGTTCCATCCACATGCATCGCGCATCAAGCAGCAAAGGAGCTCTATGGACGCCATCGTAAAGATGCTCGAAAAGCATCAACCGTTCTTTGAGAAGATCTCGAGGAACATCTACCTCCAGGCCATTAAGGACGGATTCCTTGGGTGCATGCCCATTGTCCTCACCTCTTCGATCTTTCTGCTCATTGCCACCCTTCCTGGCGTAGTTGGCATCACGCTGCCCCAGCCGCTCATCGACTGGTGCAACAAGCTCTACAACTTCACCATGGGCGTCATGGGCATCATGGTTGCCGGCACCACTGCCAAGAACTTCACGGCATCCATGAACCGTCGTATGCCCGCCGGCAAAGTGCTCAACGACGGTTCCACCATGGTGGCCGCCCAGTGCAGCATGCTGCTGCTCGCAGTCACGCAGTTCACCACCAAGTTCAACGGCTCCGAACTTTCGGTCTTCGATTGCACCAGCATGGGCACGCGCGGCCTGTTCTCGGCCTATATCGCCGCGTTCATTACCGTGTGGGTCTACAAATTCTGCGTCTCGCGCGATCTGACCATTAAGCTGCCCAAGGAGGTCCCGGGCGCCATCGCTCAGAACTTCCGCGACATCATCCCCTTCGGCGGCGCCGTCATCATCTGCGGCATCATCGATGTCGTCGTGCGCAACCTCATGGGCGTTCCGTTCTCCGAGCTGCTTATCAAACTGCTCTCTCCGCTCTTTACCGCTGCAGAAACCTATCCTGGCCTTATCCTTATCCAGGCAGCCACCGCGTTCTTCTGGTTCATCGGCGTCCACGGCCCCTCGATCGTCCAGCCGGGCATCGACCCCATCCGTCTTGCCAACCAGGCCGAGAACCTGCAGGTTCTGCTGGCCGGTGGCCACCCCGCCCACTCCCTCACCTTTAACATGTCGCTCGTGGGTGAGTTCGGCGGCACCGGCGCCACGTTCATCGTGCCGCTTCTGCTGATTCTCTTTATGAAGTCCAAGCAGCTCAAAGCCGTCGGTAAGGCCTCGATTGTTCCTGTTGCCTTCGCCGTCAACGAACCGCTGCTCTTTGGCGCGCCGATGATCCTTAACCCCTACATGCTCGTCCCCTTTGTTGCCGCCGGCTGCGTCAACGTGAGTGTTGCCAAGTTCTTTATCGATAACGTGGGCATGAACGGCTTCTCCTTCGTGGTGCCTTGGGCCACCCCCGCCCCCATCGGCATTTTCATCACCACGAACTTCCAGCTTATTGCCCTGGTATTTGTCGCGATCATCATCTTGCTGGACGCCATCATCTACCTGCCATTCTTGAAGGCATACGATAAGCTGCTCTGCGACCAGGAGGCCGAGCGCGCCGCCGAGCTGGGTCTCGAGTCCGATGGTGCCGCCACCATCGCCGCCAGCACCTCTGCGCCCGCTGCCGAGCAGACCGCCGCTGCTGTCGAGCCGACCGCCGCTGCCGCCGACAGCAAGCCTGCCGCCGAACAACCCGAGCCCGCCGCCGACGCATCCGCTAAGAAGGATGTCGACGGCCTGAAGGTCCTCGTTCTGTGCGCCGGCGCCGGCACCTCCGCCATGCTCGCCAACGCCATCAAGGAAGGTGCCGCGCAGACCGGAGAGAACATCGCTTCCTCCGCAGGCGCCTATGGCCAGCATACTGCCATCATGGATCAGTACGACGTCATCGTGCTCGCCCCGCAGGTTCGTAGCTACTACAACGACATGAAGGCCGACACCGATCGTCTGGGCATTAAGCTGCTCGCTCCCCGCGGCAAGGAATATATCGACCTTACCCGCGACCCCGCTGGCGCCATCAAGTGGCTCCGCGAGAACCTCGACTAGTTTCCTCCCTCTGTTGGTGCCCGGATCCCCAGTTCGGGCACCCTCCCTATTCGTATCCCACAGAAAGGATGACTCATGACCAACCCCATGCAGTTCCCCGACGGCTTTGTGTTTGGCGGCGCCACCGCTGCTTACCAGGTTGAGGGCGAGACCCGCACGCACGGCAAGGGCAAAGTGCCCTGGGACGATTTCCTGGCTGCTCAGGGTCGCTTCTCCCCCGACCCCGCAAGCGATTTCTACAACAAGTACCCGGTCGATATCGACCTGTGCCAGCGTTTCGGCATCAACGGCATCCGTGTCTCCATCGCTTGGAGCCGCATCTTCCCCAGTGGCACCGGCGAGATCAACCCCGAGGGTGTTGCCTTCTATCATGAGCTCTTTGCCACCTGCAACAAAGCCGGCGTTATCCCCTATGTCACGCTCGATCACTTTGATACGCCCGAGGCCTTTTACCAGGACGGCGGCGAGGGATTCCTGACGCGCACGACGATCGACGCCTTTGTCGAGTACGCCAAGTTCTGCTTTGCCGAGTTCCCCGAGGTCAAGCACTGGTTTACCTTTAACGAGATTCCCGCGACCGCCGAGGGCAGCTTTATCGTCGGCAACTGGCCGCACGGCGAGAAGTATCGCTTGGACAAGGCCTTCCAGCTCATGCACAACATGATGGTGGCCCACGCCAAGGCCGTCGTCGCCTTCCATGAGGGCGGCTTTGAGGGCGAGATCGGCATTGTCCAGAACCTGGAGCCCAAGTATCCCCTCGACCCCAACAATGCCGCCGACTGTGAGGCAGCTCGCATGGCCGACGTCATCAACAACCGTTGGGTACTCGACGCCACCTTCCGCGGCCACTATGCAGCCGACACCATGGAGGCTGCGACCAAGCTGGCCCATATCGCCGGCGGCGAGCTCGACGTCCGCGACGAGGACATCGCCGCGCTGACCGCCGCGCTCCCCTACAACGATTGCCTGGGCGTCAACACCTACAAGTGCCAGTTCCTGCGTGCCGCCGAGGGCGAAAACGACATCAACCACAATGGCACCGGCGACAAGGGCTCCTCGCGCTGGTTCCTCAAGGGCGTGGGCGAGTCATGCGTGCGCGAAGGCGTACCCACCACCGATTGGGACTGGATTATCTATCCCGAGGGTCTCTACGACCTGCTGCTCCGCATTAAGAACGATTACCCCAACTACAAGAAGATCTACATCACCGAGAACGGCATGGGCTATAAGGACGACTTTGAGGACGGCTTTATCGACGACGCCCCTCGCATCGACTACATGCGTCAGCATCTCGCATGGATTCTCAAGGCAATCGACGGCGGCGTGAACGTCGACGGCTACTTTGTGTGGTCGCTGCAGGACCAGTTCTCCTGGACCAACGGCTATAACAAGCGCTATGGCCTGTTCTACATCGACTTTGAGACCCAGAAGCGCTATCCCAAGGCGAGCGCGTACTGGTACAAGAACGTCTCGGAGACCGGCCTGCTCATGGCCTAGTTTCAGCCACATACCCCTTGTCGGCCGCATGTGAGTCCCTCCACGAGATCGCATACGGCCTTTTTGTTTTTTGGTGAGCCCGTGCGGGCCGTTTATCTCGATCTGTAACATCTAGCTGGGATTTTCGGTCCTAATTGTTACAGATTGAGACGAACGCGCAGGCCGGTCCGAATAATCTAAATCTGTAACACCTAGCCCACTTTTGACCATCTACCTGTTACAGATCGAGACAAACGCACAGGTCAATCCGCTCAATCTCGATCTGTAACATCTAGCCGAGCTTTTCGGTCCCAGTTGTTACAGATTGAGACAAACGGAATCGGCCAGGCAGAAAATCTAAATCTGTAACATCTAACGAGCATTTGATCGCCTAGTTGTTACAGATCGAGACAATCAGATGGTCAAATCCTCACTTTCCAGGCAGCTACGAAGCGCTCCTCTTTCTTAATTATTATCGGCATCACGAACACACTTCGGTATCTTTTAATGCCAAAATGATACCGAAAGCGTGTTCGAGAATACGGATAATTCCATGCGTTAGCCCAATCAAGCCCCAGGCTTACAAACTCCGTTATTGTTCAGAATGCCAATGCATTCGCGTTTGCGCGTCATTTCGCGTCACTTTGACGCGCATAATGACACGCAAATTTTTTCGTGTCATAATTTTGACGCGTAAAATGACGTGTAAAATTTTTACGTGTTATTTTTCACGTCAAATTGAAGCGAAACGGAGCATCACAATGCAAGAATCCAAAGATCTTGAATTCAAGGAATGCGTCACCAATTCGTTCCTTAAAACCGTCTCCGCTTATGCAAATGGCACGGGAGGACGCGTTCTATTTGGAATTAACGACGACGGAGAAGCCGTTGGCCTCGATGACCCCAAGCAGACCTGCCTGGATATCGAAAACAAGATTAACGATTCGATCATCCCCCAGCCCGATTACTCCCTAAAGATCGACGAGCCCGATGCAACCGTGGAGCTTACGGTCTTTCCCGGCAGATCGAAGCCTTACCTATACCGCTCGAAGGCATACAAGCGCAATGACACCGCGACCATTCCAGTTGATACCCTAGGCCTTTCGCGTCTTGTACTCGAGGGTCAAAACCTCTCCTTTGAGCAGCTCCCGGCAAACAAACAAGATTTATCTTTCACCGTTTTAGAGAATCGTCTAACAGCAAAACTTTCGCTTCAGTCATTCACAACCGATACTCTCAAAACCCTTGGTCTGCTTGATGAAACCGGAACCTACAACAACGCGGCAGAACTGCTCGCGGACGAGAATGGCTTCCCGGGTATCGACATCGCAGTGTTTGGTGAAACTATCAACCTCATTAAGCAGCGCAAGACTCTTGAACATGCATCCGTTCTAGCGGAAATTGACGGAGCCCTTGAGCTTTTCGAAGCCCAGTACTGCTACGAAGAGATCCAGGGGATGGAGCGGATCCGCAAGGAGCTCATTCCGCTCGAAGCATTCCGCGAGGCCATTACCAATGCAGTCGTTCATAGGACTTGGGATGCGCCCGCACACATCCGCATCTCGATGTTCGACGACCGTGTGGAAGTCGCTTCGCCCGGCGGCTTGCCGGCAAGCATGACCGTCGATGAATATCTGTCCGACATGCTATCCGTTAGACGCAATCGTATTCTTGCCGAAGTCTTTTTGCGCCTGGGTCTTATCGAAGCCTTTGGAACGGGCATCATGCGAATTCGCGATACCTATAAGGACAGCGTCAGAAAGCCCCGGTTTCAAGTTTCGGATAACGCCATTGTGGTAACACTTCCCCTACTCATGGATAACCCGGGGCTCAAAGGCGACGAACTTATCGTATTCGGACTGCTGAGCGGAGTACACCCTCAATCGACAAGCGAGCTTGCGGCCAAAGTCACCTTTAGTCGCTCGAAGCTTCTTCGCATCCTCAAAAAACTCGTTGAGACAGGCCTGGCGACAGTTGAAGGCACCGGCAGAGGGCAGAAGTATCGTCTGCTGCGCTAGCTAGCAAATGACCTGCGTGTGCTCCTCGATGGCGACACGATCCTCGGCGGCGATACCCGGCTCGCACACCACTGCGTCCAAATTGTCCAGGCGGCAGAAGGTGTAGAAGTCGCGCTTGCCGATCTTGCTGGAGTCGGCGATCAGATAGCGCGAGTCGGCCTTGCTAAAAGCGAGCTGCTGGATGCGGCCCTCTTCCATGTTAGACGTGGACACGTCGCCGTCCAAAATGCCGTTGGCACCGATAAAGGCTGCATCGATGCCCAGCGCACGCAAGGTATCCTCGGCCGTGGGGCCCACAAAGGCGGCAGTGCGGCGGCGGTACACGCCGCCTACCAGGCACAGTTCGCAGTCTTCGCGCGCCTCGAGCAGGTTAAACACCGAAAGCGAATTGGTCACAATGCGCAGGCGAAACGCCGGCAGCATCGAGGCCATCTGCTCAACCGTGGTGCCCGTGCCCAAAAAGATGGTCGAGCCTTCCTCGATAAGCTCCACAGAACGGCGCGCAATCTGCAACTTTTCCTCGGCATGCTTCGTGCGCTTTTCGCTGTGCGAATACTCATGGCGCAGCATAGCGTGTGGACGGCCCTGTGCACTGCGGGCTCCGCCGTGCACGCGCTCGATCTCGCCCAGGCTCGCAAGCTCCTCAAGGTCACGGCGGATCGTCATATCCGAGACACCTAACGCATCCGAAATCTCCTTGACCGAGACCGTTCCCTGTTCCTCGAGCAGCTGCCGAACCTTATCCTGTCGCTCTGCTTTAATCACGATGAGTCCTCGCTGTTCCACGCTCACGTCAATTCAAACAATAACGAACAAATTGTATCAGACTCGCGCGCGTCAGAAATGAACGCCCGCACAGCTCCAATCATCACTTTTTTGAGAAAAATACCCCCTGCTTTAGTGGGGTGTAGTGATAATCTCGCCTGTTCGCGCTACAGTTTGTCCGAAATACCTCGATGTTAGGAACCAAATGATCACTTCCGAGCTTTTCGGCACCGCGCCGTGCGGTACCCCCGTTCATCGCTACACCCTCAACGGGCCCGAGATCTGCGTTCGCATTATGGACTATGGCGCCACCGTGTTGGGCATTGACGTGCCCGACATCCCCGGCAACGTGCGCGATGTGGTGCTGGGCTTCGATAAGCTCGAGGATTACTTTGACAACCCCGCCTGCTTTGGCGCGACCATCGGACCTGTGGCCAACCGCACTGCGGGTGCCACGATCACCATCGCCGGCACGGACTGGCATATGCCCGCCAACGAGGGCGTCAACAACCTGCACAGCGATCTTGAGCACGGCCTGCATAAGCGCGTGTGGGACGTTGAGCTCGACGAGGTCCACAATGCCGTGCGCATGACCACCTCGCTTGAGGACGGCGAGCTCGGTCTTCCCGGCAACCGCACCTTTACGGCTGTGTTTACCGTGACGCGCACCGGCCACTTCCGTATCGAATACGGCTGCGAGAGCGACCGCGCCACCTACGTGTCTATGACCAACCACACGTACTTTAACCTTGCCGGCCATAACGCCGGCAAGGATTGTGAGCACTTCTTTGTCGCTAACGCTGCCCACTACCTGCCCATTAACGAGCAGAATATCCCCACCGGCGAGATTGCTCCGGTCGAGGGCACGCCGTTTGACTTTCGCGAGCTGCGCCCTGTCGCTCCCGGCATGGAGGCCGACGACCCGCAGATTAAGCAGGCCCGTGGCTACGATCACTGTCTGTGTATCGATGGCTATCAGTACGGCCGTAATCTGCGCCGCGCGATGCACGTCGAGGAGATGTGGACCGGCCGCGAGCTGGACTACTACACCACCGCACCGGGCGTGCAGCTCTACACCGGCAACTGGCTGGGCGACGAGCACGCCAAGGACGATGCCAACTATGGCTGGGGCGCCGGCTTTGCCCTCGAGGCAGAGATGTACCCCGACACGCCGCACCAGCCGCTGTTCCCGCAGGGCATTGTGGGCCCGGGTCACCCCTACAGCAATGTAATCGAATACCACTTTATGAGGCACTAAGCCCACAATGCAACATATTGCACAGTAGCGCCCGCCGGCACCGCCGACGGGCGTTTTTCATCTTTTGGGCTCATTTTCGCTGTGACTGTATGAGTGACATATCAAAACTATGCCCATTTACTACGTTTAGTCCGGGATGCTCGACCATGCACCGGTTTTTGTTAAATTCGCGATCCGTCTACCTGCGGTTTTATTTTTCTCAAATTCGATATGCTCGGCGATAGCCGATCAAACGTAGTAAACGGACATAGTTTTTGACGGGTGGCATCGCGCGCGTCGGTAGTGTCGCGAATGTTGGTGTAGAGCTCGGTTCTCGAGGGTAGTCGCAGGCTGCCCAAGGAATCAGTTGAACAGATTGCCGATGGGGTCGGGATTGGAGCTGGGGAGATAGCGGATTTCTAGCTCTATGCCGAGCGCCTGCAGTTCTTTGAGGGCAGCAACGTCTGCGTCGCTCACGGCAACCGCGGGCGTTATGGGGCGCTTGCCCTCCCCTGCCTGCATATGGCCAATGCTGATCTTGGTAATCGGCACACCACCCTTAACCAGCGCGAGCGCATCGGCGGGCGAGGCCATCATGATCAGAATCAACTGGCGCGGCGTTGCGGTATGAATGATGTCGATGGTCCTTTGCACCGAGAAAAACCGCGTCCAAACGCCTTCTGGCGCCGCCACCCTCATGGGTGCCCATTGGCGCGAATCCGCCGCGATCTCATCGTTGACGATTAAGACAAGGTTGGAACCCACGGCTTCGTTCCACAGTTCGCCGTCTTGCCCGTAAATGAAACGGTCATCGATACGCGTGAGAAGGATCTTGGGTTGAGCCATGGCTGCCCCATTCTGTTTGAGACCCATAAGAGCAAGACATCACGTCTCCAATATTAGTGCATTTAAAGTGAGAAAAGCCGTCAGAACACTTGCGCGGATTTGCGATGTCCCGTATCATAGACAGCCGTTGACGCCTCAGTTGCGTCATCACATGGTCGCCAGCGTAGCTCAGTTGGTAGAGCACCGCTCTCGTAAAGCGGGGGTCACCGGTTCGAGCCCGGTCGCTGGCTCCATTGCACAAGATAGCCGCCTTCGGGCGGCTTTTTTGTTGCCAATTCGCCCACTCGGTGGACTTCGGGTTTAATGCTTAGGGGCGGGGATTTACCAAAGTGAAATTTTAATGAAAAGAAACCCAGCTGCAACAATTGCCATGGTGAGGGCTCGAATTGGCCATATAGATCTAAAATAGTCACGATACCTTCTCTTTTGCTGGAACGATATATCTATACAAGGTTGTGAGCGGAAAACAAAAATACGTCGATTGCTATCCGACAAACGGGTCTGGAATTGCATTCACCGGCATTTC
>CABUBH010000021.1 GCA_902489775.1 uncultured Collinsella sp.
GGGAACGGCCTGTCCGCCTAATGTGTTCGGCTGAGATCGGAAATCAACCTTTTTCTAGTGCACAAACATGCGCACGAACTTGTGCTTCCAGCTTGCGTAGGGCGCATAGCGGAACGGCACGTCCAGCCAGGTTGCCTTGCTCACGATGCTCTTCTTGTGGCTAAACGCATCGAAGCTTTCACGGCCATGGTACTGTCCCATGCCGCTTGCGCCCATGCCGCCAAAGCCCATATGGCTCGTAGCCAGATGCATGATCGTGTCGTTAACGCAGCCGCCGCCAAAGGGCACGTAGCGCACAAAGCGCTGCTGCACCGCGCGGTCCCGGCTAAAGATGTACAGGGCCAGCGGCGTCGGACGCTCCATAATAAACGCCTCGGCCTCGTCTAGACCTTCAAACGTCAGCACCGGCAAGATGGGGCCGAAAATCTCCTCCTGCATCACGGCATCCTCGGGCGTCACGCCGTCCAGGATTGTTGGCTCAATCTTGAGCGAAGCCTCGCGCGCCGCGCCTCCCAGCACAACCTTGTCGGGGTCAATCAGCCCGCGCACGCGCGCGAAGTGCTTGGCGTTGACGATATGGCCGTAGTCCTCGTTGTCGAGCGGATGCTCTCCAAACATACGGCGGGCCTCCTCCTTGATGAGACCCAGCAGCTCGTCGTGCACGCGCGTATCGACCAGCAGGTAGTCGGGCGCCACGCAGGTCTGCCCCACGTTGAGCCATTTACCAAAGGCGATACGGCGTGCCGCGACCTTCAAGTTAGCCGTCACATCCACGATGCAGGGACTCTTTCCGCCCAGCTCAAGCGTCACGGGCGTAAGGTTTTTACTTGCACGCTCCATAACGAGCTTGCCGACCGGAACGCTACCGGTAAAGAAAATCTTGTCCCAGCACTCGTCGAGCAGCGCTTCGTTCTCGGCGCGCCCGCCTTCGACGACCGTCACCAAGCGCGGATCAAATGCCTCTTCACAGATTTGCTTGAGCACCGCGCTCGATGCCGGAGCATAGGCGCTCGGCTTGATGACCACGGTATTGCCCGCGGCAAGGGCGCCGGCGAGTGGCTCGAGCGTCAGCAAAAACGGGTAGTTCCACGGAGCCATGATGAGCGTGACGCCATAGGGCACGGCTTGCGTTTTGCACACGCTCACGGCGTTAGCGAGGTCGCACGGACGCAGGCGCGGACGACTCCATCGCGCCACATGAGCGATCTGATGACGAATCTCGGAAAGCGACGTGCCGATCTCGCACATATAGGCCTCGTCATGCGACTTGCCCAGATCGGTCTTGAGCGCATGGGCAATATCGGCCTCGTGGGCCCGCACCGCATCGCGTAAACTCACGAGCGCACGACGTCGAGCATCGACATCAAACGTGGCGTGCGTCTTAAAAAAGGTGCGCTGGTCGCCGACGATGCGCGCAATTTCCTCGGTGTTCATGGACCCTCCTAGTTCTCGTCCTCAAACATACCACCTGCAACAACTTCGTACATATGCTCGAGCTCCAGGCGGTCCATCAAAAGCGGAACGGGGTACAGCGGATTGGCCTCGGCATCGGCATGTGCCGCCATTTTGGGAATGTCGGAGCGGCGAATGCCCGTCACATATTCGGGAATGCCCAAGGCGGCATTCATGCGGTCGACCCAATCGATAAAGGCCTCGGCCGCCAGGCTGTCCTGCGCGGTAGCCGGCGCAATGCCCGCCATGCGAGCAAGATCGGCAAGCTTGGGGGCGGCGGCGTCACCATAAGCGCGAAGCATGTGCGGCAGGATGATCGCGTTGGCCAAACCGTGCGGAATCCCGTAACGCCCGCCCAGGCTGTGCGCGATGGCATGGACGTATCCAACATAGGAGCGCGTAAAGGCAACACCCGCTTTATACGCCGCCGAAAGCATATTGCGGCGCGCACGCATGTTCTCCCCGTGCTCATAGGCCTCGAGCAAATTGTCGTGGATGAGCTGCACCGCCTGGCGCGCCATCTTGCGCGTATAGGGCGTGGTGCTGCGCCCGATAAAGGCCTCGACGGCATGCGTCAGGGCATCCATGCCCGTTTGCCCCGTAATGGAGGCGGGCAGACCGCGCGTAAACTCGGGGTCGTGCACCGCATAGCGCGGGATCAGCACAAAGTCGTTGATGGGGTATTTGTAGTGCGTCTCGTCGTCGGTAATTACCGCTGCAAGCGTGACCTCGCTTCCCGTGCCCGCCGTGGTGGGAACGGCGATGAGCAGCGGCAGGCGACGATGGACACGCAGCAGGCCGCGCATCTTGTTGATGGGTTTGTTGGGTTGCGCGATGCGCGCACCCACGCCCTTGGCACAGTCCATGGCAGAACCGCCGCCAAAGCCGATAATGGCCTGGCAGGCGCGCGCTCGATACAGAGACGCCGCTTCCTCCACGTTTGAGACCGTGGGGTTCGCTGATGTTTTGGCATAGATCGCAACGCCGATTCCCTTGGACGCGAGCGCTGTCTCGAGCGGTGCCGTGAGCCCCAGACGGGCAATGCCGGGATCCGTCACGATAAGAACCCGCTGTATCGAACGCGCCTGAAGCACTGTGGGCACATCCTCAGCGTGCTCCAGAATGCGTGGCTCGGTATAGGGCAGCACCGGCAATGCGATGCGAAAAACCGTTTGATACGTTCGGCACCAGGCGCGGCGGGCTAGATGCATAAAGGAAGCTCCCTCATTTGTTGATTGGTCAACATTTGCTCGACCGATTGTACTCAGTGGCGGTCAAAGACGGCCTGCCAATCGTTAATCAATCAACATCTTCATATCTCAAAATTGTTTTATTAAAAATCATTCCTAATAGGCTTCACATTTGCTTGCATTTATGGATAATAGAACCCGTCAAGACGCACGTCCGGAGAGGGCCCTTACGGGACCGGACAAGCGCCCCATCGCCATCGATCGAAAGGATCGAATCATGAAGTTTGTTTGCCCCGTTTGCGGTTATGTGGAAGAGTTTGACGGCGACCAGCTGCCCGAGGACTTCAAGTGCCCCCAGTGCGGTGTTCCCGGTTCTCGTTTCCTGAAGCAGGAGGAGGGCCAGCTCGAGTGGGCTGCCGAGCACGTCGTGGGCGTCGCCAAGATGGAGGGCGTCTCCGAGGACATCGTTGCCGACCTGCGTGCCAACTTTGAGGGCGAGTGCTCTGAGGTCGGTATGTACCTGGCCATGGCTCGCGTCGCTCATCGCGAGGGCTATCCCGAGATCGGCCTGTACTGGGAGAAGGCTGCCCACGAGGAGGCAGAGCATGCCGCCAAGTTCGCCGAGCTCCTGGGCGAGGTCGTGACCGACTCCACCAAGAAGAACCTCGAAATGCGCGTTGAAGCCGAGAATGGCGCCACCGCCGGCAAGACCGATCTTGCCAAGCGTGCCAAGGCCGCTGGTCTCGATGCCATCCACGACACCGTGCACGAGATGGCTCGCGACGAAGCTCGCCACGGCAAGGCTTTCGCTGGCCTGCTCAAGCGCTACTTTGGCTAAGCCAACTGCCTGAGACATAACCTCTAGCTCGATGAGGCCCGGACCGCATGGTTCGGGCCTTCTTCGTGGGCTTATTGCAGCTGCTCTTGAAGAACACCGAGCGACTGAGGGCTCAGGTCGTCGTATTGTATGAGGACGCGAGATGGAGCGTTCTTAGTCGATGCCCGATCAGCCGTCCACAGGCAATCGGCGATGTTGACATAGGAAATACGAGCGTCAGCGAGAGCCTTCGCGAAACTCTCCCCCGCCTTGTCCTCGGCCAGGGCAACAGTGCAGTAAAGGCCCGCGTCTGCATGCTCGATCGAGACCTCCCCTGCCGGAAACGCTTTCCGTACAAGCGCTGCCAGGCCATCGCGTGTCTCGCGAGCACGCACGCGCACGCGGTTCACATGCCGCTCGTAATCACCCGATTCCAGCAAGCGCGCTAAAGCGACCTGGTCAACAGAGCTCACCGACGAAGCGTAAAAACCAAGGTCGCGCCCAAACCGTTCCATCAGCTCATCGGGCAACACCATGTACGCCAAACGCAACGCCGATGAAAGGCTCTTCGAAAACGTGTTGGTATAGATGACCGATTGAGCGGCATCGATCGACGTGAGCGCGGGAATCGGCTTGCCGGCAAGGCGAAACTCACAATCAAAGTCGTCTTCGATGAGATACCGACCCGGCCGCTCGGCGGCCCAGCTCAGCAACGCATAGCGACGTGCAATGCTCGTCACAAGACCGGTCGGATACTGATGAGACGGCATCAGATGAAGGACATCGGTCCCGGTTTTCTGCAGCGCGCTCAAGTCCACGCCCTCAGCATCCAACGGGGCATGCCGCACTTCGCAACCCATGGCCTGATAGATGCGCGTCAAGCGCAAATAGCCTGGATCCTCGACGGCATACACCTTGTCCGCGCCAAGCAACTGAACCAACATGGTATCGAGCAGCTGGGCGCCCGCACCGATAACGATATTGTCGGGATTGACATTCATGCCCCTTGTCCCGCGCAGATGGTGCGCAATCGCACGTCGCAGTCGAGCGGTGCCCTGCGCCGGTGCGGGCGAAAAGATTTCACGCTCATCTTCGGACGTCAGCGTCGCCCGTAGCGCACTTTGCCAAAGCCGCGCCGCCTCCAAAGCGGAAGGAGAAAGCGCATCAAATCGCTCGATCTGTCCGTTGACATCATGCGCGCTGGGACCAACAGGGACGGCATCTCGGTCGATATCCCCCGCAGCCAAAGCCAAAACCGGCGCATCCGGAAGCTCGCACGCGTAGTAGCCACGACGCGGCATTGAGCAAATATAACCCTCGGCAAGCAACTGGCTATATGCATTCTCGATGGTAATGACACTGATACCCAGATGACTCGCAAAGGCGCGCTTAGACGGCAGATGCTCCCCTGCCGCAATGCGCCCGGCAACAATATCATCGCGAATTTGCTGGTAAACATACTCATAAAGCGATGCTTCGCCGCGATTTTCCAAATTGTAGTCAAGCATGGGTCTATCACCTGACCTTATCGAATCATTCAATCTGGCATTAGTCTGACCTTGTTATTATCTCGAAAACTGAGTATTTCGCCATACCCAGCTCCCCGATAGGATGTTCCGTCAAGCAATGTACATGCCAACCAAGGGAGCAACCATGGCAGAACAGACCAGCAAGGCCGATCGCGTCAAACTCAATCGCGAGCTCGCGCAGATGCTCAAGGGCGGCGTCATCATGGACGTCACCACGCCCGAGCAGGCACGCATCGCCGAGGAGGCAGGCGCCTGCGCCGTTATGGCACTCGAGCGCATTCCGGCCGACATCCGCGCCGCAGGCGGCGTCTCGCGCATGAGCGACCCCAAGATGATCAAGGGCATCCAAGAGGCCGTCTCCATCCCCGTCATGGCCAAGTGCCGCATCGGTCACATTGTCGAGGCGCAGGTCCTGCAGGCCATCGAGATCGATTACATCGACGAGTCCGAGGTTCTCTCCCCTGCCGATGACGTCTATCACATCGACAAGACCCAGTTTGACGTGCCGTTTGTCTGCGGCGCCCGCGATCTGGGCGAGGCGTTGCGCCGTGTTGCCGAGGGCGCCACGATGATTCGTACCAAGGGCGAGCCGGGCACGGGCGACGTCGTTCAGGCCGTGCGCCATATGCGCAAGATCCAAAAGCAGATCCGCGACGTTGTTGCTCTGCGCGACGACGAGCTCTTTGAGGCAGCCAAGCAGCTGCAGGTTCCGGTCGAGCTGGTGCGCGGGGTCCATGCCACGGGCAAGCTCCCCGTCGTAAACTTTGCCGCCGGCGGAGTCGCGACCCCCGCCGACGCCGCGCTGATGATGCAGCTGGGCGCCGAGGGCGTCTTTGTTGGCTCGGGCATCTTTAAGAGCGGCGACCCCGCCAAGCGCGCCGCCGCCATCGTCAAGGCCGTGGCAAACTTCACCAACGCCAAGCTCATCGCCGAGCTTTCGGAGGACCTGGGCGAGGCCATGGTGGGCATCAACGCCGACGAAATCGAGATCATCATGGAGGAGCGCGGGCGCTAGTCCAGCAGAAAGGATCGCACATGAGCGATTATGCAGACCAAACGGTCGCCGTGCTGGCGGTCCAGGGCGCTTTTGCCGAGCACGAGGCAAGACTGTCCGAGCTGGGCGCACGTTGTATCGAGCTGAGGCAGGCGGCCGATTTGCAGCAGAACTTTGACCGTCTGGTCCTCCCCGGCGGCGAGTCCACCGTTCAGGGCAAGTTACTTGCCGAGCTTGGTATGCTCGATGAGCTTCGCACCCGCATTGTTGAGGGCATGCCCGTCCTGGGCACCTGCGCCGGCTTGATTCTGTTGGCGCGCGATCTTGCCGCCCACGACGATAAGGGGACGCCGCGCTTGGCAACCATGGATGTGCTCGTTGAGCGCAATGCTTACGGCAGACAGCTCGGCAGCTTTCGCACCAAGGGGCAGGTAGGCGGTATCGACGGTGAGGTGCCGCTGACGTTTATCCGCGCGCCCCGCATCGTCGAGGTCCACGGCGACGCCAAGGCCTTAGCGAAAGTCGACGGGCGCATCGTCGCCGCCCGCCAGGGCAACCAGCTCGGCGTAACCTTCCACCCCGAACTCGACGAAGACACCCGCCTCCACGAACTGTTCCTGCAAATGTAGGTAGAACAAAAACGAGAGTGGATAATCTCCCACTTTGAGCTTGAATGCAGACTCAAACCGGGAGATTATCCACTCTCATGCCATGTAGTCGTTGGGGACGTTCTTAAACGACTAGTCAAACAAGAACGTCCCCAACGACTACATCGCGATAGACGGCCACGTTTGCCCAGATAATACCGACCAAAATAAACCTGTCCCTTTTTGGCAGGTTTGAATCAAGGCAACGCCGATGTTTTGGCACCGACAGCGAAAACCCGCCAGAGCGAGCAAGGTGCCTTGAAACGAGGCGGCATTGATCTTTTGATCATGCCGTCGAAGTTGAAAGGCAGATTGCCGCTCTGGCGGGTTTGCAGCGTCAACTAGTTACGCGGTTCGTAGAACCGCGTAACCCCTAGAAACGGTTGCCGCGGAAGCCGCCACCGTTGCGGCCGCCACGGTCGCCACCGCGACCGCCGCGGTCGTTACCACGGTTGCCGCCGAAGCCACCACGGTTGCCACCGCGATCGCCATAGCCACCACGGTTGCCGCCAAAGCCGCCGCGACCGCCACGGTCGCCGCCACGGTCACCAAAGCCGCCACGGCCGCCACGATCGCCACCGCGACCGCCACGGTCGCCGCCACGGCCACCACGGTCGTCACGGCCGCCGCGAGGACCGCGATCCTCGTCCAGGCCCATGGCGACGAGCGGAGCGATAACCTTATCGAGAGCGGCCATCAGCTCGGTGGCCTCCTCGTAAGAAAGCTCGGGCAGGAGCTTCTCCTTCTTGTTGGCAAGCTCGACCAGGCCCTCAGCGGCATCCTCGGCGGCGAAGACAACAATCTTGCGCATATCGCCCTCGGCATCGTCGATGCGGCCGACCAGATCGGCAGCCTCGGCCTCGGCCATCAGACCATCGAGCTCACGAAGGCGCATGCCCAGCAGGTCGGACATTTCCTTCTGCTCCATCTTGGGCTTGAGGTCAAGGAGCTTAATGGCGCGCTCGATGTTCGCCATGCGCTCGGCCTTGGCCTCCTCCTCCTTGGAAATAGCAAAGCGACGGCTACGCAGCAGGCGAGCGGCCTTCTGCATCTTGTCCATCAGCTCTTCGTCATCGTAATCAGCGGCGGCCTCGACAACCTCGGCCTCCTCCTCGGCGGAAACCTCGTCAGCAGCCTCAACCTCAGCAGCTTCGGTCTCCACGGTCTCGACTGCCTCAACCTCGGCAGCCATGGTCTCGTTCTCGGTCTCGTTCATGATCTCTTCGTTCTCAGACATGAGACTCCTTCTTGGCCCTCTCGGGCATCATCGCCCCATTCGCGGGGCCCGTCGCGCACTCTTTGCGCTTTATACATTCATGCCTCTCGGCAAAACGTCCATTAGTTTATGGTGTCGCCATCCAATCTAGCTGCAGAATCTATGTGCACACATTAATGCGACATGTCGCGGTATCATGGCCTGAACCAATCATGTCCACCTTAAGGAGCCCGCCATGATCAAACCCATCATGAAATCCGAGTTCTTTTTGCGCCTGCCTTCCGAAGACGCGGGCCCCGATGACGCCGTGACCGGGCAGGACCTCCTGGATACGCTCCATGAGCATGAGCACGAGTGCGTGGGCCTCGCCGCCAATATGATTGGCGTGCGCAAACGCATCATCTGCGTAAAGGACGACAACAGGGCGCTCCTGATGTACAACCCTCAAATTCTTGAGCAGGTCAATGCCTATCAGACGAGCGAAGGATGCCTTTCGCTGGTTGGAGAGCGCCCCTGTACCCGTTATCGCCGCATTAAGGTGGAGTATCTGGACGAGAACTTCGTGCACCGCATCAAGAACTTCTCGGGCTACACCGCCGAGATCATCCAACACGAAATCGACCATTGCAACGGGATTGTTATTTAGTTCAAGAACGCCACGTGGGACAAAATAATCAGTAGTTCTTGTCCCAGGGTCGCCTGCGGCAACAAACTCGATACTTCTTTCGAACCTGGGACAAGAACTACTGATTATTTTGTCCCACGCCCAACGGGTCCACAAAAAAGCTCCCTGCAGCAAAACAACTGCAGGGAGCTTCTCATAGTGCGGAGCTTCTATCCCACTAGCTCTGGCGGTAGTGATCGAAGAAGTCGGCGAGGTCTTCGAGGGACTCTTTGAGCACTTCCATGCGCGGCAGGTACACGATACGGAAGTGGTCGGGCTCAGCCCAGTTAAAGCCGCCGCCGCGCGTGATCAGGATCTTCTTCTCGTGCAGCAGGTCAAGGGCGAACTGCTCGTCATCGGTGATGTTGAACTTCTTCACATCCATCTTGGGGAAGATGTAGAACGCCGCGCGCGGCTTAACCACCGAGATGCCGTCAATCTTGTTGAGCGCCTCATACACAAAGTTGCGCTGCTCGTAGACGCGGCCGCCGGGACGGATGTAGTCGTTAACGGACTGATGACCACCGAGTGCCGTCTGAACGATCGACTGAGCCGGCACGTTGGAGCACAGGCGCATGTTGGAGAGCATGTTAATGCCCATGATGAAGTCGCTCATGCAGCGCTGGTTGCCCGAAAGCACCATCCAGCCAATACGATAGCCCGCGATCATGTGCGACTTGGAAAGGCCGCTAAAGGTGACGCAGGGCAGATCAGGAGCGAGCGAGGCAATCGAGACGTGCTCGTAACCGTCCATGCACAGGCGGTCGTAGATCTCATCGGCAAAGATCATCAGCTGATGCCTGCGTGCAACCTCGACGATGCCCTCGAGCACCTCGCGCGGATAGACGGAACCCGTGGGGTTGTTGGGGTTGATGATGACGAGGGCTTTGGTCGCGCTCGTGATCTTGGACTCCATATCCTCCAGGTCGGGATACCAATCCGCCTGCTCATCGCACAGATAGTGCACGGGATGACCGCCGGCAAGGGTTGCGCACGCCGTCCAGAGCGGATAGTCGGGGCTGGGGATCAGAATCTCGTCGCCGTTGTCGAGCAGCGCGTTCATCGAAAGCTGAATGAGCTCGGATACGCCGTTGCCTGTGTAGATATGCTCCATCTGAACGTTGGGCAAGCCCTTGATCTGCGAATACTGCATGATCGCCTTGCGCGCGGAGAACAGGCCACGCGAGTTGGAATAGCCTTCGCAGTCGGGCAGCTGCTGGCGCATGTCCTTGATGACCTCATCGGGCGTGCGGAAACCGAAGGGCGCCGGGTTGCCGATATTGAGCTTGAGGATGCGCTCGCCCTCGTCCTCCATACGGGCGGCCTCGTCGACGACGGGACCGCGCACGTCATACAGGACGTTATCGAGCTTGGTGGATTTAGAAAAAGTACGCATGGTGGTGCTCCTTGCAATTTGAGCTGAGGGATGGTGTTCGGGCTTGGAATCGTTGCGGGGCGATGATGTCTCGCCTTGATCGGCGTCACCGGCGAGCAGCCAGGTAACATCGACCTCCAAAATACGGGCGAGCAGCTCTGCCACATCGCGCCGCGGGATCGTCTTGCCGCTCACATATTGGCTCATCTGACTCTTGCCGAGTTTTTTGCCGAGCATCTCCGATGCACGAATCACGTCCGACTGTCGAACGTCGCGATCGGACATAGCCTGTCGCAGGCGATCGCTAAACGTCTCTTGGGCCACTAGAACCTCCTTGCTGGCAAAGTTCAATTTATAGAACACGAATTGAACCGAAGTTCAATTTAGCAAGCAGTATAGCGCGGCACCTCATTTGAAAGTTCAATTTCAAAAATAAAATGAGCCAAACCTCGAGATTTATCCCAAAGCGACAACGGTGTGCGCTCATTTAGAGGTATTCAAGGAATCGAGCGGCGGCAAGCGAAACATCGGCCGTTCGATATATGGCGTTGATCTGCCGATGAGGATGTCCCTCGAGCGGACGCACGGCAACATCGAACTGACAGCGACGCAAGATGAGCGCGGGAAGAATGCTAACGCCCAGGCCGTCCTCGACCATAGCCATAATCGCATAGTCATCCCAGGTCGACAGCTTGGAGCGCGCCGTCAGGCCCGCGCGGCGAAACAGCGGCGTAATCTCGTCGTCGCTACCGCGTTCCAGCAGGATAAACTGCTCGTTGGCCAAATCGGCAAGGGAAACGACCTCCGCGGTGGCAAGCGAGGAGTCCGCTGGCACCACGGCCATCAGCTCGTCTTGCACCAACGGTCGCGACGCCACGCCGGCGCCGCGTGGCTCGCGCGGAATAAAGCCCAGGTCGCAGCGACCTTCCGCCACCCATTGTTCAATCTCTGAGTAATCGCCCATCAGCAACTCATAATCGACGTCCGGATGATCGGCGCGAAAGCGCGCAATCACCGGCGGCAGCACGTGGGTCGCCACACTCGAAAACGTACCGATGCAGATTTTGCCGCGCATGAGTCCACGCATCTCATCCACCCGTCGCTGCAAGCGAGTGAATTCCTCGCAGAGCGCCTCGACAGCCGGCATGACCTGCCGCCCGTCGGCAGAAAGAGCCACGCCCTCGCGACTGCGGTCGAGCACCTTAAAACCCCAGTCGGCCTCAAGATCGGCCACCATACGGCTCACGCCCGACTGCGAATAGCTCAGGCGCTCGGCAGCACGCGTAAAGCTTCCGGCGCGCACCGTCTCCAGCAGCACCTGCATCTTTTGGATATTGGTCTCCACGGCACGTCCCCACCCTTGCATGAGTTTTTGTCATGTTTTCCATGCATTATATTCGCTTTTCTTCTAAAGCCAGTTCACCCATAGTGAAGTTGCTCGGATATAGAGGGGATGTCAGCGCATGAACAACGGTCTGTTTACGTACTTAGCAGCATTGCTATTGTTTGGCTCCAACGGCATCATCGCCGCTGCCATCGCACTGCCGAGCTCCGATATCGTGCTACTACGCACGTTTTTGGGCGCACTCTCGCTTGTCACCATCCTCGCCATCACCCAACGCCATAAGTTGCAGGCGCCATCTCGCCCCCGCGAAGCCGCAGCCCTCCTCCTCTCGGGAGCCGCGCTGGGCGCCAGCTGGATTTTTCTGTTCCGCGCCTACCAGACGATCGGCGTCGGCGTATCCTCGCTGCTGTACTACTGCGGCCCCATCATTGTCATGGCGCTCTCCCCGCTCATCTTTGGCGAAAAGCTGACCGGCGGCAAAATCGCCGGCTTTGTCGCCGTCGCCTGCGGTGCTTTTCTCATTGCAGCGCAAGGTCTAGGCGGCAATATGCCCATTGCGGGCATCGTCTGTGGAATCGCCTCGGCCTTCTGCTATGCATTGATGGTCATCGCTAGCAAGGGTGCGCCGCACATCGAGGGCCTCGAGAACTCCGCGCTCCAGGTGAGCGCCGCCTTTGTGACCGCGCTGGTCCTCACGCTCGTCACCCAAGGCGCCCCCTCGTTCCTCTCCCCCAGCATTGCCGCCGGCATCGATTGGCGCGCCGTTGCCATGCTCGGCATTGTCAACACCGGACTCGGTTGTCTGCTCTACTTTAGCGCCGTCGCCAAGCTGCCCGTCCAGACCGTCGCCGTCGTCGGCTACCTTGAGCCGCTTTCGGCGGTCGTGTTCTCGGCCGTCCTTTTGGGCGAAGCCATAACACCGGTCCGCCTGATGGGTGCCGCACTTATCATCGGCGGTGCGATCTTTTGCGAGCTCGCCGGCAAGCGCGCAAACGCCAAGGCTAGCATCGCCCAGACAGCACGCGCCTAACAGCCCCTGCTTTGAAATGCTACCCGCGTATATAAATAATCCCCAGCTGGGGATTATTGTCTAAAACACCTCGATGTGCCAAACTGCTCTTATATGTATAAAGATGGCATAAAGGTCTACTGCTCTTGGCAGAGGCCGGATGTCCAAGGGAGTCCACGTGGCACACAACGAACTGGAGGCAAGCCTCCAAGACCAGCGTAGTCAAGGCGGGCATGGAGCCATTCCCCTCTCCGCTGGCATGCTGCTCGTTACGCTCGGCGTCGTCTATGGTGACATCGGCACGAGCCCCATGTACACCATGAAATCAATCGTCGCCAACAACGGCGGCATCGGCACCGTCAGTGAGGACATGATCCTGGGCGCGCTCTCGCTCGTCATCTGGACCATGACGCTCGTGACCACGGTCAAGTACGTGGTAATTGCCATGAAGGCCGACAACCACAACGAAGGCGGCATCTTCGCCCTGTTCAGCCTCGTTCGCAAGGTGGCGCCGTGGCTGATTCTCCCCGCCATGATCGGCGGTGCGGCACTGCTTGCCGACGGCATCCTCACCCCCGCCGTCACGGTTACCACGGCCATCGAGGGTCTGCGCACCATCGAATGGGGCCATGCGCTGCTGGGCGACGGCCAGACCAACGTCATCATCATTACCATCATCATTATCTGCGGTCTGTTTGCCATGCAGCGCGCCGGCACCTCGTCAATCGGCAAACTGTTCGGCCCGCTTATGACGTTATGGTTCCTGTTCCTGGCGGGCGCCGGCCTGTTCAACACGCTCGGCAACCTGTCCATCCTGCGCGCGCTCAACCCCATCCGCGGCATCATGTTCCTGTTCTCGCCCATCAACCATTCGGGCATCATGGTGCTCGGCTTTGTCTTCCTGTCGACGACCGGCGCCGAGGCGCTCTATTCGGACATGGGTCACGTGGGCAAGGCTAACATTTACGCATCCTGGCCGTTCGTAAAGGCAGCGCTCATCCTTAACTATCTGGGTCAGGGCGCTTGGCTGCTCGCCAACAACTCCAATCCCCAGATGCTCGCGATGGACATCGTCAACCCGTTCTACATGATGCTTCCCGAGCCCCTGCGCCCCTTTGCCATCGTGCTTTCGGCCGTGGCGGCCATCATCGCCTCGCAGGCGCTCATCACCGGCTCGTTCTCGCTGGTATCCGAGGCCACGCGCCTCAACCTCATGCCGCACCTGCGCATCCACTACCCCAGCGACACCAAGGGCCAGCTCTATATTCCGCTCGTCAACAACATCATGTGGGTCGGCTGTATCTTCATCGTGCTGCTGTTCCAAAACTCCGAGCGCATGGAGAGCGCCTACGGCCTCGCCATTACCGTGACCATGCTCATGACCACGACGCTTTTGACGAGCTACATCGCCGGCATCCTCAAGCACAAGCTGGGTGCCTGCGTCTTCGCCCTGCTCTTTGGTGCCATTGAGCTGTGCTTCTTCGCTTCTTGCCTCACTATGTTCTTTGACGGCGGCTACGTCATGATCTTCCTGGCCGCACTGCTGTTTGGCCTTATGTATGTGTGGCGTCGCGGCACCGCCATCGAGCGCACGCAGACGATTCTGCTGCCCGTCTCCAAGTACATCGACCAACTCAATCGCCTGCGCAATGACGAGACCTATCCCGTGCTTGCCGACAACCTGGTGTTCCTCACCAACAGCCCCGACCCGCTCACACTCGACCGCGACGTGCTCTATTCCATCCTGGATAAGCATCCCAAGCGCGCCAAGGCATACTGGTTCATCAACGTGCACGTTACCGACGAACCCTATACGCACGAGTATTCCGTCGAGACCTTTGGCACGGACTTTTTGTTCCGCGTGCGCCTGGACTTGGGCTTTAAGGTCAACCAGCGCGTTAATGCCTACCTGCGCCAAATCGTTGGCGACTTGATGGCATCGGGTGAGCTGCCGCCGCAGCATCACACCTACTCCATCTACGAGACGCGCGGCAACGTGGGCGACTTCCGTTTTTGTATGCTGCGCAAGATGCTCGCCCCCGAAACGGACATCAACCGCAATGACCACCGCGTGATGGCCATCAAGTACGCCGTCCGCCGCGCCTGCGGAAGCCCGGCACGCTGGTACGGTCTCGAGAACTCGGCCATCATCATCGAGTACGTGCCGCTGTTTGCCCGCATGCGCCCGGCCGTTAAGCTCGTGCGCACCCAAGTGCCGCTCGAGGTTCAGATCGAAGAGGCCGAAGAAATGGAAGTCGACATCTTCTCGGACGACCTGGTCAACGGCAACGAAGCCGGTAAGAATATGAACGTCGATCCCACTGAGCTGCTCGAGAGCGTCGCCGATACGCCCGAACAGCAACTCGACGGACTCGAGAGCACCCAGTTCAACGACGCCAACTTCTAACACGCCACCAGCCATTGACGACAACGGCCTCGCATCTCATAAGAGGTGCGAGGCCGTTTTATGTCGCAACGGACCAGTGAGCTACGAACGGCGCGGCTCGGGAACCACGAGCCTATCGGGGCTCGCGCCCTCGGCATCCATCAGGCTCACGTAGCGAATCGACGGATCCCCATACATCGCGTAGTAATAATTGCCCGTGCGCGCGCTAAAGCATCCGGTGTAGATAGTCTTCTCGAACTTGCCATCGCCCATCCTGGACGCTCCCTCGATCATCACCACGCCCTCGAGCGAGCGGAACATGCGAACGACGTTTTCGGTCTCGCTCTCCTTTTGCGGGTAATTGGCATTGAGGTACGCCGCCTTTACAAAACGGCTCGGCGAATAGCAATCGCCCGGAATGCCGCGCATGCCGGCACCGGCTCCATAGGGCTTAAGCTCGGCGCCACGCCATGTCGCCGTCTGCGGAAAATCGCTTGTGGCGGTGATATAGGTGCGCAGGTTTTCCATGTGCCACGGGAAGGTCGGCTGGTTGGCAAGGGTGTCGACCGGGTCGTCGTATACATGCAGGCCGTCAGCCATCATCTCGACCACGATGCTACGCTGGCTGTCGCCGATAATCCAATGGAGCAGCGACACGCCCAGCCCCTCTCCTGCAGATTTGGCGACAATCACCGTATCGCGCAGCGCAGCCTCGACCTCGTCGACCGTCGAGAACGTCGCTGCCACCCACAGGGGAAACTCATAGGCCGCGATATTGGTCTTTCCATCAACCGGGCCCTCGGCATACTCGGCATAGCCGGGAAAGTTGAGCCCCGCCACAGCCAGACCCGCATCGTTACCACAGTCGAAAAACATGGGATAGTTCTTGTAATCGATGCACATGCCGATTACCGCGTGTGCCGCCGACGCATCGTCGATAAACGAATACGGAATATGAAACCCGCGCGGCATCACGCGAACCTGTTGACCGTAGTCAAAGCTCCAGTCGAGGTTGCGGCCTAGATACATGTGGCCAGAATTATCGGTAAATCGAATGCTCGTGCACATAGCGCCTCCTAGCTTTACGTTCTTGCTAAGGTTATTGTCACCAAACAAAAAGGCGCTAAACACAAAAGCCCGGACATGACAACAATGTCACGCCCGGACCAAAAACGACGAAGTGCGGTGCTGTGGTCGCCCTAGACAAGTTTACCTTGGCAGTGATCAATCATATGCTGGATCATCTGCGCCTCGAAGCCGACAAAGTCCTGCTTTCGCTCGCGCATCTTGCCATCGACGATCTGGTCAAAGGCAACCTTGCACTTGATATAGCGCGTGGACTTGGTGACCTCCTCGTGCGTCAGGCAGCTCTCCTCCATCTTGCTGGCGCCCAGGCCAAACACCAGACGGGGGTTGTAGAGCACGTGGGGCTCGCCGGCGTCGTCCAGGTAGACGCAGACCTTCTTGGTAACGCCAATCTGGTTAGCGGCAAGGCAGCCGGCATCGTCGAGCGACTTGATGGTATCGATCAGGTCCTGAGCAACCGACTCGTCCTCGACGGTCGCAACCTCGCAACGCTGGGACAGGATAGCCTCGTCGTGGCAAAGTTCTTTAATCATACGTTCCTCCATAGGGGTCGTTGTAACCGCTTAAGTATACGGTACCCACACATTTTCATGCGATAAATACCGTCCGTCTGTTACAAAGCGCCGAACATCAACATGCGAGGAACAGCAAGGTTGTAAAGACGATATAGTAAGTGAGTTCGTGTCAATCGGCCTAAACTCGGGGCCGAACAAGGAAAGGGTATGCATGGACGAACTTTTTCACGTCAGTGAGCGCAAGTCCACAATCGGGACCGAACTTCGCGCTGGACTGACAACATTCCTGGCGATGGCCTACATCATCGCCGTCAACCCCGCAGTGCTCTCGGGCGCTGGCATCGATGCGGAAGCGCTCGCCTGCGCCACCTGCCTGGGCGCCGGCATCATGACCATCTGCATGGGCATCTTCGCCAACCGCCCGCTCGCCTGTGCGTCGGGTCTGGGCATCAACGCCATGATTGCGGGCATCGCCACCACCATGTGCGGCGGCGACTGGCACGTGGCCATGAGCGTTATCTTCCTCGAGGGCGTCGTCATCTTGCTGCTCGTCCTTTGCGGCCTGCGCGAGGCCATCATGGACGCCATCCCCGTGGTCCTGCGCCACGCCATCTCGGTGGGTCTGGGCCTGTTTATCGCCATGATCGGCCTGTGCGACGCCGGCATCATCACCGCTGGCGCCGGTACGCTCGTCGGCCTGGGCGACATCGCCTCCCCCACCTTTATCGTCGGCATCATCTCCATCGTCGTGACGGTTGCCCTGGCTTCCCGCAACGTGCCGGGCTCGCTGCTCATCGGCATCATCGTCGCCGTTATCGCCGGAATCCCGCTGGGCGTCACCCATGCGCCCGAGGGCCTCATCGCACCGCTCGACTTCTCGACCTTCGGCGCCCCGTTTGCCAGCACTGCCGACGGCAACCTTGCCATCGTGAAGGTCCTGACCGACCCGATGCTGCTCGTCGTTGCCTTCTCGCTGCTCATGAGCGACTTCTTCGACACCATGGGCACCGCGATGGCCGTCGCCAAGCAGGGCGAGTTCTTGACCGAGGACGGCAATGTCGAGGACATCCGTCCCATCCTGGTCGTCGACTCCGTGGCCGCTGCTGCCGGTGGCTTTATGGGCGTCTCCTCCATCACTACCTTCGTCGAGTCCACCTCTGGCGCTGCCGACGGTGGTCGCACGGGCCTCACCTCCGTCACCACCGGCGTGCTGTTCATTCTCGCCGCGTTCTTCTCCCCCATCGTCACCATCGTTTCCAGTGCCGCCACCTGCGGTGCTCTGGTCTACGTCGGCTACCTCATGATGAGCGAGGCCTCCGAGATCGACTGGTCCGACGTGTCGCAGGGCTTCCCGGCGTTCATGATTGTCGCCGGCGTGCCCTTCACCTACTCCATCTCCGCCGGCATTGGCCTGGGCTTTATCGCCTACGTGATCGTCGCGCTCTTTAAGGGCGAGGCCTCCAAGATCAAGCCGCTCATGTGGATCGCAGCCCTTGCCTTCCTCGTCTACTTCTTCGTAGCGTAACGGCAAAGCTGCCAAAGCAGAACACCAAAGCGCGGAGTCGCATCGAGCGGCTCCGCGCTTTTCTTTTAAGCCCAGGCAACGCACGGATGCGCGATGTATTGCTTCCCAAGTTTTGGACATTTTGCCCTCCAAACGGCACTACCGCCGGCTACATCCTGCAGATATGCTGGGCGTAATCGCATAGGCCCTATGAGGATGGGAGTAACCATGGCCGCCTTGTTCACGACCCCCAAGCGCAATGACAAAACCTCTGGAGCCCATTTTGTCGAGCCCGACGTGCGCCGTCGCACGCTGCTCGCACACGGCAGCTGGCGCCGCGTGACACGCCGCATCGTCTGCGGCCTGGCCTGCGCGCTCACGGTGAACTCGCTGCTCATGCCGAGCGTCTCGCTCGCGGCCGAGCGGGTCAACGTCGGCGACACCTGGTATGAAGCTGGCGCCGCGGTAGGCGACGAGGCGGGCACCTGGGCCTGGGACGGCGCCGACGACATGAAGCTCAACAGCTATAACGGCGGTGCAATCGAGGCCGAGGGCAAGCTCAACGTGACCTACTCGGGCAACAACACCGTCACCAACGACAACGGCCGTGGCATCTTGGTTATGGATGGCAATACCGAGAACGCCGAGCTCAACATTCAAGGTGATGCATCTAGCACGCTCAACGTGACATCTTCTGGCGACGCTATCATGTCCGAAGGCGACATCAACATCGACGGCGCTGGCACCGTCAACGCCACGAGTACCGAGCACGACGCTATCGATGCTAAGGGCAATCTTACCATCAAGGGCTCAGGCAACGTCAACGCCACCGGTGATTCGGATGGCATCAGGGCGGACGACAATATCACGATCGACAACAGCGGAACTGTCACCGCCAAGGCTACCGAGGATCAGGGTATCGACGCGCACGAGCACCTCACCATCAAGGGCGGCGGCAAGGTAGAGGCCAGCTCTATCGAAGACGTGGCGATTTGGGCCAGCGGCAACATCGAGATTGCGGGCGGCAGCCAGGTCAAGGCAAACTCCGAGGAAGACAGCGCCGTTGAGGCCAAGGGCGGCCTCGCAGTCACAAACGCCTCCCTTAACGCAAACGGTGCTGGATATGGCGTCTATACCTACAAGGGCATCACACTCGATGGCGCAACCGTGACGGTCCGTGCAAGTGCAGGGAACGGTGAAGCCAGCGCCCTCTTCACCGACGAGGACGACATCTTCATCAAGAACGGCTCGATCGTGGATGCGTTCGCAGAAGGCCAGTTCTCGACCGCAATCTCCACCAGAAACCACAACCCCAACGGAGCGGGTGGTCACATCTACATTAGTGACTCCGTTGTCAAGGCTATAGCCCGCTATGTCGAGTCCGATAGCGACGGCCCCGATCACTACAGCAACGACCAAAGCGGCGTGGTCATTCCCGAGCATAGGGGCGTGAACATCGGCATCTTTGCCCGGACCGAGGAGGGCATCACGCCCGCGACCATCTCGATTGTCCGCAGTAAGGTCACAGCTGAGGGAGACACGGCGGCAATCTTCGCCCTTGCCACGAGCGCGGACGGCGAGACCATCGGCACCATCGAGATCGAAGGCGCTCCCATCCAGACGCCCACAGGCGGCAAGATCATTGGCTATAGCAACAGGGAAGCACTCGACGACGGCATCGTCTACGATATGGGTCAAACCATCGGCACGGGCGACGCCACGATCAACTCCCCCTATGACGCCGCTGTCGCCAAGAGCACGGTCATCGTGCCTCCCGAGGAGATCAAACCCGAGGAAAAGCCCGGCGAGACCAAGCCCGAGGGTTCCAAGTCCGAGGGCACGAAGACAACCAAGACCGTTGCAGTTGCAGCCACGGGAGCCAAGACCGTCGGCAAGCTCGCGGCAACCGGCGACGCCTCGAGCGCAGCCATCGTGGCAGCCGCCCTTGCGGGAACAGCCGCCATCGCCGTAGGCGCCGTGGTGAGCCGCAAGCGTTCATAGACGCCCTTAATACACGGACCGACACTTTTAAAGCCGCCTAGTCCGCACACCGTTTAGCAACGCCACCGCCGAGCTCCCCTCCGGCGGTGGCGTTTCCTGTTTGCACTCGTATGGCGCACACGCGAGCGGAGTCGCAACAAGCGGCTCCGCGCTTTGTGATTAATGCCCGACAACGCGTAGGTGCGCAGCTTATTCCTCTTCCGGATTTTGGCCATTTTGCCCTCCAAACGGCACTACCGCCGGCAACATCCAGCAGATACGCTGAATCTAGCCGTATAGGCCCTATGAGAACGGGAGCAACCATGGCAGCCTTGTTCACGACCCCCAGACGCAATGACACTACCGCCGGAACCCATGTTGCCGAACCCGACGTTCGCCGTCGCATAGGACTCGCGCACGGCAGCTGGCGCCGCGTGACGCGCCGCATCGTCGCGGGCGCCGTGTGCGCGCTCACGGTGAGCTCGCTGCTCATGCCGAGCGTCTCGCTCGCAGCGGAATGGGTCAAGGTCGGCGGCAACAAGTACAACACCGCGGCGAGCGACGAGGCCGGTACCTGGTCGTGGGACGGCGCCGACGACTTGAAGCTCAACAACTATAACGGCGGCGAGATCCAGGCCGCAGGCAAGCTCAACGTGAATTACTCGGGAAACAACATTGTCACTGCCGACTGGATCGAAGGCATCAAGGCTTCTCATGGCAAGAATGAGAACGCCGAGCTCAATATCCAAGGCGACGCGGGCAGCACGCTCAGCGTGACATCTACTGAGGACGCTATCCTCTCCACGGGTAATATCAACATCGACGGAGCCGGATCCGTCAACGCCACGAGCGCTGGGTTTGATGCCATCGACGCCGAGGGCGATCTCGCTATCAAAGGTTCGGGCAACGTCAACGCCACGGGCGTATCGGATGGCATCAGGGCAAACGGCAATATCACGATTGACGACAGCGGAGCCGTCACCGCCAGGGCTACCAAGGACAAGGGTATTGGAGCCGACAAGAACCTCACCATCAAGGGTGGCGGGACGGTCGAGGCAAGCTCAGCCGATGGTGAGGCCCTTTGGAGTGGCGGCAATATCAACATCTCGGACGGCAGCCAGGTCAAGGCAAGCTCCGAGAAAGACGCTGCCGTCGAGGCCAAGGGCAGCCTCGCAACCACAAACGCCTCCCTCAACGTAAACGGTGTTGAATATGGCGTCTATGCCCACAAGGGCATCACCCTCGATCATGCAAACGTGACGGTCCGTGCAAGTAAAGGCAGATACGGTGGCGCCAACGCCCTCTTCACCTACCAGGACGACATCGTCGTCAAGAACGGCTCCACCGTGGACGCGTTTGCGGAAGGCGAGGTTTCGGCTGCATTCTCCACCAGAAACGATCGACCCAACGAGAAGGGCGGCCACATCTACATCAGCGACTCCGTTGTCAAGGCCATAGCCCGCTATGTCGAGAACGGCGACGGCCCCATCCCCTACAGCGAAAACCAAGATGGCGAGACGAGGCGCGAACCCCAAGGCGAGAACATCGGCATCATCGCCCAGACCAGCGAGGGCGTCACACCCGCAGTCATCTCGATCATCCGCAGCAAGGTAACGGCCGAAGGAGATACAGCGGCAATCTTTGCCCGTGCCATGAGCGCTGACGGCAAGACAATCGGCACCATCAAGATTGAGAACGCCGCCACCCAGACGCCCGAAGGTGGCAAGGTCATTGACTATCGCAAGCTCCGTGACGGCATCTACGAGGCAGGCCAAGCCATCGGCACGGGCGACGCCACGGTCGACTCCCTCTATATCAAAGCAGTCGCCAAAAGTACGACCATCGCACCTCCCGAGGTAGCCAAGCCGGAAGACCCCAAGCCCGACGAGACCAAGCCCGCAGAAAGCAAGCCCGCGGAGTCCAAGCAGAACCCCAAGCCTGAGGGCTCAAAGCCGACCAAGGCCGTTGCGGCTTCAACCACGAAAGCCAAGACTACCGGCGTGCTCGCGGCAACCGGCGACACCTCGGGTGCGGCCATCGTGGCAACCGTCCTTGCGGGAACAGCCGCTATCGCCGCAGGCACCATGGCGAGCCGTAAGCGTTCTTAGACGCCTCTGCGCACATGGCAGCTCCCGCGAAGGCCCCGAGCCCCAGCACCGTTTAACAACGCCACCGCCGAGCTCCCCTCCGGCGGTGGCGTTTTCCCGTTCGCGCTCGCGCGGCGCGCATGCGATTGTTCTTAATGCAGCCCAACCTGTATGTGCCAGCGTGCGACAATTGGGGCTGCCGATATCACAACACTGAGAGAAGCCTGCCATGGAAGCGCATCAAAAGCAGATAACCGTCTATTCGAATCATGCGGAAAGCGCACCTGCCATCTACCTCCCCGTAGTCATGGGCGACGGCAGCGAGGTTTATGACCGCTGCCGAGAGCTCGACTGTCCGCCATTCACCCTCGTCGCCATTGGCGGGCTCGATTGGAATCGCGAGCTGAGCCCCTGGGCATGCGACGGGACCGTACGCGATGCCGAGCCCTTTGGTGGGCAGGCTGCCGGCTTTCTTGATGAGCTGCTGAATCAGATAATCCCCCAGGTGGAGTCGTCGCTTCCTCAGCCGCCCACCTGGCGCGGCATTGCCGGCTACTCGCTCGCGGGCCTCTTTTCGCTTTGGGCTCTCTGGCAAACCGATGCCTTTGGCCGTGCGGCGAGCGCATCGGGGTCGCTATGGTTTCCCGACTTTGTCGACCGTGCCAGCACGGCGCCATTTGCCGGCAGCCCACAAGCCGTCTACCTGTCACTCGGCAAAAAGGAAACCAAGACGCCCAACCGCATGATGAGGCACGTACTCGACGACACGCGCGCAATGGAAGAGCTACTCATCGAGCGCGGCATTCCAACAACGATGGAGCTCAACCCCGGTAACCACTTTGCCCAAACCGATCTGCGCATGGCCCGCGGCATACGCTGGATACTGACGCATTAAAAATGGTGCCCACGCGCATATACGCATGGGCACCATATCTTGTTTTAGCTGAGCGCAGCTGCTACTCAGCAGCCTCCTCGAGCTCGGAAACATCAGACTCAAAGTCGTTACCCGGCAGAATGGCGTTGAGCACGATGCCCACCAGCGAGCCCACGGCAAGGCCGGAAAGCGAAATCGTCACGCCGCCCAGCTCCAGCACGATGGCACCGGCAGTGCTATAGGCAATGCCGAGTGAAAGCACGAGCACCAGAGCGGCCACCAGCACGTTGCGGTTGTTCTGGAAATCGACCTGGTTCTCAATGAGGTTGCGCACGCCCACGGCACTGATCATGCCGTAGAGCACGAGCGACACACCGCCGATCACACACGCCGGCATGGCCGCAATGACAGCCGCGAACTTGGGGCAGAACGAAAGCACGATGGCGCAGCACGCGGCAATGCGAATCACGCGCGGGTCGAACACGCGCGTCAGGGCGAGCACGCCGGTGTTCTCGCCATACGTGGTGTTGGCCGGAGCGCCAAAGAGCGAAGCCAGAATCGTGGCAAGACCATCACCGAGCAGCGTGCGGTGCAGGCCGGGGTCGGCGATGTAGTTACGCTCGCAAGTGGAGCCGATAGCGGAGATATCACCGATATGCTCGATCATGGTCGCAAAGGCCAGCGGCATGATGGTAATGATGGCCGTCGTGGCAAGACCGCTATCGAACTGCGGCCCAAAGAGCGCAAACACGGTGTTATCCCACACGATGGGCAAACCGACCCAGGGAGCGGCTGCGACGCCAGAAAAGTCGACCTCGCCCAGCGCAGCCGCAACGGTATAGCTCACCACAACGCCCAGCAAGATCGGCACGATCTTAACCATGCCACGGCCCCAGATGTTGCAGATGACGATCACTGCCACGGCGATAACGGCGACGAGCCAATTGGTCTGGCAGTTGGTAATGGCGGAGCTTGCCAGGATCAGACCGATCGAAATGACGATGGGGCCAGTCACCACCTCTCGCGCACGCCGTCACCTGCAAACGGCAGTGTTACTTCCAAACGCGCTCGGCAATGCGCTTGACCAGCGCGATCTTTGCCCATTGCTCATCCTCGGTCAGCTTGTTGCCAATCTCGCAGCTGGCAAAGCCGCACTGAGGCGACAGATACAGGTTCTCGAGCGGCACGTACTTTGCGGCTTCACGGATGCGCTCGACGATAACATCCTCGTTCTCGAGCTCTGCCGCCTTGGTGGTTACCAAGCCCAGCACGACCTTCTTGCCCGGGGCAACGTACTTGAGCGGCTCAAAACCGCCGGCGCGCGGCGTATCGAACTCCAGGTAAAATGCATCGACATCCTCGTTTGCGAACAGGTACGGCGCGATGGGGTCATAGCCGCCCTCGAAGGCATAGGTGGAGTGGTAGTTGCCGCGGCACACATGCGTGTTGATGACCAGATCGTCGGGCTTGTCCGCGATGGCGACATTGTTGAGCGCCACGCCCAGCTCGCTTACCTTTTGCAGGTCGACCGGGCTCATGCCGGTTTTGGCGACAAAATCGGTGTCGCAGTAGATGCCCCAGGTGCAGTCATCAAACTGGATGTTGCGGCAGCCTGCTGCGTACAGGTCGGCGATCACCGCGCGATAAGCGGCTGCGATGGCGTCGGCAAGTTCCTCATCGGTCTTATAGACAGCGCGCAGGCTCTCCTGCTGGCCGTCGCAGCGGTCGAGCGTGACTTCGGAGAACGTCTGGATCGGCGCCGGAATGGTTTGCCGCGCGACCTAGCCCTCCCCCTCGAGCGCCTTGACAAATTTAAAGTGCTCGACGAACGGATGGTTCTCGCCGCTAATGGGGCCGGTTACCACGGCGGTGTCGGCTGTGGTCTCCTCGTCGTGGAACATATAGCCCGTACGCGAGGTACGGCGTTCAATGCCGTTGAGCCCCCACATAAAGTCGAGGTGCCAGTAACTGCGGCGAAACTCGCCATCGGTAATCACCTGCAGGCCAGCGGACTTTTGCTTGTCCACCAGGTCGCGAATGGCCTCATCCTCGACGGCCTTAAGGCCGGCGGCGTCGAGTGTGCCCGCAGCATAGGCGGCACGGGCGTCCTTTACGGCCCGTGGACGAAGAAAGCTGCCGACGATATCGGCGCGAAACGGCGCGTTCAGCGTGGTTAAAGCACTCATAGATATCTCCCTTTGCATTGGTTGCTTTACTGGGACAAAGTATGAGCGCTCATATGGCCATCGTAAAATATACGTTTATAACAGTTTGATATAGATGCTTCCTATATCAGTTGGGACTGCCATGAAGAGATTTGACCTGTACAGGACGCAGCAGTCTAGATATGCTGGCGGATCGCGTCGATATAGGCTTGGCCGTAGCGCGTGAGCGTCGTGTTCTTGCGCGTGATGATGCCAATCTCCATGTACTCGTCCACATCGAGCGGAATCGAGATGATGCCGGGGCCGTTGAGCTCATGACTGATCACGCCTGAGCATACCGTGTAGCCGTTGAGACCCATGGCCAGGTTGAACAGCGTCGCGCGATCGCGCACGCGGATATTCTTGCGGCGCTCAAACGTCGAGGTCAGTTCCTCGGAATAGTAGAACGAATTATAGCTGCCCTGCTCATAGGACAGGAACGGGTAGTCTTCCAAGTCCTCGAGCGTCACGCTCGAGCGACCCGCCAGCGGATGATCGGCGCATACAAAGACATGCGGCGCGGCGCAGAAGAGCCCCTCGAATACGAGCTCGTTGGCGGCGAGCATACGCTCGATAACCTCGCGGTTATGCTCGGACAGGTACAAGATGCCGAGCTCGCTTTTCATATGCGCGACGTCCTCGATAATCTCGTGAGTCTGCTCCTCGCGCAGGGTAAAGTCGTAGCGCGCGGCATCGAACTCGCGGATCACATCGACAAACGCATTAACGGCAAAGGAATAATGCTGGCAGCTCACACTAAAGTGCGGCACTTGCTCGGACGCGCCCTTGTACTTGCCTTCGAGCAGATCGGCCTGGTCGAGCACCTGTCGCGCGTAGCCCAAGAAGGTCTCGCCCTCCTCGGACACAATGACGCCCTTGTTGGTGCGCTCAAAGATGTGCACACCCATCTCGTTTTCGAGATCGCGGATCGACGCGGTAATCGAAGGCTGCGACACAAAGAGCCGGCGCGAGGCCTCGGTGATGCTGCCGCATTCGGCAACTTTGACGACATATCTGAGCTGCTGAAGCTTCATGGCTTTCTCCCTAGACGTTCGTGACGTCGAAACCTGTCACATCCATCTGACGCATAAACGGCGGCATCTCCCCCGTCGCGGCGCAGGCGGCAATCTGATGCAGAGCCCCGGCGACCGCATCGTCTGCCGCAGCGCCGATATGCCAGCGCGCGGCAGCCGTGACAGCCTCGTTGGCATTGGCGACTGCAACGGAGTTGGGAACAGCATCGATCATGGGCAGATCGTTATCGGAATCGCCAAATACGGCCACCTCATCGGGCATCAGGCCCAAAGCGCGCGCCAGCTCCAGCGCAGCGCAACCCTTGTCCCAACCTGCTGGAAGGATGTCAAACAGGCGCACTCGGTTGTTGGGAAACACAAGCGAGAGTTCCGGTACCTCAGCGGCAACGCGCTCGCGTAGCTCCGCGAGCTCCTCACGCGAACGGGCACTCCAGATATTCGCCTTGAACACCGGCGCTTCATCAACGACGGGACGGCACGGGGCCTCTTCGCCTTTGAGCCATGCGTTGCCGCCCGACTCCATGGCGCGACGAACGCGCTCGGGATCACTCGTCACGCAATAGGCATCGTTGCCCCAAAAGTCATCGCCCAGGCCATAGACTTTTAGAAATGTATCGTCGGTCTCTTGCTCCAGATAGTCGGCCAAACGCATCAGAGCATCGTTGTCGATTGCGCGCGAGGCGACTACTTCGCCGCCGACAAACATCACCTGGCCGTTACAGAACGCGCCAGTCGAGAAGCACTCGGAACGATTTTTGAACATCCAGCCCATCGCGGACGGCTGGCGACCCGAAACCGGGCCAAAGTGCAGACCCGCCGCCTGCATGGCATGAATGCCCTCAATGGCGTAGTCGCTGGCGCCGTCATGCCCGGCCGGAATCAGCGTATCGTCCATATCGGTCAGCACAAGTTTTATCATAAGGCCCCCATTCGTATCGGTCCTACCTATTGTAACGACCTGCCAAAATAAACCTGTCCCTTTTTGGCAGGTGCGTTAGTATAGGGAACAACAGATTCGATGCGGGAGTGCCGGCGGTGCAAACCACAAGGCTGAGAGGGCATGGGGCCCAATCCTTTGAACCTGTCAGTTAATGCTGGCGTAGGGAGCATGCCGCCTTTGCAGGGGCGCTGTCTATGCACAGCGCCCCTTTTCTATGCCAAGGAGGCATGTGCAGTGATTGATTCGGAACAGCTTAAGCAGCATATGGTCAAGGCCGTGGAGGAGATTCGCGCCACCAATCCAATGGCCGGCTCCATCACCAACACGGTGACGATTGACTTTGTCGCCAACGCGCAGCTCGCCGTGGGCGGTTCGGCCGCCATGGTCTATCTGCCCGACGAGGGCGAGGCGCTCGTTGCCGGCGGCGGCGCCATCTATCTCAACATGGGCACGCTCTTCCCCATCTACGAGCAGACGATTCCCCGCGCGGCCAAGGCGGCACACGACGCCGGCAAGCCCTGGGTGCTCGATCCGGTGGGCCTGGGCATCGGCAGCCTGCGCACCCAGCTGGTAAACGAGCTCAAGCAGTACAAGCCCGCCATCGTGCGCGGCAACGCCTCCGAGATCATCGCGCTCGCCGGCCTGTGGGGTCTTGAGGGCGAGGCGGCCGATCTGAGCCGCGTGCGCGGTGTCGATACCACCGACACGGTCGACGCCGCCCGCGATGCCGCCGTGGCGCTCGCCCGTTACACCGGCGGCGCCGTAGTGGTCTCGGGCGAAGTCGACCTGATCACCGACGGCACGACCGTGGCCAAGTCCCACGGCGGCAGCCCGCTCATGTCAAAGATCACCGGCTGCGGCTGCTCGCAGGGCGGCGTGCTGGCCGTGTACGCCTGCGTCACTGATCCGTTTACGGCGGCAGTCTGCGGCACCGCGGTCTACAACGTTGCCGGCACGCGTGCCGCCGCTGTCGCCGATGCCCCGGCAAGCTTTAAGGTCGCCTTTATCGACGAGCTCTACCGCGCGACCGCCCAAGATATCGCCAACAACCAGCTCGAGCTCGAGGAGGCATAGGCCATGTCCGAGCTCGCAACCAATACCGGCATGAACACGCTCGTCGCTGTGGCCATCGCCCCGTGCGGCACCGGCGATGAACTCTCCGCCGAGGTCGCCGAGGTCGTGCGTGTTATTCGCGAGAGCGGCCTTCCCAACCGCACCACCTCGATGTTCACCGAGATCGAGGGCGACTGGGACGAGGTCATGCAGGTCGTGCGCGACGCAACCTTTGTGTTGGCGAGCAAGGGCATCCGCACCGAAGTCGTGCTCAAAGCCGATATTCGACCCGGATTTACCGACACCATGACCGGCAAACTCGAGCGCATGGAAGCACAGATCAAAAAGCAGGAGGAAGCACGATGAGCATCCGCGACAACCTTGATATCTCGGCCTATTTGGTACTCGGCCCCGAAAACACGCTGGGACGTCCCGTGGGCGATGTGGTGGCCCAGGCGCTCGATGCCGGCTTTACCTGCATCCAGGTGCGCTCCAAGGTGGCAAGCGCCCGCGAGATCATCGCACTGACCGGCGACGCCGCGCAGGCAATCGCACAGGCCGGCAAGACCGGTCAGGTCGCCCTGTTAATCGACGACCGCCTGGACTGCGTACTCGCCGCGCGCGAGCAGGGTATTGCTGTCGATGGCGTGCACGTGGGCCAGAGCGATATTCCCGTCGAGGTCTGCCGCAAACTTTTGGGCCCCGATGCCATCGTGGGCCTTTCGGCCCGCTGCGAGGAGATGCTCGAATACGTCAAGACCGCCGACATGAGTCTGGTCGACTACCTGGGCATCGGCCCGCTCCACGAGACCGAGACCAAGCGCGATTGCGGACGCGCGGCCGACGGCTCCATCATCACCAAAAGCTTTGAGGACCTGGCCGCACTCCACGCGGCAAGCCCCGTGCCCATCGTGGTGGGCGGCGGCGTCAAGACGGCCGACCTGCCGCAGCTCAAGGCCACCGGCGTCGACGGCTTCTTTGTGGTGAGCGCGGTCTGCAGTGCCGACGACCCCCACGCCGCAGCCAAGGAGCTCGTCGACACCTGGCAGCAGGCATAGGCATAAGCCGAGCAGCCGATTTGCAGCTTCATATCTTCAGCAATGGAAAGCGCATCCCAGTTTGGACACCCATTCTGGGATGCGCTTTCCATATAGAGACTTAACGGGAAACCGCATCCCAGTCTGAACGCATATTCCGGGACGAACTTTCCGAAACCCCACCGTTTGGGAAACTGTAGCCCGTTCTGAGCGCTCATTCTGGGACGCGCTTTCCGCCGAGTCCGCGGCAGCTTGTCCTACCCCGCCAGATACGTTTCCAGCGCGGACAAAGACGCCTCCGCATCGTGGCGGCCAATCTGATAGATACGCTCAAGCTCATCGGGCTCGCGGCACAGCGACGGCACCTTTACCGATTCGCTCGGCCGCACCACAAAGATTTCGCCGGCAGCCTCGCGACGTGCCAGGTCATCGAGCGTGGCATTGTAGACCTCATGCCGATGCTCAAGCGCTGCGACAAACTCCGGGTAGTGACGGAACACGCGCCGCAGCATGGGCATCACGCTGTTGGGCTGCTTCACAAAGCCCGCCGGCTGCGTGAGCACCACGATATTGCGGTCATACCCCTGCGCAAACAGCCATGCGCTGGGAATAGAATCAGCCACGCCACCATCCAGATACTTATGCCCGTCAATAGCAACGGGACGCGTCGCCACGGGAATAGCAGACGACGCCCGGATCCACTCGATATCCCGCTCGTCGCCATAAGGCAGGTCATGGTAGACGGCCTTGCCCGTCTCGATATCGGTACACACGCACGTAAATCGCATGGGGCAGGCGCGATACGCTTCCAAGTCGATGGGATCGCGCTCGATAGGCACCTCATGATAGGCAAAATCGGCATTGAACATGTCACCGGTTCGCAGCCAGCTTGTCACGCTCGCATAGCGCTTGTCGGCACAATAGGCCTTGTTGTAGCGAATGGCGCGCCCAATCTGCCGCGATTTAAAGTTGTAGCCAAACGCCGCGCCCGCCGAGACACCCACCATATGGTCGCAGGTCAAACCGTGCTCCATCCAAACGTCGAGCACGCCCGCCGTATACATACCGCGATAGCCGCCTCCCTCGAGCGCAAGCCCCACCGTGCGCGTCGTATCCGGCTGTGCCATGTGACCATCTCCGTTCCTGCGTTTTAAAACGGGACAAGTATACCCGTCAACATATATCGACTCAGTCGCATTTTCATCGAACATCGCATCGTCGCGCTACCGCTTGGCGAATAGTAGCCGCCCACAGCATGGACACCCATATATAGTTATGTATTGTTGTTTACACTACTCAGCAGTTATCAACAGCGAACATTAGCCGGCAAAGTAACTCAACAACGCAGCAAGGCGGGGGCCTGGATACACGCAAGGCGCCGAGCAACGACGCGTGTACACTACGAGCTCGCCCGACGCCATCCGCCCCGACCTCAGAAAGCCGCTTACAACATGGACACCGTCAGCAATTACACCGAAACGCTCGAAAAGACCGTCCGTGACCTTCTCGAGCGTCAGGATGATCTGATTAGGACGGCCTTTACCGACCAGCTCACCGGACTTGGCAACCGCAGCGGCTTTGCCCGTTCCCTAGAGGAAATCTGGGAGCAGGAACTGCCCGTGACCATGGCGTTTATCGACATCGATAACCTTAAGCACTGCAACGACGTCTTCGGGCATGACGAGGGCAACCGCTATATCTTGCAGGTAAGCCTCTATCTCAAGCTGTATATGAAGGTGGACGAGGCGGCGTTTCGCATAGGCGGCGACGAGTTTGCCATCCTGTCTACGATTGCGACCGAGGACGACCTCGCCGAGCGCCTGGAACACTGCCGAACGGTCCTACTCAAAAACAACGATTCCGAAATGCCTCACTCGTTTAGCTACGGAGTGTCGCATGCCGACCCCGCCCTGGGCGAAGCCCCCAATCGCATGACACTCGATGCCGACCATCGCATGTACGACTACAAGCTACGCCATGCAATGCATCTTGATCGACGCAATATCGCGCAAGTCCACACCGACGACTTCGAAATAAGCGATCGCGTTTTTGACGCCTTTTCGATGCTCAACGAAGGCCGTTATTGCTTTATCGAGAACTTGGACAAACATCGCACCCTATGGTCACAAGGCGCCCTGCGCGATCTCGGTCTTCCTTCTGAGCATGTAGACAACTGCCACGATTACTGGAAAACGCGCGTCCACCCCGATGACCTTGAGGCCTACATCAACGACATCGACCAAATCTATAATGGCTCCAAACACCGCCGCGTCATGCAGTACCGCATGCGCAATGCCGCGGGCGACTACGTCCTCTGCCGCGCTCGCGGGTTTCGCATCGACGGCGACGGAAATACCCCCTCGCTCTATGTCGGCGAACTTGTTAACCACTCACTCGCCGAGACCGTCGACGCCGCCACGGGCCTCGGAACGCAGCGTATGCTGATCAACGCTATCGATGCCTGCCGTCGCGACCGTTGCGAGACGGGGCTTATAGCGGTCCGCGTTTGTGGCACGGCAAAGTTCAACGAGCTCTACGGGGCCGAGGCTGTCGACAACATGCTCGCCGAATACGCAGGCCGCATGCTATCGATCACCCGCGGCAGAAGTCGCGTCTTCCGCTCGCGAAACGCCCAGTTCGTCGTGCTCAGCAACGATCTGGACCACGAGGCATTCGAGCAACTGACCCATCATCTTAAAGAGGCCGTTTTCGCTCCTGTTCGAATCGCGAACGACACCATTACCCCCGTCTGTCTTGTCGTCCCGGCCTTTTACGAGCGCTTAATCAATCAAGCGACCGCTGTTTTAGGCGAACTCGACCGTCGTCTTCGCGCCGCCGGCGGGCTTGCACCCAACGACAGCCTCCCCATACCCGAGATTGAGCGTAAAAGCGCCGTCGCCGAACGCATCGATACGCTCACGGGCCTCTATCGACCCAGCGAGTTTATGCGGCGTGCCAACGCATTTCTTAAGACAAGGCGCGACGCCGCTTGGTGTATCGCCACCGTCGACATGGGTCATATGCGACTGTTCAACGAATGGCACGGACAGGCCGAGGGCGACCGCGTGCTCGCCGATGTGGGCACGGTCCTCAAAGACATCGAGAATGCCGAGATGGGCGTCGCAGGATACTGGGGCCAAGACGACTTTTGCATTCTCATCCCCTTTGAGCACAACACCGTCCATCAAATCTATAACTGCGTTCGTGCCGCCGTGGCCAAGCATGATGACGGCGTGGGTTTCTGGCCGTCCATGGGCGTTTGCCCCATCGACCCCAACGAGGAAATCACCATCGACGCGCAGGCCAAGGCCATGTTTACCAATCGGCGCGCCAAAAACGATTTTAAGGATCGCATCGCCGTCTTTCGCCCCGAGGAATACAAGCGCGAGGTGGCGTTTCACCGCACCCTCACCGAGTTCCAGTATGCGCTCTCAAACGACCGCATCACCTACTACCTGCAGCCCCAGGTTGATATGGAAACCGGCGAGATCATTGGCGCCGAAGCACTCACCCGCTGGATTGACAAGGACGGCTCTCTCATTTCGCCCGCAACGTTTATCCCCGCACTCGAGGAAAGCGGCTTTGTGGTGACGCTCGACAAGTACATTTGGCAGGGTGTCGCCTCGTGGCTGCGCGGGCGCATCGATCGAGGACTTCGCGTGGTTCCGGTCTCGCTTAATGTGTCGCGCGTGGATATCCTTGCCTGCGACGTTGCCGAACATATGGGGGCGCTCGCCGCCCAATACAACCTACCGCCCGAGCTCATGCGTATCGAGATCACCGAGACGGCTTATACGGGAGAGTCCGAGGCCGTGGACAAACTGACAGCCGACCTGCACACCCGCGGCTTCTCGACCTATATGGACGATTTTGGCACCGGCCAGTCCACGCTCGCGATGCTCAAGAACGTCAACGTCGACGTCATCAAGCTCGACCGCACCTTTGTGCCCACCGACCGCGATCAAGGCCGCAGCGCGCAGATCGTGTCATCGATGCTCGAGATGGCGCAGTCGCTCCATCTGCCCGTCGTGGTCGAAGGCGTCGAGACAAATGAGCAGGCAAACATACTACGCCACATGGGCGCCCGCTACGCTCAGGGCTTCCTCTACTACCGCCCCATGCCGGCGAATGATTTTGAGGCATTGCTCGATGGTGGCAAAAACAACTGATACGCTCGCGCGCAAAACACCACCGCCGAAGGGGACATTTGTCTCCATTAGCTAACTTATATCCCCAATTCAAACCGAATTGGGGATATGATACAAACCGTTGTTCTGCCCAAGGAGGTTATTCATCATGAACGAGTCATATCGCTTGGGCGAGCAATCGATTATTGCCTATCTTCAGCGACTTGCGAATGGTGTCTCGACCGCCGAACTCGATGTTTCCGTGCTGCCTGCTGAGCTACGCGCCGTTGGTGAGCAACTGCAAAAGACGCATGCCATCCTGCAACAAGAGCGCCAGCTGCTTGAGTGCAACGCCTATATCGATCCGCTCACCAACTTGGACAACCGTGGCGGACTCGACCGTCACGTCGAGCAGCTCTGGCGCAAAGGCGACCCCTTCACCTGCGCCTATATTGACATCGACCATCTCAAACATTGCAATGATAGGTTTGGCCACGCCGAAGGCAATCGCTATATTCTGAGCATCTGTCGCACGCTCTCCGAAACCATGGAGCACGATGAGATGCTGTTCCGTATCGGTGGAGACGAGTTTGTGCTTATCTCGCTCTCTGTAAACGAGACTGAACTCGAGCAGCGCTTGGAGCAGGTACGTGCCGGGCTGATCGAGGCGAGCTCAGGTGGCAAGGCGCCCATGATCGCTAGCTTTAGCTTTGGCTGCTCGCGCGTCAATCCACTTGCCGGCGACACGCGTCGCCAGATGACGATGGATGCCGATCGCAAGATGTATCGCTATAAGCTTATGCATCGTGTGCAGCAACCGAAAGACAATGACGCGCCGCCACACCCAATTGCCGAGCAGCTTCCGTGCAACGACCGCGTATTCCAAGCGATCTCTATGAGCTCCGAGACGCGCTATCCGTTTATCCTCAATCTCGATACGGGCGAATCACAATGTTAGCGCCGGAATAATTTAGCCAAATATAGTCGGCCGAGATTGACCAATCCCG
>CABUBH010000022.1 GCA_902489775.1 uncultured Collinsella sp.
CCACGCCGCAGCCCGTGACGCCCGCTCCGGCTCCGACGCCTTCCGCACCGAGCCAGTCCGTTGACGGTGGTACCGTTGTTTCGCGCGCCTACAGCAAGCTCGGATACGCTTACTCTTGGGGCGGCATTGGCCCGAACAGCTTTGACTGCTCCGGCTTTGTAAGCTACTGCCTCACCGGCCGTTATTGCCGCCTTGGCACGACTGGTACCTTCATGGGCTGGACCCGTGTATCCGATCCCCAGCCTGGCGACGTCGTTGTTAACTCTTACCACACCGGCATCTACATTGGTAACGGCCAGATGATCCACGCTTCCGACTACAAAACGGGCGTCATCATCAGCTCCGTCGCAGCCGGTATGAACAACAACTACATCTTCGTTCGCTACTAATTTGGTACTACAGCGAACGAACGTGGGCCTCGCGATCTTGAGTCACGAGGCCCATTCTTTTTGTCTCTACCGTTTGCCATAAGATCAGTACGGCTATCTAGTATTCAAAACTAGATAGCCGTCCAAACAATCAAAAAGATGGCTATAATTGTTGGGGAACAATTAGAAAGGACCCTCAATGAGCTGGGCACTCATCTCCGATTCGAGCTGCAATCTTCGCGATTGGCAACCAACCGCACCTCATACCACCTTTGCATTTGCTCCCCTTAAGATCCGAGTGGGGGAGCGTGAATTCGTTGACGACCTCTCGCTCGATGTTCACGAGCTTAATGTTGCCATTCAATCGGAAGCCGGCGCATCATCGAGCGCCTGCCCAAGCGTAGGGGAGTGGGCTGAGCTCTTTAAGCTCGCTGACAAGACGATTTGCATGCCCATCTCCGAGGGCGTCTCGGGTAGCTACAATGCCGCGGCCACCGCGCGTGACATGGTGCTTGCCGAGGAGCCGGATCGTCAGATTCATTTGGTTAACTCGCGAGCCGCGGGTGGCAAAATGGATCTGATCTTCCTACTGTTCGACCGCTATCTTGCAAGCAACCCGGATACCTCCTTTGAGGACGCCTGTGCCTACTTCGATAGCTTGGAGCAGAACAGCAAGATTCTCTTTAGTTTGTGCAATTATGAAAACCTTGCGAAGGCCGGACGTATCCCTAAGGCGGCCGGAGTTATTGCCAACAAGCTTAATATCCGCATTTTAGGCACGGCGAGCGAAGCGGGCGAAATTGAACTCGTTGGGCATACGCGCGGCGAAAAGAAGATGTTCACCAAGATTATTAACACCATGGAGGCCGAGGGCTTTACTGGCGGCGAGGTCATCATCGATCACGTTGAGAACGAAGCTGGAGCCCAGGCGCTTGCCGACCGCATTGTGGAGCACTGGCCAGGCTCCAAGACTATCATCATGCCCTGTAACGGGCTAGATTCCTATTACGCCGAGATGCACGGCCTCATCATCGGCTACGGCATGGGCGTAGCTTCGGGCAAATAAAGTCCAACCAAGCAAAAATATGGGCGGGACAAAGCGACAGATGGCTCTTTGTCCCGCCCGTTTTATACGTCGGCTAGCTATTAAATCCGTTGAACTTGAGATAGCTCATCAAGTAAGCCTTCGAAACAAAGGATGAAACCGCGCTGCGCACAAGCAGCGACTCACGCGTTACCTGATGCGCCGTATCGGGAACCGGCGTCTGCTCGACGGAAAACGCCGAACGAATCGATGCCTCGAGCTGATCAACCACATAGTCGAAGGCCGTCGGGGCATCGTAGCTCAATCGCTGAATGTTAAAGAGTGCCTGCACCGCAGCAATAGGTAGCACCTGCTTAAAGATGCAGATAGCGATCAGACGGGCAATCTGCTCGCGGCCATATTGCTTTTTGACCGGAGCAGGCACTAGGCCGACCTTCACGTAGTTATTGATCATCGATGGCGTAATGACAGGCTGCTCAACGCAAATGGATATCGGCTCCATCCACAGCGCAACATACTCAATAACCTGGTCGCGGTAGAGCGTCACATTGGGCAGCTGGTTATAGCGCGGCAGACTCAACGTATTGAGTTTGCGCACGATATCGGACTGAATAAATGCATCGGGCAACACAGTAGGCTGAATATCCTCAGGCTTAATGCTGACCGACGAATCAGACATCGGAATAACGTGTTTAACGTGGTTCATAAAGGTCCTCCGTTCATTTTCTACATTGTATTCTACGTTATCTAGTTTTGCATACCACATAGCAGGCAAGAAAATTGGTGGGACAACGCACTGATGCATCATCCCACCATTTAGTTAATTGATAACAAACTTACATAAGATATATTATCGTACTTATCTACGGAGATAAGCGTATGCGCTGGTTGCCGCTATAGCGCCATCAGAAACGGCGGTCACAACCTGACGTAAACGCTTGGAACGGATATCGCCAGCTGCAAATAACCCCGCTGTGCGGGTGGCCATGGAATCATCGGTGACGATGCCGCCGTCGGGCGCCAGATCGACCAGATGCTCGACGAGCTCGGTATGGGGCTGCGTACCGGTAAAGACAAAGATGCCAAACGAGCCGGGATCGAAGGACTCGGAATAAGTTTCACCCGTTGCGTTGTCCTTAAATGTAATCGTCGTGGGCATCGCCTCGCCTGAAAGCTCGACAATACTAGTTTGGTACCTAACTGAAATATTGTCTTTTGCGAGCACTTTCTGGACCACACCTTCAGGAGCGCGAAACTGATCGCGGCGCAGCACGATGGTCACGCTGCTGGCAATGTCGGACAGGAACAGCGCCTCCTCACATGCCGCATTGCCGCCGCCAATCACAAACACCTGCTTGCCACGGAAAAACATGCCGTCACATGTTGCGCAATACGATACGCCGCGACCGCGATACGTATCCTCGCCAACAAAGCCGGCAGCGCGCGGCGTGGCACCCATGCAAGCAATGACACTTCGAGCCATCGTCTCGCCTGTGTCATGGTGCACGGTAAACAGCGACGCATCTGCATCGTAATCGATGCCCGTCACCATACTCCATTCGACTTGTGCACCCAAGCCTTCTGCATGCTGCTGAAAACGCTCACCCAGCTCGGCACCGCTCAGGAGCGGAATGCCCGGATAGTTTTCAACCTCATTGGTTGTGGCGATCTGTCCTCCCGACATACCCTGTTCAATCACGGTTGTTGAAAGATTGGCACGCGCCGTATAAATAGCCGCAGCATAGCCCGCAGGGCCGCCGCCGACAATTGCAACATCGATGAGCTGATTGGTAGCCATGATGAGTCCTCTCGTCGAAAAGTTGTAGCTCTCTGCGCTCGTACCCAAATTTACGTGAACGTGACACTCATGCACTACAATGATAAGTCCGTGCTACAACGTCGAAGGGGAGTTATCGATGGATCAAACGCAGACGAGCGAGGACGCTCCCCTGCCCATGCCAGCCACTCCCCAACCGGAGCAAATGACCGTTTTACCGACACAAAAGCCCCTCGTAACCATTGTGCACGCATCGGTTGGTTCGGGCCACAAGGCTGCCGCCAACGCCATCGCGCAGGCATTCGACCTTATCCGCGGCACCAAAGGCATCCCTGGAGATGTTGAGATTGAAGTGCTCGATATCCTCGATTTTGGACGCATTAAGTTCGACGGCAACAAAACTGCCGCCTCGTTTACCGGTGCCACGCGCCCCATTTATGACCTGACCTGGCGATATACGTTCACAGGGCATCTGCTCTGGGGTGGCGGCACGGCATGGTCGCGAATCATGTTCCCCGCCTTCAACGAATATGTCCGCACCCGCAGGCCCATAGCCGTGGTCGCGACACACATCACGGCAGCCAATGTTGCTGTAGGCGCCCGCGTCATCACGGGTATCGATTACCCAGTCATCTGCGTGCCAACGGACTATGAAGTTGAGGGTTTTTGGCCCCATAAGGACACTGACCTGTTCTGCGTGGCTAACGAATTTATGGCCGAAACGCTGCGTCCGCGCAAAGTGCCCGAGACAAAGATCCGCATTACGGGAATACCCATTCGAGCCGGATTCGACACCGATTACAAGCGTGAGGATGAGCTGAGCAAGTTTAATCTTCCCGTAGACAAGACCGTTGTATTGGTAATGGCCGGTGCCAGTCTGCCGCAGCCCTACGTGCGCTTCCGCGCAGCGATGGATCACACGCTCCCCTTCCTACGCAGCTTCGAGGACATGCACTTTGTCTTTTTGCCCGGCAAGGACAAGGAATACGCCGCTCGCCTCAAGACGCTCTTCGACGCCATGAAGCTCGAAAACGTCACGGTGCTAGACTATGTCGATGACATGGCAGCCCTCATGCACGGCTGCGATCTGGCAATCCTCAAATCGGGAGGACTCACGGTCACCGAGTGCCTCTGTGCACATCTGCCGATGATCCTGCTCGGCAAATCGTACGGTCAGGAAAAGGCCAACACCACCATGCTCACCGGCATGGGCGCCAGCATGCATGTCACGACAGCACGAGAGCTCATCGTGACGCTCCGTCACCTACACGACCACCCCGAGTCACTAAAAGCCCTACTCATCAACGGCGAAGTCCTACGCCGCCCCCACGCAGCCGAAGACATCGCCATCGCAACCATGGAGCTGACCGGCAAACCCCAGAAACGCAAACGAGCCTTCTGCCGCTTCTACTGGGGTGGCAAGCCAGCGCACATCAGATAGAGTCTTAATGTCCGCTTGTCTGCGGGAGGCCCTATATATCATCCCGTGCTCAAACATTCTCGCTTCGCTTCGCTCGCTGCGAAACTGCGCGTGGAACGATATGGGTGAGCCCCGGACGGGAGTCTTCTTACTTGAAAACAAATTTCACTCTTGCTAGCAAGCCGATCCGATAAAGATACTTTTCATTAATCGGACCGGCTTGCTATAAGGCTTTTTCTACTATATCTGGAGAAGACGTTTCGGCTGCAAGCACGTAAACGCAGCTCACCCCTGGGAGGCCCCATATATATCGTCCCGCGCGCAGTTTCGCAGCGAAGCGAGAATGTTTGAGCACGGGATGATATATATGGGGCCTCCCAGGGGTGAGCGGACATTATAATACGCCGCTGGAGCCGAAGCCGCCGTTGCCTCGGTCGGTTTCGTCTAGTTCGTTTACTTCTACGAGGTTGACGGTGGGGACTTCTTGGATGACTAGTTGGGCTATGCGGTCGCCTTTGTTGATTTGGATGTTGTTGGAGGGGTCTAGGTTGATGAGGATAACCTTGAGTTCTCCTCGGTAGTGGGCGTCAATGAGGCCCGGCGTGTTGACTATAGACAGGCCCTGCTTAATGGCCAAGCCGCTACGGGGCTGGACGAAGCCGGCGTAACCGTCGGGCAGGGCGATGGCCAGCCCAGTAGAGACCAGACGACGTTCGAAGGGCTTCAGAACGCAGTCCTCGTTGGAGCGCAGATCCAAGCCGGCATCGGTGGGATGGGCGTATTTGGGAAGCTCGACGGTGGGGTCGAGACGCTTTATGTTGACGTTAATGTTGGACATGAAATCACCTTAGCTTGTCGAGCTCTTGCAGAAACTCATCGACGTCTTTGAAATCGCGGTAGACCGAGGCAAAGCGGATGTACGCCACCTTGTCGATCTTGGCCAAGCGCTTGAGCACCATGTCACCCAACTCATGGGACGTGACGGCCGTCAGTGTGCGAGAGCGCAGCTCGACCTCGATGTCGTCGATAATCTCATTGAGCTTCTTAGTGTCGATATCGCGCTTGATGGTGGCGCGCATCAAGCCGACGAGCAGCTTATTGCGATCGAACCGCTGCTTGGTTCCGTCCGACTTAATGACCTCGATTGGGTCTTCGCATCGCTCAAACGTTGTAAAGCGATAGTTACATGAGCAACATTCGCGACGGCGCTTAATGGTGTTATTTGACTCCTGCATACGAGAATCAACGACGCGGGTATGTGCCTTGCCGCATTTGGGACAGCGCATGGTACCTCCTCTTAAACGATAACAAGGGTACCATGCGCAGCGCGATAAAGATTACGAACGAGCAGGAACCTTAAGATGCGCACCGGCGGCGAGCGAACCATGCTCCAGATGATTGACGTTACGGATCATGTCGGAAGTCTCTTGCGTGGAAAGGCCTTCGATTGGATATTCCTCGGCAAGCGACCAAAGAGAATCGCCAGGCTGAACGCGAATGGTCTCGTAGGTAACGTTGGAAACGGACTCGGCATACGCGGCGTGACGAGCGCTAAAGACCGACGTAGCGAGGACAAAGAGGAGCGTAAGCGCAACGGCAACGGCGACAATCGTCGGAACCTTCAGGGCAACGCGGACCGGCGTGACTACAGCCTGCTGATTGCGAGCAGGCTTTACGGTCAAAGGCTGAAAGCCGGAGCGGCCACCCTGAACAACCGTAAAAGTGGGTTCTGCAGGCGTCTCGAGCTTAAGGGCGAGGTTTCCCTGGACCATATTCGTTGCGTTCATCATGTTCTCCTCTCGCGTGTTTTGCTGAGAACAGTTTTATCAAGCCGCGCGGACAAAAATGTCTAGCGCGAGAACGAATGTTCGGTTATTATTATCTTCGAACAGTTGTTCCTGTCAAGCAAAATTCGAACATTTGTTTGACATGGGTAGAGAGGATGCCCTGATGGCTCGCAAAATTACCAAGCGTCAGCAGCAAATTTACGACTTCATCAAGGAATATCAGCAGGAGAAGGGTTATCCGCCCAGCGTGCGCGAGATGGCTTCTGCCGTGGGCCTTTCCTCCCCCAGCACCGTGCACGCCCACTTATCTGCCTTGGAGGCGCGCGGGCTGCTCAAGCGCGATGCCACCAAACCGCGCGCCCTGGAACTCTTTAACGAGGACGGCTCCTCTGTCTCAATTTCTAAATCTGACGAGCCCACCGCACCTCGTGGAACGGTCTCGCTACCGCTCGTTGGTCGCGTCGCGGCTGGGATCCCCATTCTGGCCGAGCAGAATATCGAAGACACGTTTACTATCCCGACCGAAATCGCCACTGATCAGGGTTCCTTTATCCTTGAGGTGCATGGGAGCTCAATGATCAATGTCGGCATCTTCAATGGCGATTACATCATCGTCCGTGAACAAAAGAGTGCCATGAATGGCGAAATTGTCGTGGCCATGATTGATGGTTCAGCGACCGTCAAGACGTTCTACAAGGAGCAGGGACGCGTACGCCTGCAGCCTGAGAATGACACCATGGAGCCTATCTATGCAACGAATCCCGTTATCTTGGGCAAAGTCGTCGGCTTGATGCGCCGGTTCTCGTAATGCAAAAACGCATCACCATCTTTGATACCGTCCGCGGGTTTACGATGATTTCAATGGCAGGTTTTCACGCTTGCTATGATCTCGCCTACTTGTACGACTGGGATATGCCCTGGTTTACCCAGACCGTCTTTCAAGACATCTGGCGCGCCAACATCAGCTGGGTATTTTTGTTTATCGCAGGTTGGATGTGCACGCTCTCACGCAACAATGCCAAACGAGCGGCCAAGTACGCTGCCGCAGCTTTGGTCGTCTGGATCGCAACAACGCTCGTATCGGTCGACGATTCAGTGAACTTTGGCATCATTTATTGCATGGCGGCGTGTACCGCTGTGGCAGCCGCAGCACGACCGATACTTAAGAAAGTGCCCAGCACGTGGGGCATTGCGATATGCCTCGCTCTCTTCGCGGCGACATGGGGCATCCCGAAATCGACCTATTCATTCCCCTATTTGGCGTGGCTAGGATTTCCCGGCCCCCGGTTTGTTTCAGGCGACTATTATCCAATCATCCCATTCATATTCATGTACCTCACAGGATACTTTGCTGCGCGCACTGCTCAAAGATGCGAACATCCCGCTCCAAGCTGGGCCTACGCCAACCCCATGCCGGCGCTCGCCAGCCTTGGACGTCATGCACTCCCCTTTTATCTGCTACATCAGCCCATCATACTGGGCATTTTGGAGCTCGCCTACTCGGTGCGATAACGCTCAAGCCGAGGTGCAATACGAGCCGGCAGTTTCGCCACAATACGAACGCCATCCTCAAGATATTCCTCGTGCAAAAGGGTCCCCTGCTCATGCACGACTGTGATGAGTGCACCTTCACGATATGGAATGTCGGCGGAAAGCAGCACATCGGTGGCGGCCGCCTCGCGAGCAATGCGATCGACGAGATCGTCGAGCCCCTCGCCCGTTTGGGCCGAGAACAGAACAGCTTCCGGATAACGACGACGGAAACTCAATCGATCGACGCTATCGAGAAGATCGATTTTATTGAATACGGTCAGCGTTAGGCGCTCTCCGGCACCGATCTCATCAAGCACGCGGTCGACAGCCTCAAGCTGTCGCTCATAGTCCTCGTCAGACGCATCTACGACTTTGAGAATTAGATCGGCACCCAACACCTCGGACAGCGTCGATTTAAAGGCATCGACCAGACCATGCGGCAGCTTTTGAATAAAGCCGACGGTATCAGTAATCGTCATGCCGCGACCGCCGGGCAGGCGATACGAACGCGTCGTCGGGTCGAGCGTAGCAAACAGCTTGTCCTGAGAAAGAACCGTAGAGCCGGTCAGACGATTGAGCAACGTCGATTTACCGGCATTGGTATAACCGGCTAACGCGACGCGAAACGCCGGTGACTCAATGCGGCTCTTAGATTGAACATCGCGACGCTGTTCAACCTGCTTGAGCTCACGACGAAGCGCAGCGATCTTATTACGAATGAGGCGACGGTCGACCTCGAGCTGACTTTCGCCCTGACCAAAGCGTGAGCCGATGCCGCCGCGCGTCTGCTCCTTGGCGAGATGACTCCACATGCCACGCAGACGAGGCAACAAATATTGAAGCTGTGCCAGCTGTACCTGTAGGCGTCCCTCACGCGTCTGAGCATGAAGGCCAAAGATATCCAAGATCAGTGCCGTGCGATCGATAATCTTTACCGGCTCGCCCACGGCTTTCTCCAAATAGGATTGCTGCGAGGGCGTCAGGTCGTCGTCAAAAATAACGACATCGGCATCCATGCGATGTACCAGGCCGTACAGCTCTTCAACCTTACCGGAACCGATAAACGATTTAGGATACGGCTTTACCAAACGCTGTGACAAACGCGCCACACACTGGGCGCCAGCCGTATAGGCTAGGCGCTCAAGCTCGTCAAGCGAACGATCGAGCGGCCACGCATTGTCGCGCCACTCAACACCAACTAATATGGCACGCTCGGGCTCGGGTGCCGTGGGAACAAGGGGGAAACGGGCCATTAGGCAGCCTCAATACGATGCAGGATTTCCTCAACGACCTCATCGATCGTACATTCATCCATATCGAACCACACGATGCGGTCATCGCGTTTAAACCACGAAAGCTGACGTTTGGCATAGCGACGCGAACGCATCTTGATGAGTTCGCGAGCCTCATCCATAGAAATCACGCCATTGAAAGCATCAATGATCTCTTTATAGCCAATTGCCTGCATCGACGTCAGGGCATCTCCCAGTCCCTGGTCCATAAGACCGCGGACCTCATCGACAAGGCCCTGCTCAAACATCATATCGACGCGCAGGTTAATACGCTCGTAGAGCACCTCGCGATTGCGCGTCAGACCAAACCACAGAGCATGATAATGCTCGCGCGGAACACTAAACTGAGACTTTTGCTGCGCGTAGGACACTCCATCATCGTGCATTTCGAGCGCGCGAATCACGCGACGAACATTATGGGGGTGGATGACCGCAGCGGACTCGGGGTCACGCTCGGCAAGCAGCGCGTGCAGCGCTTCCTCGCCTATGCGCTCGGCAAGTTCCTGATACCCCGCGCGACGATCGTCCTCAAGCTCGCCCGAGGGAAAATCCATCTCATCAAGGGCAGCCTTAAGATACAGCCCCGTACCTCCGCAAAAAACCGGCAGGCAACCCGAACCAAGGAGACGTTCAACATGCGCGCGAGCGTCAGCCTGATAAAGCGCAGCAGAATATGCCACACCCGGCTCTACAATGTCGACGAGACGCAGCGGCGCCGTACACTCATTGGGCGCCATCTTTGCGGTGCCGATGTCCATGCCGCGATAGATTTGCATCGCATCGCACGACAGCACTTCGGACGAAAGACGAGCGGCCAAACGGTCGGCAACATCACTCTTACCAACCGCCGTCGGACCGACGATCGCAACGGCGGAAAGACCTGCCCCGGGAGAAACCATTAGCGCGGCTCGCCCACAACGGAGCCGGACAAATACCAGGTCTTGGCAACGTCAACGTCAACATCAACGATCTTGCCAACAAGCTGATCGATGCTGTAACCCTCGGGAATAGGCGCATGCACGGTCTGATTCTTGGGACTCTTGCCCAGCAGGACCGCGTCGTTCTTTTTACTCGTTCCCTCAATGAGCGCCGGCACCACAGTATGAAGCTCGCCCTGGTTATACTCGTGTGCCGTGGTCTCGATAACCTTAACCAGGCGGTTGAAACGCTCGAGAATAACCTCATGCGGCGTAGGATCGTCAATCTCGGCGGCCGGGGTACCGGCGCGCTTGGAATAGATGAAGGTATAGGCCTGAGCATAGCGGACCGTCTCAGCAAGTGAGAGCGTCTGCTCAAAGTCTTCTTCAGTCTCGCCCGGGAAGCCAACGATAATGTCGGTCGAGAGCGCGATGTCGGGAATGCGGTTGCGAATGCGATCGACAAGGCCAAGATAGTCCTCGCGTGTATAACGGCGATTCATCTCTTTGAGGATCCGTGTCGAGCCCGACTGAACTGCCAGGTGCAGCTGCGGCATAACGGCAGGCGTCTCGGCCATGGCATCGATGGTCTCGGGCAGCAAATCCTTAGGGTGCGAGGAAGTGAAGAAGATGCGCTCCACGCCCGTATCGCCCACGGCACGCAGCAGGTCGGCAAAGCGCGGCTTGCCAAACAGGTCACGCCCGTAGGAGTTGACGTTTTGACCCAGCAGCGTAATCTCGCGCACGCCCTGACGGACCAGGCCCGTCACCTCGTCAACGATTTCCTCGAAGGGACGGCTCTTTTCGCGGCCGCGAACATACGGCACGATGCAGTAGGTGCAGAAGTTATTGCAGCCCGTCATGATGGGCACCCAGGCGTGATACTGCGTCTCGCGATGCCACGGCATACTCATGGCATCCGAGTCCTCGTGCTCGTTAGTGCGGATATGGCGCTTACCATCCAAGAACGCCTCGGCGATAAGCTCGGCAACATGCGCAATGGAATGGGTGCCAAAAATGACGTTGACGTTATCGACGTTGGTGAGCAGACCTTCGCCATCGCGCTGGGCAATACACCCACCGACGGCAACCACGCGCTTGCCCGAAGGCGAAGGCGGCAGGCTCTTGCAGGAATTGCACTGTCCGTACAGACGGGTATCGGCAGCCTCACGCACGCAACACGTCATGAAGACGACGATGTCGGCGTGCTCGGGATCAAGCGCCATCAGGCAGCCATACGAATCGAGCAGACCGCTTACACGCTCAGAGTCATGCTGATTCATCTGGCAGCCAAAGGTGCGGATAAAGTAGGTTTTACCGGCAAGAATATCGCGTGCGGAACGCTGGTCCATGTGAATTAGTCCTAACGGGGTGGAATAGGCGGAATCAAAAAGGGCGGGCAGCGAGTGAACACTCTATGCCACAGGCTTAACGTCATCCATGACGACGTTATCCATAGCAGCTCGATTGATCTGGTGAACATAAATCGAAAGACGGATAGCCGTGCGTGACTCTCCGTTAATGAGGATGTCCGAGAACACCGGTGCGCAGGAAATATCAAAACCGGTCGGAATCAGAAAACCGCGCGCGATGGCAACGGCCTTGATGGCTTGGTTAACAGCACCGGCACCGACGCACTGGATGTTAACCGGCACGCCATCTTTGACCATGCCGGCAATAGCGCCGGCAACGGACGCGGGCGATGATTTGCTTGATACCTTCAGGCAATCCATGAAGAAACTCCTGCGTTTAAAAGTACGTTTTAACTGCAACAACTGTATCGTACCGAGCGGACTCGGTAAAGGCACTATTCCTCTTTGGCAAGATCGAACGTTACGGTGATGCGATCACGCGAAACGCGGATTTTTGGGTCACCGCAGAGGTTGAGGTAATAACGAGCGGCAAGGTCGTTGAAGTCGCGTTCAACGGCTCGCGAGAACTGCGCCATGTCGTCCTTGGCGATACGCAGTCCGCGGCGATCCTTGGCAAGATCGACCGGAGCGGACGCATGTGAGGACGAATCGCGCTCTCGCAACAGGCGTGCGGTTACGCCGCGAACGGGTTTAATCTGGCCAGCCAAGATACGATGCGCCGTGCGCTCGGACATCTCAAGGCCCAGCCCCAAACAGATACGGATAAAGTCCTCAGCATCCGAGGCAAGACCTAGGCGGTCGACGACGGGAAGCTCGTTCTCGTCATCGATAAACAGAAGATGCGATGTATCGAGCCGACTTGAGGCCTGCGCATAGAGGGTCGCAGCGATCTCGGACGGAGAACCCAAATACACATCGCAACCACGCAGTTCCTCGAGGGCAAACTCGCACGCTGCGCGAATAATGTTATGCGGCCCGCGAGCGCAGACGTAATGCCCGTCCTCGTCCTTGACGGCCTGAGGCCAACTCGACTGATCGGCGCGCTCGCCTAGGCGGTCGGTGGCGACGCTCACCTTAAAGGCAGAACCAAGATCGACACCGGACGATACCACGCGGGCCTCATCAGTGTTCTGCTTAATCGAGAACAATGCCATGCCTCGACCATGTACGCCCCAACGGTCCATCTTCATACTCTCGAGCTTAGACGTGACGCGAGCATCGAAGATGCGCTCCTGCATATCCTGCGGCACGCCCGAACCGTTATCCAAGAAGACGAGCGTGCGGACGCCATCCTCTTTAGTCGTGGCGAGATAGACCTTGTCGGCGCCGGCATCGCGAGCATTACGAAGCATTTCGATAACGATATCCTCGACATGCTGAATGTCGTGCTTTGCCTGGCGCCGCTCGGCCTCCGAAACGCGGAGGCGGACATACCCCTCGCCAAGGTTCTCCTCGACGCGAAGGCTGCCCTCCCCCGACATCGACGCGATAAATGAGATGAGCTCGTTCGCGTCGCTCATGTTATTTAGCGATATCGACAGCGCGGCTCTCGCGAATCACGACGACGCGCACCTGACCGGGATACTCCATCTCTTCCTCGATCTGATGGGCGATATCGTGAGCCAGAACCGTGGACTGGGCATCGGAAATCTTGTCCGGCTGAACCATGACGTGGACCTCGCGACCAGCCTGCATGGCATAGGTACGCTCGACGCCGTCATGGGAGTTGGCGATCTCCTCGAGCTTCTCAAGACGCTTGATGTAGTTCTCGGCAGACTCGCGACGGGCACCGGGGCGAGAGGCAGAGACAGCATCGGCGGCCTGTACCAGGACATCGAGCACCGTGTTGGGGTCGACGTCGGCATGGTGAGCCTCGATAGCGTGGACGATAACGGGCTTCTCGCCATAACGGCGGGCAAGCTCGGCGCCGATGACGGCATGCGGGCCCTCGACGTCATGGTCGATTGCCTTGCCCAGGTCGTGCAGCAGGCCGGCGCGCTTGGCGGTAACAACGTCCAGGCCAAGCTCGGAAGCCATTACGCCGCACAGGTCAGAGACCTCGAGGGAGTGCTGAAGCACGTTCTGACCAAACGAGGTACGGTAGCGCAGGGCACCAAGGGTCTTGACGATCTCGGGGTGCAGGTCGTGAATGCCGGTATCGAATGCAGCTTGCTCGCCAGCCTCGCGCACGCGCTGCTGAACCAGGTCGGCAGCCTTGTGATACATCTCCTCGATGCGGGCGGGGTGAATGCGGCCGTCGGCGATGAGGTTCTCCAGAGCAACACGGGCGGTCTCACGACGGACCGGATCGAAGCTCGAAAGAACGACGGTCTCGGGCGTGTCGTCGATCACGAGGTTGACGCCGGAAACCTGCTCGAAGGTCCGGATGTTGCGACCCTCGCGACCGATGATACGGCCCTTGAGGTCATCAGAGGGAATGTGCACGGAGGTAACGGTGACCTCGGCAGTGTGATCGGCAGCGCAGCGCTGAATCGCCAGAGACAGAATCTCCTGGGCGGTCTTGTGGCACTCGGCGCGAACCTGCTGCTCGGACTCGCGGATGATCGTGGCGGCCTCGTGGGTGACCTCGCCGCGAACCTTATCGAGGAGCTCCTTGTGCGCGTCCTCGCGGGTAAGGTCGGCGATACGCTCGAGCTCGGAGGTCTGCTTTGCGCAGAGCTCCTCGAGCTCACGGGAGCGCTTCTCGACCTGACCGGCCTGGCTGGACAGCTGATGCTCGCGCTTGTCGAGAGCGTCGTTGCGGCGATCAAGGGATTCCTCGCGCTGCATCACGCGGTTCTCGAGCGTACGAATCTCGTTCTTACGCTGCTTGTCCTCGGCCTCGGCGGCCTGCTTGTTCTTGATGATCTCCTCTTTAGCCTCGAGCAGAGCCTCTTTTTTGAGGGTCTCGGCCTGACGCTTAGCATCACCGATCAGGGACTCAGCCTGTGCGTGTGCCGACTGGATCTTTTCGTCGGCCTCGTGAAGACTACCCTGCTTGGCGGTGCGCATGTAGGCAATGGCGGCGATGGCACCCAAAACGATGCCAACGAGCGCTGCGATGATAGGCATGCTCACTCCTTTTTATGGATTCTTTACACAACAAAGCGAACCGTCCTTACGAACGGCTCGCGACATTTGAGTAATATGGGCGCAGCTTATGCGGGTCGGATACAGATAAACATATAAACAAACTCATCACAGATGAGCACATATCACAAAGCAAATGACAGTGTTTATCGTACGTTGAACCACAACAGCTGTCAAATAAATGGCCCCAGCACGGCGGCTAAAACGCGGTGAACGGCAGGGCCACAAAACGCATACGCCTAAACCGCACATTCCTCTTTTTCGGCATCAAGGCGCGCCTTAACGGCATCGGCCGCGATGTGATACGAAAAGCCCTTGGCCATCAAATACCTGACAAGCTTTTCGAACCCTCGCGCCTCGGGGACGCGGCGCTTGGCAAGCAAAGCAGATGCCCGCGCCAAATCATCCTCAACGGCAAAATAATCCTCAGGATAACCGGGAATGTCATCGAGCACGACATGACGGCGCTTGAGCTCGGTCTCGATTTTACGCTGTCCCCAACCGCGCCGCTTGCGTTCCTCGATAAAGTACGAGCAAAAGCGGTTCTCGTCTAAAAAGCGATACTCGGTGGCGCGCTCGACGGCGAAATCGATCGCGGACTGGTGAAAGCCATAGCGAGCCAGCTTGTCACGGACCTCACCCGTCGCATGGTCGCGGCGCGATAACATCTCGGTCACCATGGTAAGCGCACATTTACGCTCGATGAGCTGCATCGCATCACGAAAGTTATCCCAATCACAGGGAAGATCGGGGCGGTTTTTGACATACAGCCGCGCGACCCGCACGGGGATCCAAATGGACCGCTCAAAACCGCCCTCAAGCTCACAATCGATATGTGCGCAAGGCTTTTTGGACGCATACCCGCTCGAGAACGAGGAGGCCGCCTTCTTATCGGGAAAGACGACCGTGGCCTCGGTCACCGTATACGACATGAGCGTAACCGCTACTCGTCGTCATCATCGAGCATGGCGGAACCATCGATGGCGTAAAGCTCGTCAAACTCCTCAGGTGCAGGCTGATCGGTCAGCTCGACCTCGGACGGAGCATCGTCATCAAACTCAAGCCCGCAGGCAAGGCGGACCTTATGCTCAATCTCGTCGGCGCAATCGGGGTGTTCGCGCAGGAACGCCTTGGCGGCCTCGCGACCGTTGCCGAGCTTGTCCTCGCCATAGGCAAACCAGGAGCCCATCTTCTTGCAGATACCGCACTCGACAGCCATGTCCAGAATCGAGCCCTCCTTAGAGATACCCGTACCGTACATGATGTCGAACTCAGCAGAACGGAACGGAGCTGCCACCTTGTTCTTAACGACCTTGGCGCGCACGCGGTTACCGATAACCTCGTCCTTAAGCTTAATGCTGTCGATGCGGCGAATGTCGATACGTACCGAAGAGAAGAACTTAAGGGCGCGGCCGCCCGTCGTGGTCTCGGGGTTGCCGAACATGACACCGATCTTCTCACGCAGCTGGTTAATGAAGATGCACGTCGTGTTGGACTTGGACAGCGAACCGGCGAGCTTGCGGAGCGCCTGGCTCATCAGGCGAGCCTGAAGACCGACCGTAGTGTCGCCGATCTCTCCCTCGATCTCGGCACGCGGGGTCAGCGCGGCGACGGAGTCGACGACGATGGCATCGATGGCGCCGGAACGCACGAGCATGTCAACGATCTCGAGCGCCTGCTCACCCGTATCGGGCTGGGAAATCAGTACCTCGTCGATATCCACGCCAATGCGCGCGGCATACGTGGGATCGAGCGCGTGCTCGGCATCAATAAAGGCAACGACGCCGCCCATAGCCTGGGCCTCGGCCAAAATCTCGAGCGAGAGCGTCGTCTTACCGGAGGACTCTGGACCATAAATCTCGACGATACGACCGCGCGGAACACCGCCGATGCCCAGGGCGGCATCGAGAGCCAGGGCACCCGTGGGAATGGCCTCAACCTCGAGCTCGGGACCACCGTCGCCGTACCTCATGATGGAACCTTGGCCGAACTTTTTCTCGATCTCGGCCTTGGTGGTAGCGATCATATCATCGCGCTCTTTACCCGTCGTGCGAGCATGAACGGTACGTACGGGACCTGAATTCTTGGCCATGAATAGCCCTCCTCTTAACAACCTGCATCGATCATAAACGAACGGCTGTTCGTGGTCAACCGTTCAGATAAATCATATGCAGCCGACCTTTCCAAAACCCAACCAAACGCCGACCAAACACTGACCAAAATCTTGACCGCAGGCGAACCAAGAAAATCATGACGAGGAAAAATACGACAACTACCTGCACAAAGATAAAATTCGCCGGAGGTCCCTATCTCCACAATTAAGGGGCCCGAAGGCCCCTTAAAACACGTCTATTCCATAGAGTCGAGCACGAAGACAATGCGCCCCAGTGCTTCCGCGACCGCATGGGCACGAACGCACGAACGATCGCCCTCATACTGGCAGCGCACAGAATCGACAACCGACGCTTCACCATTGGCCGAGCGATACGCCCAACCAATATAGAAGGTGCCGGCCGGATCTTCCTCGGTGCCACCACCGGGGCCGGCATAGCCCGTCGCGCTCACGGCGATATCGCTCTGGTACAGCTCCAGCGAACCGGCAGCCATCTCGCGGGCGGTCTGATGCGACACAGCGGTATAGCTTTCGAGCGTATCCTGCTCAACGCCCAACACGCGATGCTTTATCTCATCGCAATAGGTTACCGCACCGCCGCGGAGCACCGCCGAGGCACCGGGGATATCTGCGATCGTCGAAGAGATCATACCCGCCGTCAGAGATTCAGCCGTCGATACGGTTATACCGCGAGCGCCCGCACGCTCGACAATATCGCGCGCAAGTTCCTCGTTGCGCGCGGCAATCTGTTCAAAAGACTCCGTCATTCCTACCAGGACCTAGACCGAAAAGACGATCTTGCGGCAGTTCCAGAAGTACTGAGCGCCCGAGACAACGGTCAGGATAACGGCAACGGCGTACAGAAAGCGCGAGACGCCATAGATACCGAGCGTTAGCGCCACCGGGCCCAGGTTAAGGCCAGACATCGCGAAGACGCACAGGTAGCCACAGATCGAAACCATCGTAGTCGCCGTCTTATACTTGCCGAGCTTATCGGCAGCGACGACCACGCCGGCAGCGCTCGCGACCATGCGCAGGGCGCTCACCAGCAGCTCGCGGAACAGGATGATAAACACGGACCACACGGTCACGGCGCCAAAGTCCAAGAACAGCAGCAGAGCCGAGAACACGAGCAGCTTGTCGGCGATGGGGTCCAAGAACTTACCGAAGTCGGTGATCTCGTTGCGGGAGCGAGCCAAATAGCCGTCAACCTTGTCGGTGCACGACAGGATGACATACAGAATGAAAGCAGCGGCAGCGAGCGGGCCGTCGAAGGTGCTCCAATCCGTACCGGCAACGCTCGTGTGGGACAGGGCCGACACAATCATGAACACCGGGATAAAGACGATACGCACGCACGTCACGATATTGGCGGGCGTCCAAACGCTCGTCAGTTCCTTATTGCTCTCGTTAGCCACGACGCTCTCCTACTCCACAACATGACCGATGAGCTCGTAGCAGAAGCTATCGGTAAACTCGACCGTCAGAATATCGCCCACGGACGCCTCACTGGCGTCCAGATGCACCGCACCATCGGAATCGGGCGCCTGGAACCAGGCATGTCCAATCAGCTCGGCGCCGTCCTCGGTCTCTTCGATACCGTCGACAATCACCTGGGCGCGCTCGCCCACATGTGCGGCAGTTGCAGCAAAACCGAGCGACTCGGCCAGGTCCATGGCCTCCTGGGCGCGCTCGAGCTTGACCTCCTCATCGACCTGGCCCTCCATCTTGGCGGCCAGGCTGCCCTCCTCCTGCGAGTAGGCAAAGACGCTCGTGTAGTCAAAGCCGACGGTGTCCATAAAGTCAATAAGGTCGCGGAACTCGTCGTCGGTCTCGGTCGGGAAGCCGACCATGGCCGTGGAACGGATCACGATGCCGGGGATGCGCTCACGCAGATCGCGGAACAGGTCCTCGAGCTCCTGGCGCGAACCGGAGCGACGCATGGCCTTAAGGATGCGTGCGTCGCAGTGCTGAACGGGGATATCGATATAGGGTAGCACCTCGGGCGTATCACGAATCGTCTCGATAAGCTCGTCAGTCATGCCCTCGGGCTGTAGGTAGAGAACGCGGACCCAGACGTTCTGCGGACGCACGGCCTCGGAGACGGCGCGCAGCAGCTGTGCCAGATTGCGCGGCGAGCCCTCGGCGACGTCACCATCCGCAAAGTCGGTGCCCCAGATGCCCGTGTCCTGGCCGATCAGCACGATCTCTCGCACGCCGCCGGCGACCAGATCGCGCACCTCGAAGATAATGCTCTCGGCATTGCGCGAGTGATAACGACCGCGGATGTAGGGAATCATGCAGAAGCTGCAAAAGCGGTTGCAGCCATCGGAAATCTTGACGTAGGCAACGGCACCCTCGACGGTACGCTTGACCTGCGGGATATATGCCGCAATCTCACGCTCGACGCCCAACACGCCATCGATGACGGACACAATGCCATCTTCCTCGTCGGCCTTCACAAAGGCCGCGACCTCGGGCAACTCATCGGGCAGGTCCTCACCATAACGCGAAGGCACGCAGCCGCACATGACGATGGGGCAAGAACGGACGCCGTCCTGCACCTCATTAGCAAGCTCGAGCGTGGTCTCGATGCTCTCGGACGTTGCGGAGGCGAGGAACGAGCATGTATTGACGATGGCGATATCGGCATCCTGCGGGTCGAATGCTTCCTCGTAGCCTGCGGCGGTCAAAAGAGAACGCATGCGGTCGGTGTCAACCTCGTTCTTAGCGCACCCGAGGGTGATGTAGAGCACGGAGCCCAACGGTGTATCCATGTTGGAAAGCGGTCCTTTCGAATGATATTAGCGGTAGTTGGTGAACTGAAGCGGCTGGCCGTAGTCCTGGTCGCGCAGGAACTGGATCACAGTCTGCAACGCGTCCTTCGAAGCAGAGGAAACACGCAGCTTATCGGCCTCGATGGTCACCTTGACCTTGAGCTTTTGGTCCTTGATGTCCTTGTTGATCTTCTTGGCGGTCGCCTGGTCGATACCCTCGACGATATGGCCGAGCACGCGCACGGTGCCGCCCGATGCCGCCTGCGGAGCATCCCACGAGACAGCCTTGAGGTCGATGCCGCGCTTGATGAGCTTGGAGCTCAGCACGTCGATAATCTGCTTGGAGACAAAGTCGGCCGGGGCGTTGATCGTAAAGAGCTTGTCGCCCTTCGAAAGCTCGATCGTGGCCCCGGAATCCTTAAGGTCATAGCGCTGGGAAATCTCGCGCGTGGTCTGCTGGAAGGCGTTGTCGACCTCTTGCATGTTGACCTCGGACACGACGTCGAAGCTGGAATCTTTAGCCATGATGTTTCCTTTCGCGTACGAGCGGCTTAGTAGCTATCGTACGAATAGTCGGTAGAATCGGTGGGCGTCTGACCGTCAGTTGAGGTATCGGCGCCATCCGTGGACTGGGCATCGGTACCGTCGGTGGTATCGGTACCATCGGTGGTGTCGGTACCATCGGTGGTGTCGGTACCATCAGAACTTTCACCATTCTCGGAATCGGTCGTCTCCTTCTTGGGAACGGTGATCGTCACACGCGCCACGCCCGAGGTCTTGGTATCGTAACGGACCTTTTCACCGTTCTTGGTAACGATGACATCGGAAGGCTTGGACGTGGTGATCTCGATCGAGGACTCGGGCGTGTACTCCTGCTCAAAGGGGCCAGTCGCCTGGGCGCCATAGACCGACTTGCCGTCGACCTTGACCTCAATCCACGCGGTCTTTCCCTTGGCAACGGAGACCTTGACCTTCGTGACCTCGTTCTCTTCCTTCTTGGCCGTCTTGGTGGCGTCCGAATCGGTCGACTCATCCGTCGCCTTATCGGTATCTTCGTCCTCGTCGACCGTTTCGGTCTTCTTAGAAGACTTCTTGGTCGTCGTCTTGGTAGCAGTGGGCGTCTCGGGCGTGTTCTCGGGCGCCGAAGATGCGCAGCCACGCAGAAGCACCACGATGAGCACAATCAACAGCAGCGCAACGGCACCGATGCCGGCGTAGACGATACGCGGATCGAGCCCGTTGTTTTGAGGAGTACGGGATCCGCCGCGTCCACGACCGGAACTGCTGCGGACGCCTCCCTGAGGCATACGACCACGATTGCTATCGGAACGGCCGCGATAGCCACCCTGGCCCTGAAGGCTGCGCTGACCCGAGCGGGGCGCAAGTTCACCGCGGCCTTGATAGCCACGCTGGCCCGAACGCGGAGCCGAAGAGCGCTGGCCATACGGCTGTGATTGAGAGCGAAGACGCGGCGTCACCTGCGTGGTATCGGCATCCGCATAGCCACCGCGAGAGCGTCCCGTAGAGGCACCACGGTAACCGCGATCGGAATAGCCGCCGTCGCCGTAGCCGGCACGAGGGTCACGCGCCACGCCTCGGGCAGCGGGAAGTGCACGGTCCTCGGGCATCGGCGTACTGCGGAACCGGTCACGCTGTGAGCGAATCTCCTCGCCCGAACCCGTCTCGGTAATATAACCGGCCTGCTGAGGACGCTGTCCATAGCGGGTCGAACGACCGCCCTGAACCATCAGGAAGCGCCCGTTATCGACCGAGGAACGCGAATTGACGTAGCCGGCGGCGTCCTGAAAACGACCGCCCTGCTGCGACGTCTCGCGTTCGTATGCCATCAGATCGTCAAAGTAGGCATTGACGACCTCGCGCGGATTGAGGCCCAAAAAGCGAGCATAGCTCGAAATCATGCCCTGCGCATAGCCGCGCGGCGGCATCGAAGCAAAGTTACCGGTCTCGAAAAACTCGATGATCTGCGGCCTGATTTTGATGGTGTTGGCGACTTGCTGAATGGAAAGGCCCATTCGGCGACGCTGCTCAAGCAGCATGTCACCAAAGCGTGCAGCCATCAGAATCCTCCAAACTCACGATCTTCACGTGCCATCTCGGCGTCGACAGACTCCAGCGCGGCAAGCCCCTCCTCGTCCAACAGGACCTCGCGCGGCTTGGAACCGTCGGGCGGGCCGACGACACCCTTTTCTTCCAGCATATCCATAATACGCCCGGCACGCGCATAGCCAACCTTCAGACGACGTTGCAGGCCAGATGTGGAGCCAAGCTGCGATTCCACCACAATATGGGCGGCTTCCCAAATGAGCGGATCATCGTCTTGCGGCTCGGCGACTCCGGTACGGACAATGCCGCCGCCACCCGCCATGGACATGGAAGCGGGCGCCACGGCAGACAGGATCTCCTCGTGGTAGTCGGGCTCGCTCTGCGACTTGACGAACTCGACGATCTCGTTGATTTCATCATCCGAGACAAAGCAGCCCTGGATACGGCGGGGCTTGCCCCAGTCGACCTTAGAGAACAGCATGTCGCCCAAACCGGTGAGCTTTTCGGCACCCATCTGGTCGATGATGACGCGCGAGTCGATGCCCGTGGCAACGTTAAAGGCGATGCGGTTGGTGATGTTGGCCTTGATGAGGCCCGTCACCACGTTGGAGCTCGGGCGCTGCGTGGCCACGATAAGGTGGATACCGGCGGCACGGCCCAGCTGAGCAATACGCACGATCGAGGCCTCGACATCCTTACCGGCGACCATCATCAGGTCCGAGAGCTCGTCGATGATGATGACCAGGTAGGGCATCTTTTGCGGCGGGTTATCGTAATGCTCAAACTCGCCGGCGGCCTGCTTTTCGTTGTAGGTCGAGATCTTACGCACGTTGAGACGCTCGAAGACCTTCAGGCGACGCTCCATCTCGGACACGGCCCATTGCAGAGCGCTCGCGGCCTGCTTGGGCTCGGTCACTACAGGCACGTAAAGATGCGGCAGACCGTTATAGCCCGCAAGCTCGACGCGCTTGGGGTCGACCATGATCAGGCGAACGTCCTCGGGAAGCGCGCGCATAAGCAGGGTTGTGATGATGGAGTTGATCATGACCGACTTACCAGAACCCGTGGTACCGGCGATCAGCAGGTGGGGCATCTTGGCGAGGTCGGCGACGACCGGCGTACCCTCGGCATCGCGGCCGATGGCAAGCTCGAGCGGACCGCCCTTCACATAGGGCAACACGTCGCCCAGGTTGACGTTCTGGCGCTTGCGGTTGGGAATCTCGATGCCCACGAGCGAGGTGCCGGGGATCGGGGCAAAGATACGCACCGACTGGGCAGCAAGCGATAGCGCGATATCGTCCTCGAGGCTCGAAATCTTGCTCACGCGCTCGCCCTCACCGGGCTGCAGCTTAAAGGTCGTCACCGTGGGGCCGGCGATCCAGCCGACCACGCGGGCACTACGACCAAACTCCAGCAAGGTGGACTGAAGCGACTCGGCAGTCTGTTCCAGCTCCTTGTCAGAAGACGCGGAGGAAGCCGACTGCGGGTTGGCATGCAGAATCTCAAGTGGCGGAAGTTTGAGGCCGTCCTCTTCTTCGCCCTCGTTATCTGCGGCGCCGCCGTCCGCTCCCCCATCGCTAGCCGCAGCCGATTCGACAGCACTCAAGGCAGGCGCATCGGCAACCTTGGGATGCTTCAAGAAGTCGGGGATCTGAGGTGCTGCAGAGACAGGATTCACGGCAAACGGCGGCTCGGACTCGTCGATCTTATCGAGGTCCTCTTCCATCGAAAGCTGACCGGTTACCTGGTCGCGCTTTGCATGGCGACGCGGCAGCAAAGTTGTCTTTGCGGTCTCAATCGGAGCCTCGTCGTCCTCGTCATCGCCCTCGGTGAGCTCAATCTCGCTCTCGGACCAAGACGGGTCGGGCTCACTCGTATTGAGTTTGGGTGCAGCCTTGCCCTTCTTGGCATGGCGGCGCGGCAACAGCGTCGTCTTAGCGCGCTCAGCTTCCACGGCATCGGACACGTCGACAAACGGATCCTCGTCCTCGTCGCCATCGTCCAAAACCGGGTCCACATCGTTGCCCATGACCGTGGTCACGGCAGCATCGGAGCCCTTTTGACGAAGAATGCTCAGGTGAGGACGGGCAACGCCGGGCACCGACAGGGCTTCATCGTCACCCCACGGGCTCGCGTTAACATCGGCACGACGGCGCTCGGCAAAATCGGCCGCACGGTCGCGAGCAGAGCGCAAAACGCCACCCACCGAAAAGCCGATGATGACCAGGCCCACGACGACAAGGCCCAACAGGACTACCATCGCGATAGGCTTACCCAGGGCATTCTGCAGCGCACTCGCAATAAACGCACCGATGTAGCCACCCGAAGCGGACAGATTTTGCGGCGTGAACATAAGGTCGCACGAGTCGCTTGTACCCGGCACCATCAGCGAAAGAATGGAGACGACGGCGATAAAGACCACGGCACCGCCCGCAACAGAGCGCACGTTGAGCGGCGAGTCCTCGCCTAAAAAGAGCGTGGCGGCAAACAGCAAAATGACGATCGGCAGCACGTAGGCGCCCAGACCAAAGCCCAAGTGGTAGAAACCGGCAACCGCAGCCGTAACGGGCGCAGTCGCCGGCGAAATCACGGCAATAAAGGACGCAATCGCCAAAACGGCGATGACCACGCCGGCGATATCGCGGTTGGCCGAGGGCTCGACCAAGGGCTCGAAATCATCGAACTCGGACTCGTGGCCCTTATTGGCACGCAGATGGGAACCGGCACCCTTAGCAGATGCCGGTTGGTTATTGGCCTTATTGCCTTTGGCGTTTTGTGCAGATCCGCGCGCCAAACTAAACCTCCATGACGACCGGGATGATCATCGGACGGGTGCGCGTACGGCTCCAGATAAAGTTGGAGAGCGAATCGCGCACGGCCTTGCGAATGGCATCGGAGCCGCTGCTCGTAAAGCTAAACTTGCCCTTCTCGATCGTCTTCATGATGGACGCAGAGGCATCCTCGGAGAACTGATCGTCGATGGCAAACGAGACGCCGCGGCCCGAGAACTCGATGGCCTCGATCTTCTTGTGCTTGAGCGAGACGATGGCAACAGCGGTAACCATACCGTCGTTGGCGAGCTTCTGACGATCGCGCAGGACGATGGGGTCGGTATCACCGATACGCAGGCCGTCGACGTAGACGACGCCGGACTCGACGGGCGTACCGCGCTTGACGATACCGCCGCGCATCTCGAGCGTGTCGCCGTTATCGAGGATAAAGATATGATCGTCCTTGAGACCCATCTTGCGGGCCAGCTGGGCATGGGCGCGCAGGTGCACGGCCTCGCCGTGAACCGGCATAAAGTACGTGGGCTTGGCCATGGCCATCAGGAGCTTGAGCTCCTCCTGGCTGCCGTGGCCCGAGACATGGACGAGAGCGCGGTTCTTATCCCACACGTCGCAGCCAAGCTTGGCCAGGCTGTTGACGACCTGCTGGACGGCCTTCTCGTTGCCGGGAACGGGAGTTGCCGAGAGGATAACGGTATCGCCCTCGTGGATAGAGAGCGTCTTGTGCTCGCCGTTGGCCATGCGGGACAGGGCCGACAGCGGCTCGCCCTGCGAACCGGTGCACATGACGACGATCTTATCGTCGGGCAGGTTATCAATGTCGAAGGCATCGATGATATCGGCATCGTCGATGTTGAGGTAGCCCAGCTCACGCGCCACGCGGGTGTTAGTGAGCATGGAGCGACCGGTCACAACGACCTTACGGCCGCACTTGCGGGCGGCATCGCAAATCTGCTGCAAACGATGGATGTGGCTCGAGAACGACGCGACGAACACGCGACCCGGCGCGTTCTTGATGGCGTGCAGCAGGTTGGGACCAACCTCGGCCTCGGACTTGGTAAAGCCGGGAACCGTGGCATTGGTGGAGTCGGAAAGCAGCAGGTCGATACCCTGCTTGGCAAAGCGGCTGATAGCGGCATAGTCAGGGGTGACACCATCGATGGGCGTCTGGTCGAGCTTAAAGTCGCCGGTGTGCATAACGGTGCCCTGATTGGTGCGGATAAACACGCCCAGAGCGCCGGGGATGGAGTGCGTCATCGAGAAGAAGTCGAGCGAGATGCCGCCGAGGTTGACATGGCTGCCGCCCTTGACCTCGCGGAACTTGGGCGCGCGGATGCGGAACTCGGAGAGCTTGCCCTCGATAAAGCCAAGCGTCAGCTTGCTCGAAAAGATGGGCACCTTGTTGTTGAGGTCCTGCAGCAGGTACGGAAGCGAACCGGTGTGGTCCTCGTGGCCGTGGGTGACGACGATACCGCGGAGCTTCTCCTCGTTCTCCAGAACATAGGTGTAGTCGGGAAGCACCAGGTCGATACCGGGCTGGGAGTCATCCGGGAACATGAGACCGGCGTCGACGAGCACCATGTCGTCGCCGCACTCGAAGACCGTCATGTTCTTGCCGATGCCGTCAAGACCGCCGAGCGGAATGATCTTCAAGGGAGATGATTTTTTAGCTGCCATAGGTTAGTCTGGTTTCCTTTCTTCGAAACGGGTCTGGAACAACCGACGGGGCGCTTCTGGCAAACCGACCGCCGGGAACGTACAAACATGCATCACAGAGTCGATGCAATAACCACAGTATGATACCCATTTGCACAACAACAGACCACCCATGCATCAAAGCCCCATCTGAACCGGTCTATCCCGCCGGTCTGGGCCCTGTGGCCCCGGCACGGGCTAAGTTTCCTGCTCTACAGTCCTGCGCAAGACGGAAAGCACATTAAGTGCTTTCCTTTGCGTGCGGAACTCGCGATAAACTTAGCCCGTGCCGGGGCCACAGGGCCCAGACCTGCCAAATAGGGACAGGGTTATTTTGGTCGGTTTTATCTGGGAAATGCTGAAACTACGAGCTGATGGCCTCGTTATAGGCTTTTAGCTGATCTTGCCAGAGTTTGCGATCGTTGTCGGTGATCTCTCGAATGATATGTGCAGGGTTGCCACCGATGATGACGTGGCTGGGGACGTCTTTGACTACGACAGAACCGGAGGCGATGACCACGTCGTCTCCGACCGTTACGCCTGGATTGATAATCACGCCACCTCCCATCCAGACGTTGTCGCCGACGGTGACGGGCTTGGCATATTCAAGATCGAGGCTGCGCACGTCTGCATCGATAGGATGACCTGCGGTGAAAATGCTCACATGGGGCCCCAAAAACACGTTATCGCCAAAGGTCACATAGTTTTCGTCCAGAATCGTCAGCCCGGTATTCGCATAGAAATGCTTACCGAACGAAACCCTATCGCCATGATCAAAATAGACCGGCGCCGTTAAAACCATATCGTCTGGAGCGACACGAAAGCACTTCTTAAGCTCCTCAAGAGCGCTCGAATCAGCCCAATATTCCGACTCATTAAATCGCTTTTGCGCCGCATGGACCTTACTAAACGAGTGGTCACCGACCCTATAAGGACTATAAAGCTCCCCGGCAATCATACGGTCCCATTCAATTTTATTGGTCATGCCCGCCCCCATCAGCTAAATGTCAAACGCGTGTGACAGTATAGCAACTAAGGCAGAAACCGCATCAAGCGCCCAACAATGCAACCTAGCCCTTTTGCTCATCACGGCGGGGGCCGTGGGTAAAGTTTGTCGCGAGTTCCGCACGCAAAGGAAAGCACTTAATGTGCTTTCCGTCTTGCGCAGGACTGTAGAGCAGGAAACTTCATATGCGGCCCTCCCGGGCGCAAGCAAAAGGGCGACCCCTGTCCGGAGTCGCCCTTGCGGTGCTGGTTATGTACGGCTGTTACTCGGCGTCGTGGTGACGGCGGGGCTTGCGGCCTCCGTTGTCACCGGGACGGCGCGGACGGTCGCTGCGCTCGGAGCGCTCGCGACGCGGACGCTCACGGCGCTGGAAGTGCTCGCCGTCGCCCTCGGAGGCACCCTCGGCACGAGCCGGAGCCTCGGGCTTATCCAGACGATCGAGCGAGATCTTGCCGCGATCGTCGACCTCGATGACGACGACCTTGACCTCGTCGCCCACGTTGAGGACGTCCTCGACCTTCTCCACGCGGCCCTTGGCGACGCGGGAGATGTGCAGCAGGCCGTCCTTACCGGGCAGCAGGTTGACGAAGGCGCCGAAGGGCTGGATGGAGACCACGCGACCGGTGTACTCCTCGCCCGGCTCGGGAACCTTGATGATGAGCTTGATGCGCTCGACAGCCTGGTCGACGGACTCGCCGGTGCCGCCGACAAAGACGGTGCCGTCCTCCTGGATGTCGACCGAAGCGCCGGTCTCGTCCTGGATGCCGCGGATGACCTTACCGCCGGAACCGATGACGTCGCGGATCTTATCGGTCGGAACCTGAATCGAGACGATGCGCGGGGCAGTGCTGCGCGTGGTGTGACGCGGCTCGGGAATCACATCGAGCATCTTCTGCAGAATGAAGGCACGACCCTCCTTGGCCTGCTGCAGGGCGCGGGCCAGGATGTCGAAGGTAAGACCGGTGGCCTTGTTGTCCATCTGCAGGGCGGTGATGCCCTCGGTGGTGCCGGTGACCTTAAAGTCCATGTCGCCCAAGAAGTCCTCGAGACCCTGGATGTCGGACAGGACCACGGTCTTGCCCTCCTCCTGGATCAGGCCCATGGCGATACCGGAAACCGGGCGCTTAATGGGAACGCCGCCGTCCATAAGGGCGAGCGTGGAGCCGCAGGTAGAGGCCATCGAAGAGGAGCCGTTGGACTCCATGACCTCGGAGACGACGCGGATGGCGTAGGGGAACTCGTTCTCGTCGGGGAGCACCGGAAGCAGAGCGCGCTCGGCCAGGTTGCCGTGGCCGATCTCGCGGCGCTTGGGGCTGCCCATGCGGCCGGTCTCGCCGGTGCAGAACGGCGGGAAGTTGTAGTGGTGCATGTAGCGCTTGCCCTCGGTGGGCTCGATGGTATCCAGACGCTGGCCCTCGTTGAGCATACCGAGCGACAGGACGGAAAGCACCTGGGTCTGGCCACGCTGGAACAGACCGGAGCCGTGAACGAGCGGCAGGTAGTTATCCTTCACCATGATGGGGCGAATCTCATCGGCGGCACGGCCGTCGACGCGCTCACCGGTCTCGACGACCATGGTGCGCATAGCCTTCTTCTCGAGCTTCTTGAGCGCCACGGGAATCTCGCGCTCCCAAGCGGCCTGCTCCTCCTCGGTGAACTCGGCACGGATGGACTCCTTCAGAGCCTCGACCTTACCGATACGGGAGAGCTTGTCGGCGTCGCGAAGGGCGGCTGCCATCTCGTCGTAGTGGGCGAAGATGCGCTCCTGGACCTCCTCGACGGGCTGGTCGAGCGGGTACTCCTTCTTGACGATGGCGCCGTTGACCTGCTCCCACTCGGCGACAAACTCGTCCTGAGCCTGGCAGAAGGCAGCAAGGGCCTCCTGGCCAAACTTCATGGCGGCGAGCATATCGTCCTCGGAGATCTCCTCGGCGCCGGCCTCGACCATCGAGATGAAGTCGGCGGAGCCACCCAGCTCCAGATCCAGATCGGAGTTCTCGCGCTCCTCATAGGTGGGGTTGACGATAAACTCGCCGGTCTCCACGTTACGGCCGATGCGCACGCAGGCAAGCGGGCCCTCGAAGGGCACGCCGCCGAGCGTCATTGCCAGGGAAGCACCCATGACGTTGATGACGTCAAAGGGGTTGACCTGGTCGGCGACGAGCGAGGTGGCGACGATGTGCACCTCGTTGCGGAAGCCGTCCGGGAAGCTCGGACGAATCGGGCGGTCGATCATACGGGCCGTGAGCGTGGCCTTCTCGCTGGGACGGCCCTCACGCTTGAGGTAGCCACCCGGGATGCGGCCGGCGGCGTACATCTTCTCGTTGAAGTCGACGGTCAGCGGGAAGAAGTCGTAGTTCTTACGCTCCTTGGAGACGACCACGGTGTCGAGCATCGTGGTGTCGCCCTGCTTGACCAGACAGGCGCCGGTGGCCTGCTTGGCAAGCTCGCCCGACTCAAAGGTGTAGGTCTTGCCGTACAGCTCAAAGGTCTTGGATACGAGTGTCATTGTTCTCCTTTACCCCACAGGCCCCTTGCCTGCGGGCTTCTCATGTGACGCGGGCCCCCTGCCCCCGCCACGCTTCAGAGCGTGATTGTTCGCGCCCTTACACAAAAAGAGCGCCCCGCTGCGCAGGACGCTCTTAGCATGTACAAATCCTACTGGATGTTGTCGCGGATGCCCAGAGCCTTGATGAGCTCACGGTACTCGACGATGTCGTTCTTCTTGATGTAGGAGAGAAGACGACGACGACGGCCGACGAGCATGAGCAGGCCACGACGGGTGTGGAAGTCCTTCTGGTGGGACTTCATGTGCTCGGTCAGCTCCTTGATGCGCTCGGACAGGATGGCGACCTGAACCTTGGAGTTGCCGGTGTCCTGGGCGTTCTTGCCGAACTTGGCGGTGAGCTCCGCCTTGCGCTCCTTGGAAATCGTCATGATTTCACCTTTCTTGTAGCGGCCGCGGGATGCGCTCCCCATGGCCTCGATTTGGGAAGCCGCCGGTGGAGCGAGCAACCAAGGTCGAGGTACCAACAGGCCGATATGTTACCACAAGCAGCCCGCGCCTGCGCATCATCACCGACCCAACATGAATTCCATCGCACGGAGGCGCTGATCGGTGTGCGTCGCAGCCCAAACATGCGAAAGCCCAAGCAAGAATGCCGCCGTATGCGGGTCGATTCGCTCGGCCATAAGCGCATCGAAGGTCATGGATATGAGGGCGCGCAGCCACGCGACCTCGCCGGTCGACACGAGCTCGGCACCCGGAACGCTCGACGCGCACGACCCGCACATGAGCCCGCCCGCCTGTGGTGAAAAATACGACAGCATGGGGTCTCCGCACAGCACGCAGGCCGAAAAATCTGGTCGATAGCCAACGTGCGACAGCAGCTTAAAGACATATGCCGCCACAAGTAGGTCCATATGTGCCGCGTCGAGCCCGCTGCCCACCAGGGCAAGCGCTCGCTGCGTTATGGCAAAGGTAAACGGGTCCTCGGCGTCCTCGAACGAGCACACGCGCGCGACCTCGGCGATCGCGCTTGCGGCGCAGGTCGTCTCGTAATCGGGCGCAGCGCCGAGCGGCGCCTCCATAAGCTCGGCCTGAGAAACCACGTCGAGCGACCGTCCATGCGCAAGCAGCATATCAACGGTACAGAACAGCTCGCAGCGCGCAGCCAGGCGACCACCGGGTTTGCGGGCGCCCTTTGCCACGGCACGAACCTGCCGCCCCCGCTCGTCAAGCATCGTCAGGATCAAGTCGGTCTCTTTGAGCTTTGTCTTGTCGAGGACGAGCACCTTCGTGCGATATGTCCGGGAGCCTGCCATTGACGCGAACTAATCTTCCGCGTTGTACCCAAAGCGGCGAATCTGGGCCTCGTCGTCACGCCAGCCGGCCTTGACCTTCACGTCCAGCTCCAAAAAGACCTGCGTGCCAAAGATGCGCTCAAGATCGCGACGGGCGTCAATACCGATATGCTTGATCATCTCGCCGCCCTTGCCGATGATGATGCCCTTTTGGCCCTCACGCTCGACGTAAATGGTGGCGTGCACGCGCAGCACCTTCTTGGTCTGCTCGAGCGCATCGCAGATCACGCCAACGGAGTGCGGGATCTCATCACGGGTGCGGCGCAAGACCTTTTCGCGCACAAACTCAGCAACGAGCGTCTCGTCAGAAGCGTCGGTGCCCATGTCCTCGGGGAACCAACGCGGGCCTTCGGGCAAAAAGTGCGCAACGGTCTCGATAAAGGCATCGACGTTGAAGTTCTTGACCGACGACGTCACGATCTCGTCGTCATATTCCATGAGCTCGTGGGCGGCCTTAAGCTGCTCCATGACCTGTGCGGGGTCGGCCTCATCGGCCTTAGTGAGCACCAGGACCTTCTTGCAACGAGCGCATCTGACGCGCTCGGCAACCCAGGCGTCTCCCCTGCCGATGGGCTTGGTGGCATCAATCAAAAACGCGACGACATCGACATCGTTCAGCTCAAACAACGCACTCTTGTTGAGCTCGGAACCCAGGCCGTCCTTAGGCTTGTGGATACCCGGGGTATCGACAAAGACCAGCTGGTAGCCGGGGCGGTTGACGACGGCGCGCATGCGGCGGCGAGTCGTCTGGGCCACCGGCGAGGTGATGGCGACCTTCTTGCCGTAACAGGCGTTGAGCAGCGTGGACTTGCCGGCGTTGGGACGACCGACCAGGGCCACAAAGCCGCTGCGGAAACCGGGCTCCACGTCGCCAAAACCCGCGAGGCTGTCGCCCTCGTCGCACAGGGCGTCGAGCTCCTCATCGCTCATGCCCTCAAACGGGTCGAACTCCTCGGCCTCGTCAAACGAATCGGCACCTTCAGCCTCGTCCAGGGACTCGTCGTCCAAAATCTCATCGGTAGGCTGCATATTGTCGGACATGGGAATCCCTTTCTAAATAAAGCCGAGCGCGTGGGCAAATACCAGCAAGCCCACAATCGCGGCGGTGATGGAAAGAACGTATACGGAGGCGGCGGCGATGTCCTTCGCACGCTTGGCCAGCGGATGGAGCTCCTGGGTCGCCAGGTCGACGATGGCCTCCATGGCGGTATTGCAAAGCTCGCCGTGGATCACCAGGCCGCAACAGATGATAATCGTGGCCCACTCGGCAATGTCGAGCCCCACGATGCAGCCTGCAATGACGGTGCACACGCCCGCCACGAGCATGACCTTAATGTTGCGCTCGGTCTTGACGGCGGTGACGAAGCCCTCCATAGCGTAAGAAAACGACTTTAAGAAGGACGGATGGTCCTTGTTCGATCCAGGAATCATAGACGGCTCCTAGTCGTGGGCGTGGTTGGTGATGGGGCCGACGTGGACTAGCTCGGGGTCCTCGCCGCGCTCGAGCGCCAAATCGCGCAGGATGGCGTCCTCGCGGGCCTCCATGACCTCGGCCTCGTCGTCCTCGATGTGGTCATAGCCCAGCAGGTGCAGCATGCCGTGAACGAGCATCAGACGGCACTCGTCAGCGGGGCTATTGCCAAAACCGGGGGCCTGATGGGCAATAACCTGCGGGGCCAAGATAATATCGCCGAGCTCGAGCGTCTCATCGGCGGGAATGTCATCGTCAAAGGCCGAATCGCACTCAAACGAGAGTACATCGGTGGTGCGATCGATACCGCGCCACTCGTGGTTAAGCTCGTGCATCTCGTCCTCGTCGACATACGAAAGGGAAATCTCGACTTCACGCTCAACGCCCTCGGCGGCAAGCACGACCTCGCAGATGTGCTCCACCTCCTGCGCGTCGAGCAGCGTATCGAGCTCGGCATCGTTGCTGATCAATACACTCAACGGGACTCCTTTCGGTCACGTGCGCGTTTCTCGCGCTCATCATCATAAGCATCGTATGCCTCGACGATACGTCCCACCAAGGCATGGCGCACCACGTCGGCACGCTCGAGGTGCGAAAATGCGACATCGTCGACACGGCCCAAAATCTTCTCGACATCCGTCAAGCCGCCGCGACGACCCACCAGGTCGCGCTGACTCAGGTCGCCGGTAATCACAAACTTGGAGTTAAAGCCCAAACGCGTCAGGAACATCTTCATCTGCTCGGGCGTGGTATTTTGCGCCTCGTCGAGCACCACGAAGGCATCGCTCAGCGTGCGGCCGCGCATGTAGGCAAGCGGGGCGATCTCGATCACGCCACGCTCCATAAGCTCATCGGTGCGCTCGCGATCCATCATGTCAAAAAGGGCGTCGTAGAGCGGGCGCATGTAGGGATCGATCTTTTCCTCGAGGGTGCCGGGCAAAAAGCCCAGATTCTCCCCCGCCTCGACAACCGGACGCGTCAAGATCAGACGGCCCACCTCGTGACGCTTGAGCGCGGCAACGGCGAGCGCCATGGCCAGATAGGTCTTACCGGTACCGGCAGGACCCAGGCCAAACGTGATGGTATGCGAGCGAATGGCATCCACATAGCGCTTTTGGCCGAGCGTTTTGGGGCGAATGGCACGACCGCGATACGAAAGCAGCACGTCATCGCGAAGCGACGTAGCCTCGTGCTCACCGTCGCGCAGAACGGCCAGACAGCGCGAGACATCGTCGGCAGAAAGCGTGCGCCCGGCAGCCGCCTCGCGAAAAGCATGTTCGAAAAAACGCGCCACGAGTTCGACCTCATCCGGGTCACCGCTCACGGCGATGCTATCGCCACGGGCGACCACATGGGCGCGAACCAAGCTCTCGAGCGCACGAAGGACGCCGTCGCCGGCTCCCAAAACGCACGAGGGATCAATTC